>JAJYFT010000006.1 GCA_021790815.1 Actinomycetes bacterium
TTTTGAAACGATCTCTTCTTTTCATTGGTTTTGTCATCCATAACTCAATTATTCCTTATTTCTTAGGTTAGTAGTCTCCAATAAAGTCAGTACAGCTTATAATGTCTTAGGGAACAAGCACTCAATGGAAGATATGCTTCAAATAATGAGAAATTTAGAATACAAAGTTTATAATCACAAATTACTGATATCTGAACGAACGAAGGTCCATCGAGAAATTATTGAACATTTACAAATCCTAGTGCCCAAAACCAAGGGAATTTAGGACTATTGCATCCTAAATGCCTCATCTCTGAGTAAATCTAGAATTTGATACAAACTTAAACAATAATTATTGCTAATTGAAATGTTTCCGTTGGATACTCACTTTAGCGTTCTCAGCATACCCAGTACTGATTATAAGCAGGATAGTTGAAACTCTGGCCAATCCCAAAAACTACGAAGAGAAGAAACATCGAGTAGTTAAGTGCTGGTAGAGAAAATGTATATAAATAATACTTGGCATTACTTTTGATACTCTTTGTCTTTCGGAAAAGACTTGAAAGATAAGGAACGAATAGGACTCCAACTAGAAGGGTACCGATGAGCATCGGAGAGAAAGTGAAACTAAAAACAGTATCTCCAATTCCAAAGTAATTGCTAGATGAGTACCGCGGAATTGAATCAAATCTTGAGTACCAACTTTGCAATGCGACTGCTATAGGCAAAACAAAGCCAATCGTCACAAGCAGTAAAGATAAAAGTTTAATTGCTCTATTTTTAAAAACACCAGTAAAGATAATTTTTGCAGCATAGACTAGAAAGAAAATAAAAAATAAGATTGGTAGACCAAGCGAAACGAAGACGTACAAGGTTTCAAGCTTTAAAGATTTACCACCTAAGCAAGACGAACCTGCTGTGATAAATATTGTACGAGTTAATATACTCATATTAATTGTTCCAGAAATAATTATAAATAGAACAACATCTGAAATCTTAGATAGGAGTGCTAACTTATGTTTAAAGTCGCTTTTAGCAAACTCAGTGGAATCCAGGCTACCCTTTCCCGAATTATCAAGAACCGAAACAGCACCGTCCGTCATGCATTTTCCCTAGATAAAATCATTCGATATCTTCAACCCATAATACTGTCACCAAGAAATACTACCATGACGATTGAGATTTCAACGTGAATTAACCTCAATCGAGCCTTGCCAATCTGATTGAAACGCTCTTTTTTATTATTAACTCTCACCCAACAGTTTTAAATGAGAGTAGTCGTTATACTTCAAGAGCCTCCAGCTATCGCCGTCGATCTTCCAGTCAGTGACTGATGTGTAGTATGGGCGCAACCCTGCTTTTGTCCCAAAATCACTCAAACCTAAAAATGTCACCATCGAAGCTTGAATTACTCCGCCATGACATGCAACGACGACTCTTTCTCCATAATTACTGCTCACGATCTCCATCAATGCATTTGCAGCTCTTTCAATGAAACTCGCCCAGCTTTCCCCGTTTGGAGCAACTTCTCTAAACGGATTATCTCTAAAGTTAGTTTCTCCATACTTTTCAAAAAACTCCATCCACTTTAGACCATCTGCGTCACCTGGCATTAATTCAGAGAGATCCCTTCGAACTACTATATCTACTCCTTCTATCTGGGATGCAATACCTTCAGCAGTTTGAATAGCTCTAAGTAAAGTACTCGCATACAGTGCGGTAGCTCCAACTAACTCTCCACTTGCTTCAAACCTTTTAGCAAGAAGTTTAACTTGGCGAAACCCCTCAGTTGAGAGGCCAGTACAACTCTTCTCCCCTCCGATTAAACCATCTAAATTACACTGACTTTCACCGTGTCTAATCAGAATTAATCTGGTGCTTTTCAATCCAACCTACTAACAAAAGTTTCGAGTTGCCTGAGCGTGCGCACTTCAAAAACCCCATCTACGTGCTTTGCGTACTCATCAATTATTGAATCACCACTTGACCAGTACGAAGTTGGTTCTGGATTAAGCCAAAATACGTGCTTTGCTTTTTTCTTCAAAGCCTCCAAAACCCAGTCCTGGCTAGCGTGATAATTATTCCTTGCGTCCCCCAGGATGAGCAAACTCGTTCTCGAATTAACCGCTCCTGGCCACCTATTATAAAATTCCATAAAAGCATGTCCGTAATCTGAGTGTCCATCTAACCACATCACTTTTGCCTCAGTATTTATCTTGTAAAGAGCTTCTGTAACATCGCTCGCCTTTTCAAAATACTCAGTAACCTCATCTATCCCATCAATGAAAACAAAACTCCTCACTTTTGAAAACTGCCCAGCTAAGGCATGAACCAGTTGAAGCGTAAATCTTGCAAAACTGGCAACTGAACCTGAAATATCAGCTAAGACTACAATGTCTGGTTTTGCTTGACGAGGCTTTTTAAACCTCGGCTCAGCTGGAACTCCTCCTAGTGCTAACGACTCTCTAATAGTCTTTCTAAAATCTAGAGTTCCTTTTTTCTTGTGTCTCCGCTTTTCTGCTAATCGCGAAGCTAACTTTCTCGCTAAAGGTCTAATCGCAAGTTTTAGAAGAACCATTTCCTCTCTCGACGCATGCATTACATCGATATCTTCAGGAAGAGGTTTTCTCAACGTTCTAGCCATTGCAACAGTGCCTCTGTCCTCAATAAGGCGTCTTCTTATCTCCTCTTCAATCACATTTTTAAATTTTTCAAGTCTAACTTTTGCCTCATCATTTGCCAAACGATCGTTAAAAGGAGTTTCATCATTGTCTTTCAGCTTCTCCTTAAGACGAATTTGGAGTGATTCGAGGCCAAGATTTCTAAGGGTCCTATAGAGATAGTACGTTCCACCAACTGGCCTACCAGGTTCCATGCCAGCGTACAGCGTCACCGCTAATCCCGCCACATTGCGCATCATCAGGTTATCATTAGTTAAAAGTGAGTTAAAAAGCATTTCTGCTAACTCCTCAGGGTCGACCCCTTCTCCTCCTCCCCCTCCGCCTTTCCCTTTGCCTTGCGATTTTACCCCTCTTGCTCCTTCAACACCTTTACTGCCTTCATTTTGTTCGTCGTTCATGCCATCAACGGATCTCAGCCCAAAATACACATCAAATGCTGTGTCAAAAGCCACCCTGTGAGATGAATTCTTAACAAGCGTAGTTGCAAGCGATTCCCTAAAATACTCTCGATCCGAAATACCTTGCGCTACTAGCGCATTATGTGCATCAAGGCTTTCCGTTAGTGAAACTGAGATTCCAGCTTTTCTCAGTTCACCGATGAAATCTGTCAACAGATCCAAATCAGAGTTCCTTCAATAGCTCTTTTGAAGCTTTGTCAATATCAGATTGATACTTTAGAAGTATTGGAAGCGTATCAACTGCTGAATCTTTATCCACTATCTCAATCCCGAGAATTAGTAAGGTTCTAGCCCAGTCCAAAGTTTCTGAAACGGATGGTCGCTTCTTAAGGTCAAGCTCTCGTATGCTTCGAACTAGTCTAACTATCTGATCAATAAGTTCATCTTTAATTCCAGGAACTCTTTTTTCAACAATCTTGCGTTCTCTATCAATATCTGGATAGTCAATATGCAAAAACAAACATCGTCTTTTAAGCGCCTCGGAAAGTTCTCTTGTATTATTTGACGTAAGGAATACAAGCGGAATATTCATAGCTTGGATAGTTCCGAGTTCTGGAACAGACACCTGATAGTCGGACAAGATTTCTAAAAGCAATGCTTCAGTTTCAATCTCAACTCTATCAACTTCATCAATTAGCAGCACAACTGGTTCCCGAGATCGAATCGCCTCTAGCAGAGGGCGGGTAAGCAAAAACTCCTCCCCGAATATATTCTCTTCAAGCTCTTTCCATGACATCTCATTTCCAACTTTTTCCATCTGGATTCTTAAAAGCTGTTTGCGGTAGTCCCACTCATAAAGTGCCTTTGCCTCATCGAGACCTTCATAGCATTGGAGCCTAATTAGTCTCCTCCCAGTAGCCAGAGCAACTGACTTTGCTAACTCAGTCTTTCCAGTCCCAGCTGGCCCTTCTATCAGTACCGGTTTTTTTAGCTGTTCAGAAAGAAACACTGCTGTTGATATCTGGGAACTGCTTAAGTAAGAGACACTTTCCAACTTCACGCTGACATCTTCGATAGATGTGAAGCTAAATTCCATTTCATTCATTAATTACGTACCTGACCATCTCCATAAACTACATATTTGACACTAGTAAGATCTCTTAGCCCCATTGGACCCCTTGCGTGAAGCTTCTGGGTAGAAATTCCAATTTCAGCTCCAAGGCCAAGTTCACCACCGTCAACAAACCTTGTTGAACAGTTTACTAACACTGCCGCTGCATCAACCTCACTTACCCATTTATTTGCAGATTCATAATCGTTAGTTACAATTGCTTCACTATGACCTGAACTGTACTTTCTGACGTGCTCAATTGCTTCCTCAATTGAACCAACAACCTTAACGGCAAGTTTAAGGTCTAAAAATTCAGTAGCAAAGTCCTCTTCAGTAGCTTCTCTCGCACACTTTATAATTTCTTGTGTTTCACTATCGCCATAAATTTCAATGGATTCAAACTCACTAGCTACTTTCCTCAAAAACAGTTCTTTTACGTCACGGTGAATTAACAGGGTTTCCATAGCATTACAAACCGAAGGGCGCTGCATTTTTGCATTAATCACTATTTTCTGTGCCATTGTAATGTCCGCCTCCTTGTCAACATAAACATGGCAGTTCCCATCTCCGTCTACGACTACAGGAACTTTAGCATTGCTAAGAACTGATTCAAGAAGTCCCTTGCCACCTCGCGGAATAACACAGTCAACTATCCCTTTTAAAGAGACGAGATCAACAACTGACTGGTGATCACTGTCTTTTAATAATGTCACTATATTTTGGTTTAAGCCCAATTTATTCAGTGCCTGCCGAAAAGCATCTGCGATGACTTCGTTAGAGTTCCGGGCTGAAGTTGACCCCCTTAAGATAACCGCGTTCCCACTTTTTAAAGTAAGTGCCGCTGCGTCTGACGTTACATTTGGTCTATTTTCATAGACAATTCCTATTACTCCAAGTGGAACCCTGACTTTTGTGACTTTCAGACCATTTGGCCTCACATGCCCTTCTACAATCTCTCCAACTGGATCCTGTAGATCAGCAACACTTAGGACGGCTTCTGCCATCTGCGAAATCCGCTTTTCATCAAGACGAAGCCGATCAACTACAGTTGGTGAAATTTCTGAACTTTTAGCTTCGTCTACATCTCTACTATTAGCTTCTAATAGTTTTGATTCAAATGTTAAAAGGTTTTCAGCACTTATTTTAAGAATCTCGTTCTTAACCAGCGTAGAAGCTGTTGCAATTTCTCGAGCCGATACCTTTGCCTTTTGCGCTGCGTCTCTAACCTGTTCATATCCCATATGATTAAGCCTAGTATTTATAGGACAGACTATTCCAACTAAAATTCTAATTACGATCTATTTAGTGATAAATTTTATGACTTCTACACAAGACTAAATGTCTAAAGTTTTTCATAGGGATCAATTAATTTTAAATCACCGAGGCCAAGCTTGGTAGATTTTCTCATCAGTTTTGAATTCACGCCATCCAAAAACTCTTCGATATTGCTTGAAGATACTTCCATAAAAGAAGCTATTTCGATCGAACGTGACTTAAATGTACTAATTTCCATCGAGTTGGCAAAATTGATTTTCTTTCCAAGCCAATCATAGAGTTCATCTGGCGAAGCACTCCGCTTCCTATTTTTGTCCCGATTCCAAAGCATCAAATTCTCAACGATAGTTCTAGGCACAGAGGCAAATGTCAGCCCATGAAGCCACGGGATATCATCAAAAAATGCGGAACTTCCTTTTCGCGGCAGAACTTTCAAACCCGGAAGAACAACTGGCGATAACCGAGTGTTACTCACAACCGTCACAACGCCATCAATTGGCAGACCTTCGTAGAGCGCAGATCTATCAGATACTATTGCCTCGTCAAAGTAGTATGCGACTATTCTCCAGAACTTCTTCCTAATCAACTCCTGAGCAGGAGTTACTAGATCTTGTGAGTATAACCCTGGTCCCAGCTTTCTAACAACGCCAGCTCGGTGAAGACTAACTAAGACTTTTCTGCTAACCCCATCTTGACTTTCAGTTATTATTGGTCCTTTAGGAAGATGTAAATCGGTTAAGTCAAATTTATCCAGGCTCACATAATCACCATATCGTCCCTGTGAACAACTTCATGTTTCACTCCCTCTGGCAAGTCTTGTGTCCTCATTCCCTTCCATCTTAGAACCTCACTTGAATCCATGCCAATAATACCCTTAGCAACTTTGTCGTTACTTGGCCCAAGAATATCAATAGCGTCACCCGATGAAAACTTTCCTATAACTACGGTGATTCCAGCAGGGAGAAGCGACTTACCCCTCTCTGCAATTGCGGCTCGTGCTCCTTCATCGATAACTATTTTTCCTTTTGACATGGAAGCAAAGGCAATCCAAAGCTTTCTTGCGCTAAGACGCCGTTCAAGAGGTGCTATTGATGTCCCTACAGAAAGATTGTTTACAACAACATCAACTACGACATTGTTTCTTTCAGAAGCAGCAATAATGACCTTAACACCAGACCAGGTAGCGATCTTTGCTGCTTGTAGCTTTGATGCCATGCCTCCCGAGCCTCCATCAGTCCCTGGTCCACCCCCTATTTCCAAAGTCTCTAAGTCTAAGTACTCGACCTCTTCGATAAGTTTCGCATGAGGAACTAGACGAGGGTCAGCCGTAAATACTCCTTCTTGGTCCGTAAGCATCAAAAGTACATCTGCATTTAAAAGGTGAGCGACTAATGCACTTAATCGGTCATTATCTCCGAACCTCAGCTCTTCATCTGCAATAGCATCGTTTTCATTTACCACCGGAATTACGCCTAATTCGAGCAGTTTTTCAAAAGTATCCCGAGCTTTTAGGTACTGATTTCTGTTAATAAAGTCAAGTGGAGCGAGTAACACCTGACCAGCTAAAAGGCCATTTTCTTTAAAACCTTCATCGTAAACTGCCATGAGCTTACTTTGCCCTATAGCACTAGCAGCCTGCAGTATGTCGATATCGGAAATCTCTTTACGGTTGAAACCCAACGCTTGGATCCCAGCAGTTACAGCCCCAGATGTCACTATTACAACATCGTGACCTTCACTCTTAACAGTTGTAACCTGGTCACACAGATTCCTAATTGACTTAACGTCAATCTCCCCATTGTCAGTTACGCTTGAGGTTCCAATCTTAACTACTACTAGCACAGTAATAATAAAGCCTATTACCTTTTTGCAATCTAGATTCACAATCTGGAAGGACAGAGCAAAAGTTACACTTACTGTTTGTTACGAATTCCTAATTTGGGAACCATTCAAAACTAAAGTCACCAATTTCAACTGTGTCACCCTCAACAGCCCCTTTTGATCTTAGAATCTTGTCAATTCTTAGATTTTTGAGCCTCTCATCGATTACCGCTACCGCATCCGGGTCATAAACACTTGAAAGGTTTACGGCTCTCATTGCCTCTCTTCCCGTAACACGAAATGTGTGATCTGCAATTTTCTCAATACTTATTCCCACAGGTTTTGGCTTGTATATGACTCTTGATAGATTGATACTTTCGGTATGAGACTCCTTTATTTTATTTGCAATGAGGTACTTAAGTTCTAAAATATTGCTATTTATGATAGATGAAATAGCAATATCAAGATGGAGATTGTGCTCAACGGTATCGCTATCACTCTTTGACCCAACTATAAGTCTTGGTCTTAGCAAAAGCTCTTCGTTGTGTTGCTCAAGCTCTTTAAGAAGAATTTCATGCTGATCTTCTGGCGATTTAGGAGCCGTCTCACTTAAATCAATAAGTATAATTAGAACACGAGCTCGTTCAATATGACGCAAAAATGCGTGACCTATACCTTTCCCCTCACTTGCTCCCTCAATCAGACCTGGAATATCTGCAACTACAAAGTCACTTAACTCGTCATCAACTCTCACTACCCCTAAATGCGGTCGAAGCGTCGTAAATGGATAATCAGCCACAAGAGGCTTTGCATTTGAGATTGTAGATATCAAAGTCGACTTGCCAACGTTTGGAAATCCCACGATTGCTGCATCAGCCATAAGTTTAAGTTCTAAGTTATACCAAATCTCATCCCCTACCTCCCCTTGCTCAGCAAAATGAGGAGCTCGACGTCTATTTGTCAGAAAACGTGCATTTCCATGACCTCCTCGTCCTCCGCTTGCTCCTACAAAAACCTCACCTTCCTTGTTGAGTTCACATACGACATCTCCATCTAATGACTTTATTACTGTTCCAATCGGAACCTGAACGTAGGTGTCTTCGCCATTCCTGCCATGTTTACGCTTTGAACCACCATGCCCACCGTTTTCAGCCCGTCTATGGGGATGATCCTTAAAGCCTAATAATGATGAAACTTTAGACGTGGCTACAAGTAAAACGCTGCCTCCATGGCCACCATCACCACCATCTGGACCACCTCTTGCAACGTGAGCTTCTCTTAGGAACACTACTGCACCAGCCCCACCGTCACCTCCTTTAGCGTGGAGTTGCGCTTCATCAATAAAAGCAGACATTAATGACTGCCCTTACTGTGTTTTTTAGAAAACTTTATGTCGTGTTCTATTCAAGCACGTCGACTAAGCGACGCCCTCTTCGTTCGCCGAACTTGACCTTCCCAGACTTAGTCGCGAACAACGTATCGTCTCCACCTCGTCCAACATTTATTCCGGGATAAAATCTAGTCCCTCTCTGTCGAACAATGATCCCACCAGCATTAATAGTCATTCCATCAAATACTTTGACACCAAGCCTCTTTGAATTTGAATCCCTCCCGTTCCTAGTAGAACCACCACCTTTAGTTTTAGACACTTAAGTTATTCCTTTCCGGTTGAGATCTCTGTTATTTTCACAGAGGTATACTTCTGGCGATGACCCCACCTTTTTCGCTGATTCGATTTTGACTTATACTTAAAACCAATTACTTTAGGGCCTTTTGTAGTGCCAACTACGTGGCCTTTTACGGTAGATCCTTCTACAGAGCTCTTATTTGCCGACACTTTGCCATCATTGATTATCGCCAAAGCTGGAAGTATAATTTCACTTCCGACTTCACCGTCAACCAATTCGACATTTATAATGTCACCTTCTTTAATACTGAGCTGCTTGCCACCCGAGTTAATTACTGCATACATAGCTCTTACACTCTATCAAATTTCAAGGCCCACATTTTAAAAATGTTACGTCAGAGAGTCGTCGATTAAAATACCACGACCGTTGCAAGTTGGACACGCATGCGACAAGGAGTCTACAAGCCCTTCTGAAACTCTCTTCCTGGTCATTTCAACAAGACCGAGCTCAGATATATCAAACGCCTGAGTTCTCGTCTTATCCCTGGAAAGTGCTGTTCTAAAGGCAGAAATGACATTAGTTCTATTCTGTTTTATTGCCATATCGATAAAGTCGATTACAATAATTCCTCCAATGTCCCTGAGCTTTAATTGGCGGGCAACTTCTTCAGCAGCTTCAAGATTGTTTTGATATACAGTTTCTTCCAGATTTGAAGACCCAACATTCTTTGAAGTATTAACATCTATCACAGTTAGAGCTTCAGTATGTTCAATAATCAGTGAACCACCAGATGGGAGCCAAACTTGGCGATCAAGAGCTTTGTGAAGTTGTTCATGAATATGAAATTGATCGAAAAGCGGAAGAGAGTTAGTTTTTGTGTCGAAATACGTTACCCTATCGGCAAGCTCTGGGTTAAAACTCCCAACGTAAGATTTTACCTCTTCAAAAAGTTTTTTATCATCGATAGTTACACTTCTGAAGTCAGGATTTAGCTCTTCACGTAGAACTCTAAGTACGAGCTGCGGCTCCCGGTGCAAAAGTTTCGGCTCTTTAGTTTTCTTTGCAAGCTCTTCGACCCTTTTCCAAGAATCGATTAGCTGAGTAATATCTCTTTCTAGATCGTCTTGAGCAGCATTAGCTGCGGCTGTTCTGACGATTATGCCAAATCCATCAGGTCTACACTTATCCATAAATTTACGAATTCGCCGTCTTTGCTGATCATTCAGTCTTTTTGACAAGCCAACAGAATTTCCACCTGGGACTAAAACTGAAAATCTTCCAGCTAGAGAAACGTCCTGCGTCAATCTCGCACCCTTAACCCCTATTGGATTTTTAACCACCTGACATAGAATTATTTGATCAGCTTTGAGAACCTCTTCGATCCTTGGAGAGCTCGATGACAGTTCGACTGAATCTACATCTTCTCTATCATCACGAACATCACCCTTATAGAGAACTGCATTTTTTGGTGTCCCTATATCGACAAAAGCAGCCTCCATACCTGGCAAAACATTTTTTACCTTCCCAATATAAATATTGCCATCTATTTGATTAACATCATCTTGAGGTCGCGCTACATAGTGTTCAATAAGTGTCCTGCCTTCAACTACTGCAAGCTGAGTCATGCCTTTTGTGACATGGACATATACTGCATACCTTCCTTGGGTTTTCTGGGATTCAGTAGAAGTTTCCTCCACCTCAGAGCTAATCAATGCCTTCACTGGCTTAGATCTTCGCCTTCTCCCTCTAGAGGGTGAAGCATTAGAATCATTACTTTTCGTTTGGTAGCTTTCATCACCAACCGGAGTTTGACTTATCACAGTCGGCGTCGCAGGCCTAGAGTCTCCAATCTTTGGTCTTGATGCTGGTCTCGAGTCTCCAATCTTTGGTTTAGGTTCTCCTATAACTTTAGCTACTTCAGCACTCTCAACTAAAGATTCTGGGACATCTACATCTTGCTTCTGTAGCCGAGGAGAGCGCCTTCTTGGCCTTGCCTTAGAACCACTCTCAGAAGATTCACTATAACTACCGTCACCACCACCGCCCTTGTTGCCTGTACCTTTATTACGAGGACTTTTAGTGTTTGCATCACTAACGCCAGTACTTTTTAAGTTCGGGCCAATCCTATCTTGAGATTTTCCACTATTAATTTCTGATTCCGACTGTGAGTTGAAATCCAACTCTGGCGCACTATCTTGTCTATTTTGCGCAACCTTGTCGATATTTTCTGTCGACTTCGACATCTAATCGATTCCTTCCTATGGCACATTCCACCCATACCCTGTGCCCAAACCATAGGTGACTTTTTGCCTTCATCTAAAGACACGTCACCATCAAACTGCCGTAAATTTTCTACTTGGATCGAACCAAGAAGCATGGAGAGGGCATTGAAAAAGACAGAGATGCCACCAACCCAGGTTTCCCTATTTTTGGCAGATCTAAATGTTGTCACGAATGTCCTCCGGTAAAATACTACGTAATTAAGCCTAGTAAAAATTAGGTACGTCTGGTGAACTTCACCAATTTTTCCTCAAATCATGAAATTGTCATACTTTGGCTTGGTGAATAAGTGCTGGTAATCAACTATTTAATGGTTTTTCGGCTTCCATATCAAAAACAAGGAATCTAGATTCACATATACAATCTACAAATTGTCAAAGCCAAAACATGATCCTAAAAACCTGCAAAGTGCCTACTAAAGCAGTAGTAGCTGCTGGTATTGACCTTAATGCTGGAAAGATCATTGGGGCATTGATCCAAACACCTCAATATGCATTTAACTAAAGTAGGATGATACTCGACATGCTCGGGGACTTTATAACCACATCGTACTTTGAGCCTTTCACTTATTCATTCTCAGTTCAAATTCCTATAAATTTCGAACTAGGTATTCGAAAGGCACCAACCGTATCTCGATTAACTAAAACCTACCATCAAGTACCTTTTGGCAAAGAAGGATTTGGAATTTGATTGCTCAATAGATAGTCAAAAACTTTCCGCGCAATAGGCGCTGATGCTTGTGCACCGTAACCACCTTGATCAATAGCAACTGCTACAACATACTTCGGAGCATTAGCAGGGCCAAAAGCTACGAAAAGGGCATTCGGTTCTACATGGTTAGTAGAAGCAGTTCCAGTTTTACCTGCAATTGGATAAGTGTTTAGCGGAAATCCACTAAAAACATTTGTGGCACCAACTGTTCCATATGGAGCATCAACTGCGGATTCAAAACCTTGTAGCATTGGATTTCGAGTGGACGGAGGCAAGCTAACGGTTGCCATCACCTTAGGCCCAATTGTTTGTACAACTTTCCCATTAGGGCTCTCAATCATTGCGCCCACTTGAGGCTGATACCGAGTCCCGCCGTTTGCAAATGTAGCGTACGCGTCAGCTAGTTGGATAGGGGTAATGGTAGTCCCACCTTGACCAAATGCCATCTCTAGATTGTCGCCTGTATACCAACTTGAATTCGGGTAAGCTTTCGGATCTAACGCATGAAGTTTCTGTCGAACTGCCGGCGAATCGACATATCCTGAGACCTCCCCTGGAAGGTTTATCCCTGTCATTTGCCCTAAACCGTATTGAGCGGCAACATTCTGGATCGGCATATCGCCGTACGTTGCGCGTCGTGTCCAAAATCTGTACCCAAGGGTATAAAAGAAAACGTCGTCAGATGCACCAATAGCCTTTGCTACAGAGATCTCTCCTAAAGATTCATATCCTGCGTTGTGGAATTGGCATTTACCATAACAAGGTGGAGGAATTTGAAAGTACCCAGGGTCATTAATAAGAGTGTTTGCATTTATAAGTCCACTATTTAATGCTGCAGTTGCGGTTGCGATTTTAAATGTAGAACCTGGAGTGTAGAGCCCAGCAATAACACGATTTAAAGCTGGGATACTGTTAGCTGGTGAAGTAATAGTTTGGTAGTTTGCTTGACTGATCCCTCCAACCCACAAAGTTGGATTGTATGTTGGGAAAGATGACATTGCTATTACTTGGCCATTAGTTACATCCATCACTACCGCAGCTCCGCTTGGGGCAGGTGGACGGATCTTGGTGGTTGGATCTACTGAGTTATGAAGATTAGCGATTTGATTACTTAAGGCCGAATCCAGCGTTTGCTGCAAACCGACATCTATTGGAAGAATCACATTGTCACCCGGAGTTGCAGGAACAACTTTTAACACTTTCACTTCGATATTCCTTGAATTCACCAAGTAAGTAATGGAGCCTGGCTTTCCCTGCAACCATTTTTCAAATGTTGATTCAACTCCATCTTGGCCAACTACTGATCCTGGAGAATAACCGTTAAACTGAGGATACTTTAATTCCGTTGCACTTATATCACCAACGTGACCCAGGAGTTGTGCATCAAGTGAACCGTAGGGGTAGTATCTCTGGGTCGCATATGAAACAGAAACACCTGGAAATTGACTTGATTGTTCCTTTAATATTAGAACAGTTGAAAGTGGCACATTAGTTGCAATAGGCACTGGTTTAAATGGGCTATAGTTCGGATTTTTAAGTGCCAGATCTATTTGAGCCGATGTCTCATTTAAAACTGCAGCCACTTTAGCTACAATTTGTGGATCCAGTAAAATTTCTTGGCGATCCAAAGTAACAGTCTCAATTACCTTATTCCCAACCAAAAGATGGCCAGATCTGTCGTAAATTAAACCTCTTATTGGTGGGATCGATAATACCCTGATTGAATTTGCGCTAACTGCCTGCTCATACTGTGGAGCATTTAAAATCTGCAGAAACCAAAGTCTTGTAAGCATTGCTGCAAACAATCCAACGAGTATAAAACCAACAATTGAAACACGGAGTCCAAGATGAAATTGGAACTTCTTCTTCTCCCTGCTTTGTGATTTAAGTTTCCTTTTTTTCCTGAAATACCTTCTCTTTGGCATCTATATCACCTTACAACGTCAAACTAAAGGTTCGGCATCGCGTACCACGGTCGAGATAGTTTTCCAACCTTTTTGAGAACCTGTCAGTACATAAGAAGCAAACCGCAAATAAAGCAACGAAACTAAAATGTTAATCACTGTTACTACCATAACTATCGATGCAATATGAGAATTAAATATGTTGGGTTGTTGCAACAGTATTGCAAGTAACGCCCATAAAACCTGCGAAAAAGCTGACCCAAACGCTACGACGATTATCACATAAAATTTTCCACGATTCTCAATCGTTATCATCCCAATCAAATACCCAAGAAGCACATAAACTAGTGAACTTAGCCCATACGGAGTTGGCAAAAAAAGATCTTCGACTAAACCCGTAAAAAGCCCAACCGTTGCTCCAATTTCGGGTCCTTTTATAAGGGAGGCCACTATGACAACGAGTGGGAAAATATCTCCGTGAACATGGGACACTGAAAATCTATCTATAACTGATATCTGAAGTATCGCCGTCACGAAAATTAAAACTACTGATTTGACAATATTTGAGTTCATCATCAAGGTGTCGGCAGCCAAAGCAAAACGGCCATGTAATTGACATTGTCAGGATTTGAAAAGGGTGCAACGTCAACATTTTCTTGAAGAGAAGATGAATTGTCAAAATTATTCGTCACGATACCCACAGGAATTGAAGGTGGAAATATGCTTCCGTTTAAAGAACTGGTAGTTACCAAGTCACCTCTGCTTAGTTTGGTGTCTGGAGGCACAAAAGACAACGAGAGCGGTTTACTGTCACCTGTTCCCGTAGCGTCTGCCATAACAACATTTACAGCCTTAGAAGTATTTACCTCAACGGCGACATTGCTCCTTGGATCTTCGATCAAAAGGACAGTGGATGAATTTGAAGTAACTTGAACAACTTGGCCTACGAGACCTTTATCGGTAACAACACTCATTCCCACTTCAACACCAGAACTGACTCCCTTATCCAATTCTACGGTGAGTTCGTAGTTCGACGGATTGACATCTATGACGTCAGCCACCACACTTTTAAGGTTTTTTGCATATGGGAGGTTTAAAAGAGAAGTAATTTCTTTTAACCTTAATTCATCATTTTTTTGAGCCTCTGACTGAGCTTTTAAATTATTTATTTCTGCTTTTAGTTCGGAGTTCTGATTTTCCAAATCTCCGTAGTGAATTGAACCTGAAATAACATTACCAATTGGATTAAAAAACCCTTCTGCCCCAGATTGCAACGGTGAAGTAACTGTTATTGCTTCGCGTTGAATACTTGCGACAAAATGTTGTGCGGGACCTCTGTAGGCTAAAGTAATAACGGTAATAGAGGTTAACAGTAAAAGGAGAAAAGTAGACCTTTTACCGGATCTTCGCCTCCCGCCTCTTGGACGACGCGATTCAGCCAAGTGTTCTTATCTTGGAGAAGAAGAGTGCAATACCTGCTGAAGTGCAGGAAACTCTTCAAGACAGTGTCCGCTTCCAATTGCAACGCATTTCAAAGGATCGTTAGCCACGATGATAGGCATCCCTGTTTCCGCCTGAAGTCTGATATCAAGTCCATGCAACAGCGCACCGCCACCAGTTAACACAATTCCCTGTTCCATGATGTCTGCAGCCAACTCCGGGGGCGTCTTATCTAAAGTATCTTTAACCGCATCAACTATTGCGGCAACGGGTTCTTCAATGGCCCTTCTGACTTCTTGAGTTGTTGTAACAACAGTTTTTGGAAGTCCAGTAACTAAGTCTCGCCCTCTAATTTCTGCATGAAGTTCTTCTTCCAGAGCACATGCTGACCCTAGAGCAATCTTTATCTCCTCTGACGTCCTCTCTCCTAAAGCTAGTGAGTACTCTTTTTTAATAAAAGAAATTATAGCTTCATCTAATTCGTCACCACCAACGCGGATTGATTGACTAACAACTATGCCACCAAGAGAAATAACAGCAACCTCTGTAGTACCACCACCAATGTCAACAACCATATTCCCAGTTGGTTCATGAACTGGAAGCCCAGCACCAATTGCTGCAGCCATAGGCTCTTCAATAATATAGGCTTTTCTTGCTCCAGCATATTCCGCCGCTTCGAGTACTGCTCTTTGTTCTACGCCAGTACACCCCGACGGTACACATATAACCATTTGTGGCTTCGCCCATCTTCTGTTGTGAACTTTGCCAATAAAGTACCTAAGCATTCTCTCGCACACCTCAAAGTCTGCGATAACACCATCTTTAAGGGGTCTGATGGCTTGAATATTGCTAGGAGTCCTTCCTATCATTCGCTTTGCTTCAGCACCTACCGCAAGAGGCTTACCGTCTTTTACATTAATTGCAACCACTGAAGGTTCATTAAGAATTATCCCTCTACCTCGTACATATACAAGGGTATTTGCTGTTCCTAAATCTACGGCCATGTCACGACCGCGTAACCAACTAAACGATTCACGCATTTTAAACCTCCGGAGTCGGAGCTACATTACTGACCTTTTCAGACACTTTTAACTATTTTAGCGTAAAAAGCAAGCTACATTGTGCAATTTGCAATAAGTGACCTGCTTCTTCACTTAAAAGAACCACTTCAAGTCCCTAAGCACTGATTTAGCTCTCTATTTTGGGAAAAAAATGCCAATCTCTCTACTCGCAGATTCAAGTGAATCAGATCCATGAATTAAATTCTCAGAAATATCGGTACCAAAATCACCCCTAATAGTGCCTGAGGGTGCAGATTTTGGATTGGTCGTGCCCATCATGTCACGAACAATTTTGAACGTTCCTTCTGGGCCTTGCACAATGCAAACAAATGAAGGCGAACGCGTAATAAAACTAACCAAGTCGTCAAAGAAATCTTTCCCTACGTGCTCCTGGTAATGAGCCTGAGCAGTTTCTTTGTCGATAACGCCTAGCCGACCTTCGACGATTTTCAAACCGCGTCGTTCAAATCTACTTAAAATTTCTCCGAGAAGTCCTCTTTCAACTCCATCTGGTTTTACGATTACTAAAGTGTTTTCCATATCAATTATACAACTTTAGTCGATTTTAGGACATCCCCAACCACATATAAAGATCCTGTCACTAAAATCATGTCTTGTGCATTTGACAAACTAAACGCTCCTTTAAATGCTTCAACTGGAAAACTGTAAACTTTCGGCTCTAAGTCAAATACTTCACGGACAGCAGATATCAAAATATTGGTATCCATTGCACGAGTTGAAACTGGTTTTGCAACATGAACCGATCTTACTCTTCCATCAAGATTTAACGCCTTTAAAATGTCAACTGGATCTCGGCCCCTGAGCATTCCGACTACAAGGTGAACTGTCTTTGGCTCACTAAAATCTTCTCTTAGAGCAAACCCTAGACTTAACGCTCCATCAACATTATGGGCTCCATCTAAAACAACTAATGGATTCCTCCCAACTACGTCTAATCGACCGGGGATTGTAACGTTCTCGACAGTTTCCCTTAAGATACCTTCATCAATAGTAGATCCAAGAAAGGTCTCACACGCGGCAACTGCCATAGAGACATTTAGTGACTGATAATGTCCTCTAAGCGGAACAAACATTTCCCTGACAGATCCATATTTGGTAAATAGCTCCAAGTAATGACCTCCCACAGCTAACAGGTCACTAACTATCCCAAAATCCCTGTCTCGAACTAGGACTTCACTTGCACCGATGTCATTTGCACGCTCTTCTAGCAAAGCAACAATTTCCGGATCTTCATCCCCAATTAATGCCGTACAGCCTTTTTTGAAGATTCCACTTTTATCGTTTGCAATGTGAACCTTTGTGGGCCCTAAAATTTCTGTATGATCAAGACCAACATTTGTAATTATCGCAACTTCAGGTTCTACAACATTCGTTGCATCCCAAGTCCCTCCCAAGCCGACTTCAATAACATTTACATTTGTTCCCTCATTTGCAAAATACATAAAGGCTAGAGCTGTCAACAACTCAAATCTACTGAGTTTTATACCAATGAAGCTTTGTAAGAGCCTTATTTCACTCAGAGTATCGGCAAAATCTGAATCTGGAATATTGGCAAGGTTTAAAGCTATACGTTCAGTAACGTTACCGAGATCTGGACTTGTAAATGTTCCTACTCGAAATCCAAGGTTGATCAATAAGGCTGATAATACCCTAACCGTTGAACCTTTCCCATTAGTGCCAGTAACGTGAATTACAGGCGCCGATTTTTCAGGATTTGAAAGCGCATCAAGAAATTTTTGGATCCTTCCAAGGGTAGGTGTTCGCTTTAATGCAAACCCTTTTTTTTCTAAATCTACATTAGAATCGAGCCACTTGACAGCCTCTTCCAAACAACTGAAATATTCAGCGACCATTGAATTGTAAGCTTATGAAGCTTGTCGCTTCGGTCTCTCTGCCTTGTGTTGTCCCTTTCGAACTAAGGTAGGATTGACTCTCTCAAGAACAACTTTTTCATCAAGTATGCACTTGACAACATCAGTTCTACTTGGAATTTCATACATTACCTCAAGTAAAACTTCTTCTAATATTGCCCTAAGTCCTCTTGCCCCTGTGCGCCGTAACATCGCTTGATCTGCAATTGCATCAAGCGCACCATCTGTAATTTCAAGTTCAACGTTATCCATTTGAAAGACTTTTTTGTACTGCTTTATAAGAGCATTCTTTGGCTCTTTTAGAATTCTGATAAGCGCCTCTTTGTCAAGATTAGAAATAGCTCCAACTACAGGCAACCTTCCAACAAACTCAGGTATAAGGCCAAATTTGAGTAAGTCTCCCGGAAGTACTTGTTTCAATAAGTCACCTTCGTCACTTAACCCTGATTTCTTCATGTCTGCTCTAAATCCAATTCCACCGCCCCCAATACGGCTTTCAATGATCTTGTCGAGTCCTGCAAACGCTCCACCACAAATGAAAAGTATGTTCGACGTGTCTATCTGAATAAACTCTTGATGAGGATGTTTTCTCCCACCTTGAGGAGGAACTGATGCAATAGTCCCCTCTAAAATTTTTAAAAGTGCTTGCTGAACCCCTTCACCTGAAACATCTCTTGTAATTGATGGGTTTTCAGCTTTTCTTGCAACCTTATCGATCTCATCAACATAAACAATACCCGTTTCTGCTTTTTTAACATCAAAATCTGCAGCTTGAATCAGTTTCAATAAAATATTTTCAACATCTTCGCCTACGTATCCAGCCTCGGTTAGTGCTGTAGCATCGGCAATGGCGAACGGTACATTTAGCATTCGAGCTAGAGTTTGAGCAAGTAATGTTTTCCCGCATCCAGTCGGACCTAAAAGAAGAATGTTAGATTTTGAAAGTTCTACTTCCCCATCCTTAAATGACCCATTTTGGACTCTCTTGTAATGGTTGTACACTGCCACAGATAAGATTTTCTTCGCACTCTCTTGCCCAATAACATAATCATTTAGAAAAGTAAAAATTTCTTTTGGTTTTGGGAGCTCTTCAAACTGGACTTCTGGCTGTTCGGTAAACTCTTCGGTAATGATGTCGTTACATAAATCTATACATTCATCACAGATGTAAACACCTGGACCAGCTATTAGCTTTCTTACTTGCTTTTGTGATTTGTTGCAGAAACTACATTTAACAAGTTCTGTTGTGTCACCAAACTTTGCCATCTAATCTCCTTATCCAAGGTTTTCTATGCTGTCAGCAGGTTGCGAATCTCGAGAGGTCAAGATTTCATCAATTATTCCATAGGCTAGTGCCTCGTGAGCTTCCATAACAAAATCCCTGTCCGTATCTTTAGCTATTTTTTCTACCGTCTGTCCTGTATCGTCTGACAGCATATTGTTAAGAAGATCTCTCATTCGCAAAATCTCTTTTGCTTGTATTTCAATATCCGTTGCCTGACCAGAGGCACCACCATAAGGTTGGTGAAGCAGAATTCTTGCATGCGGAAGTGCAAAGCGTTTCCCCTTTTTCCCAGCTGCCAAAAGAACTGCAGCAGCAGACGCTGCTTGTCCAAAACAAAAAGTCGAGATATCAGGCTTAATATATTTTATGGTGTCATAGATTGCAAAAAGCGCTGTGATATCTCCCCCAGGGGAATTTATGTATATATGAATATCGTGCTCAGTATCTTCACTCTCCAAAAAAAGAAGTTGAGCGCAGACTAGATTTGCTACAGCATCGTCAATTGGAGTTCCTAAAAATATAATTCTTTCTTTTAGCAATCTAGAGTAAAGGTCGAAAGCCCTTTCTCCTCGACTAGAAGACTCGATTACCGTAGGAACTAAGTAACTAAATGCTTGCTCCATTATTGCTCACTTTCTCTCTCTTTAAATCCTACTACTTGATCTGATCAGATATCTTACTAATCAGTCGCTTCGATCGTTTCGGCTGCTTGATTAGCATCGTTTTCACTGTTAACGTCACTATTTTCACCACTTCGTTCTTCGTCTAACACTTGGGATCCATTTTCTTTATCATTTTCATCATCACCAAAGAGTACTGAGTTTTCAATAGTTAAACCGTTTTCATCTACAATTTCCACATTTTCCTCTAGCCAATCAAAAACTTTTAACTCTTTAATCATTGACTCTACTGTTTTTAACCCTTTTGCATTGTCAGGATTATTGATAAAATCCTCAACAGCAACATCTTCATCCTGATTGCTTTCCTCTAAATACTTTGTAACTTGATCCTTAAGTTCGTCTTCAGAAATAACAATATTTAATTCATCGACTAACGCTCTCACTGCCATAGATAGTTTTACATTACTATAAGCCACGATTTTAAAACGATTCGCTAAATCTTCTTCAGTTAATGAGTAAGCCTGAAGGTACGCCGAAAGCGAAATATTTTTAGACTCTAGATCATGACCGAATGCATGCGCAATTGAATTCATTTCCGCATCAACTAAAGCGAGTGGGGGTTCGACAGTTAGAAGTTCAGTTAGAGCAACTCTAACTTCTTGATCAAAGCGGTAGTTTGCTCTTGCTTTAAACTGCTTGTCTAAATTAATTTTTATGCTTTCTCTTAGCTCTTCCAACGTTTCAAATTCAGAAGCATCTTGAGCCCATTCATCACTTAACTCGGGCAAAATCAACTCATTTGCATCTTCTACTGTTACAGTTGCTTCAATTTCATTTGAATCAATCGGACTTTTTGTTGAGAATGTCTTTTGCTCTCCAATTTTAAGTCCTTTAAGATTTTCAGAGAGACTTTCAATAATGTCATCCTTGCCAATTTCAACTGCAAAACTACTCAACCCTAATGCTGAAATTTCTTTCCCATCTGCGTCTTTAGCTTGTAAAGATATTGTGACACTGTCATTTTCCCTTACTTCTCGTTCGATCTGACGCAACTCTCCATTTGTTCTTCTGAGCTTTTCTATTTGAGCATCAATGTCTGCCTCAGACGCAAAAACAGGAGGAATTGTTACTTTGAGGCCGTCATAACCTGGGATGTTCACTTCAGGATAAAGCTCAAGCTCTGCCTTTATCTTGACTGCACCTTCTAATGCGCCCTCAACAATTTCAAAGTTCAAAATTGAAATTATCTCAGAATCACTTTTTTCGGCGTACTCCTCTAACTTAGTCGGCACAAGTTCATCGAGAGTTTCCTTCCTTATTTTTGCCTTACCTATTCTTGCAGCAATTACCTGGATAGGCACCTTACCTGGCCTAAAGCCGGGGATTGCTACCTCTTTTCTTAGGCGCTTTAGTGTTTCATCTATCTCTCGTGTGACTTCTTCTTCCTCAATAGGAACTTCGACCGTCATCGAGTTCACGTTTTTATTTTCATCAACCATACTGAATATAGAGAGTACCCTGAAATTTAGTATTGCGTTTCACTAGCGAACTATATTGAATTTCGGCTAAAATTTCTACCGAAAGAATCAATATTGTAAAAACATGACTTTGCAAGTGATTTAGAAGTAGTATTTTCACTTAGTGCATTTTATTTAGTGCATGGTGCAATTTTTGAACTAGACCGGAAGGAGGAATAAAAAGGGATGGCAAACGAAAATATTCGTTCCACTAATGCATTGCGTGAAACCCTGCATCGTCAGGGGGCCTCACCCATTGTCGTTATTAAACGATACGTTAACTTCGCTTCAGGTTTACTTGCCATTATAATCATGGCAATATTTATACCTTCAGCTTCGACTAGGACAGCTTCTGTGCTTAACATTGCTGGTATTACCCCTCCAACACCACCAGGAGGATCTGGAAATACGGTTGCTGGCTTCCCATGCGGTCCTGGAAAACTACAAATACCCTGGTCAAAGTATTCACCCATATGTGAACCTAAGTGGAATGGGGATAATGGAGGTGCAACTTCAAACGGAGTTACGGCTTCGTCAATAAACCTCTCCTACCGCTACGCAACAACCAGCCAACTTAGCCTTTTATACGCTGTGGTCCATCCAAATGTTATTGGAACCAACGACCAAGCTGTACAGACTATGAACGCTTATATAAGCCTTTTTAATAAAGAGTTCGAACTTTATGGGAGAAAAGTTAACTTAGAGAAATTCGTTGGAAGAGGAAACTTTATAAGTGAAGATCAAGGTGGTGGGCTTGTAGAGGCAAAAGAAGACGCCGTCTACGTTGCTCACAACTTAAACGCATTCGCTGACATGTCGCTAGTTGATGCTAGTTCGACTTACGGACAGGACCTTGCAAACCAGGGAGTTGTGACTTCAAGTATCTACGAAAATTCCCAGGACTACTATACGCAGAATGCGCCTTACGCCTATAGTCCAGGGCCTAACTGCTCAAATGGAGCCATTGCGGGTGCAGCACTCGCTGCAAAATCTGTTTATGGGCTTCCCGCAACAAACGTTGGGGATGCAAACCTTAAGGGTCTACCAGGGAAAATAGCCATAATCTACCAGGACACTCCTCAATGGATTACTTGTGCTGACGAGACCGCAAACTATATGGAGACAAAATATGGTCTTCCTAAACCACTCATGCTTGCATATGCATTTAACGTATCAGAGTTTTCTCAAGAAGCAGCTTCCATGATGGCCCAGTTAAAGACTTCTGGGGTAACATCGGTAATCTGTTCTGGATGTGACCCTGTAACACCTGCATTTCTGTTCCCTGCAGCTGACAATCAAAACTACCATCCAGAGTGGATACTTTCTGAATTGTTCTCAAACGGTTTGACTATGGCTGATGGTTATGGAACTCTTTACCCTCAAGATCAAATGGATCACGTCGTAGGATTCGGTATTCCAACACCACAACTAACTGCAGATCAAGAAGCCTATCAAGCCTATCTAAAAACTGGATCCCCTCTTTCAGAACTTGCGCCCAGCTATCCATATATTTACGCATCACTTTTACAATTTTACGATGCTCTTCAGTCAGCGGGACCCGATCTTACTCCACTTACTTTCGAAGAAGGTATGTTTAACGCAAGAGGAGACCTGCAGAACTCTTTACCAGGAGGAAACTACGGCCCATGGAGTTTCGGGAAAAATATCTTTGACCCTGTTTCAGGATTTGGAATTGTTGCTTGGGATCCAAACGCAACTAGCCACTTAAGTGGAACTGACTTTAATGGGAAAAAAGGTGCATTTGTAGCATGTAACAACGGAGCAATTTACAATTACTCAGATTTTGCAGCTTCATTGCCAGATCATGTACCTCTAAGTTGTCCGTGAAATTATCAATATGAAGTATTTAAAAACATTAGGTGAGCAGGTTATTAATTTGAAAATTGAAAATAGTGATGGCCAGAGTTCGACATTTGACAAAGCAGTTTCTAAGAATTTTGAGTTCGCTGCACAGTGAAAACAAACTCGTTGATTAAAACTAGATTTGCTGGATTATTGATACAACTAAATACTAAAAAACTAAATAAAAAACTAAAAATTAAATGAAAATTAAAGATAAAAAGAACAATAAAGGAAATACCTTGAGAGGGGTAAAACGTGAAAACTAACCAAAAGGCAGTTCAATGGATTGGAGCATTACTAGGTTTTATTATCCTTTGGGGATTAGCCTATACAGTCTTGCCGAACCGCTTACCATTCGGTCCTGTTGTCTATGGCCTTGTGCTTGGCGGGTTGAATGCAATGACAGCAATGGGGCTCGTGCTGATCTATAGGTCGGCGAGAATTATAAACTTTGCCCAAGTCGAGATTGGTGGCGTCGCAAGCTCGGTTGCGGTAGTGTTGGTGCTGGGAAATCATCTGCCTTATTTAGTAGCAGTTCCAATCGGTCTGGTAAGCGCGATTGTGATTGGAATACTTTTCGACCGCGTTGTCATCTGGCGTTTTCAAAACGCTCCTAGACTGATACTAACCGTCGCTACAATTGGTCTTTCTCAGCTGCTCGCAGCTATTGAATATGAACTTCCTAACTTATACAACCAAGGAAGTTTTTCATCGATCTCAAACTTTCACGTTCCTTTGAATTGGAAGTTTCAACTAACAGGTTTTAACTTTAACGCTGACGATGTCATTGCCGCAATAATTGTACCAATCGTGATGATTGCCTTGTGGTGGTTTATAGGGAGGACAGACATTGGAGCTGCAATTCGTGCAAGCGCAGACTCAAGTGAACGAGCTCTGTTGTTGGGTATTCCAGTTAGAAGATTGTCTCTCATAACTTGGATTGTCGCTGGATTTTTAGCAGGAGTCGGGTCAATATTTTCCCAGGCAATTATAGGATTAACTCCTGGTCAACCGCTTGGGCCTGAAGTCCTTTTAGCACCGCTTGCTGCTGCTGCCATTGCAAGTTTTGAAGATCTTCCAATTACACTAGTTGCATCACTTTTCATAGGCGTATTTGAGCAAGCTATCTTCTGGTCATACCCCAAGTCCTCGTCAGTAGACGTTGGATTCTTTTTACTAATTGCAATAGCATTCTTCTTCATACGGCAGCAATCAACTAGAGTTTCAGATTCAGGATTAGGTGGATTTTCTGCAATACAAGAGATTCGGCCCCTTGCGAGGGCAGTCAAACAATTACCTATTATTAGGATCCTAACTTGGGTAATTGGAATAATTGTATTAGCAGTTGCAATCATAATCCCGGGCATTCACTCTGGTATTTCAAGCGACACGAACTTACTCTTCTTTTCAAATATTTTGATCTACTCAATAGTTGCTGTATCACTAGTCGTTCTAACCGGTTGGGCAGGTCAGATTAGCTTAGGTCAATACGCTTTTACTGGCGCAGGAGCGTCTATAACGGCTCTGTTTTTGGTAACAATGCATTGGAGCATTATTCCATCTCTTTGTATGAGCATTTTAGTAGGTGGCATAATCGCGGTTATTGTTGGAATACCTGCACTACGCCTTCCTGGGCTAAACCTGGCTGTAATAACTTTAGCTTTCGCTGTTATGCTAAACACATACTTTGTAAACACAAGTAACTTTCCAGATCTAGCTCCTCCTTCAATTCCTCCAACGAACTTATTTAATAGGATTGACTTAACTAACCAGCGAAGTTTCTACTATATCTGCTTGGTTTCGCTTGCGATAGTTTTATTTCTAACGAGAAACTTACAAAAGAGCAGAGCAGGACGAGCAATTCGTGCAATCAGAGACAACGAAAGAGCAGGATCTTCATACGGCATCAGTCCTTTGAGAGCACGCCTCTTAGCGTTTGGATTTGCCGGATCAATTGCAGGTTTAGCTGGTGGTTTACTAGCAGTAACATTAGCGGGTATTCCATCTGGAGGATTTGACCCAGCGCAGAACCTCCAAGTATTTACTATTGTCGTCTTTGGTGGCATGGGATCTATCTTAGGAGGTGTCCTGGGTGCTATTTTTGTTGAAAGTATATTCTTCTTTGTCCATCAACAGTGGATTGAAGAACTTTCAACAGGTTTGGGGCTAACACTAATCCTTTACTTCTTCCCACAGGGCATCAGCGGTATTGCATATAAATTAAGAGACCTTATTGTAAATAAGATTGTACCGAGAGAAGAGACAACACTTCAGGTAACTGACGAAGAAGGACCTTCAACCGTAATCCCTGGACCGGCTCATGATGCCGCACTTAGACTAAGTGCGCTTGAAGACCTAGAGGTTGCAGGAAAGTCCACTGGGCAAGCTCAAAGTCCCGTAAAAGCTGATGCAGAAACTGCACTTGTGGCTGTTAAAGATATTGATGCAGGATATGGAAAGTCACAGGTTCTATATGGAGTTTCATTTGACGTTGGTAGAAGCGAGATTCTCGCGCTATTAGGGACTAACGGAGCGGGTAAATCTACGATTCTTCGAGTAATAGCAGGGGTCCTCAAACCACAACATGGAAAAGTATTTTTCGAAGGAAATGACATTACAGATTTAAGCCCGATAGAGAGGGTAAACCTGGGGTTAGTGACAGTTCCTGGTGGGCGAGGTGTATTCAGGTCATTAAGTGTAAGAGAAAACCTTAGATTGGCTGGATGGCTGGCGCGCAAAGACAAAGCATTTTTGGCTGAAGCAATGGCTAGAATATTCACTCTATTCCCTACTCTTCAGGGACGACTTGACACTAGAGCAGGGCTTTTATCTGGTGGTGAACAACAGATGTTAACAGTTGCGCAAGCACTGCTTTGCAAGCCAAAACTTCTTTTAATAGACGAGCTTTCACTAGGTTTAGCTCCGACTGTCGTTGCAGAACTCTTAAATGCAGTTAGAGCCTTAGCGCAATCAGGAGTAACTGTTGTGGTCGTTGAACAGTCAGTTAACGTAGCAACTGCAATAGCAAATAGAGCTGTCTTTATGGAGCGAGGACAGGTTAGGTTCTCAGGGCCTACTCCCAGTGTTGAACAACAACCAAACCTCTTACGTTCTGTCTTCTTGCGTGCCGCGACAAGAGCTCATGGCAGACCAAAGAGTGAACTGGAATCGAAGCGTATAATTGATAAGACATCGGTAAGTGCGTTTGGAGTCCATAACGTATCCAAACGCTACGGTACAGTTTCAGTCCTAAGCGACATTACTCTTTCCGTTTCTAAAGGTGAAATACTCGGTGTTATTGGAGCTAACGGTGCTGGGAAAACAACACTATTCGACGTATGTTCTGGATTTATTCGACCTGAGCGAGGACAAGTCATCATGGAAGCGACCGACATTACGGCACTTCGTCCTCACCAACGAGCTAATCGAGGTCTAGGCCGTGTATTCCAAGATGCACAGCTTTTCCCATCGCTGACTGTAGCTGAAGTTTTGGCCGTTGCACTTGAAAGACACGTAGAAGTCAAAGATCCAATTGCATCGATGCTTGGCCTAGAATCTGTTACTAACTCTGAAGAAAAAATTGCAGACAGGGTGGACGAGCTGGTTGAAGAGATGGGACTTACGAGGTACAGGAATTCATTTGTAACGGAGCTATCGACTGGTACAAGGCGAGTTGTAGACTTAGCATGTGCTATGGCACATCGGCCAAGGGTACTTTTGTTGGACGAGCCTTCATCTGGAATTGCACAGAGGGAAAGTGAAGCAATGGGTGAACTTCTTCTAGGTCTTCGATCAGAAACTGGAGCGTCATTCATCGTTATTGAACATGATGTACCATTAGTTTCTTATATATCCGATCGCTTAGTATGTTTACACCTTGGAGAAGTAATCGCCGAGGGTGAAACCACCGACGTTCTAAACAACCCTGACGTAATCTCTGCCTACCTTGGCCGTGATGACGTTACCTTAAAGAGATCGTCATTTGATCAACCACAACCAGCTTCAGTTGCAACTGCTGCACCTCAAAACACAGTTTCTGAGCCATCACCTTCCCAGTCTGAAGACCCACAAAACTTAAGCTAAATGCCCAGTCCCTCTTTGCCTTAGCGTCATATTTGGCGCTGTAGATGGCTACTTGCTTTTCTTCCATTGACACCTTAGTCTTTTTGCCCTCTTTATTAGTAACTGAGATCTCTCGTGTATAAAGCCGTGACTTGTTAAAGCCGTCATTTAGAGCAGAGTAGCCAGACTCATCTAGGACAAAGTTCTTTAGGTCTTTATTAGCCCCACGCACACTTTGAGAAAAGACGTATCCATTACCAGCAATAGTGTTAAAGGCAATGTTGTTAGCTGTATTAAATCCCTTGTCAGCAACTACTATAGTGCGCTTAATTCCGAAGTTCTTCTTCGTTTCTGCAATCACTGGAATAAGGGTTTGTGAATCATTGGTGTTGCCAGGAAATAGGCGATAGCTAATTGGGATTCCAGAGGAGTCAGTAAAGAGGCCCATCTGGATAATTGGATCTGGGCGGTGTTCTTTTGATACTCCTTTTTTTCTGAGATTGTCCTGGTTATCAATTTCAAAGTAGTAATTAGTTACGTCGTAATAAACAAGCTCCGCATTACGACCATAGATCTCGGTCGTTTTTCTAACTATGTGTTGCTGTAATGGGTCTTTAAGATCCTTTAGACGACTTAGAGCACGATAGATATCATCTAGTGAAAAGTCCATCTTTTCAAAGTACCTGTCTTTTTGCTCGAAGTCCTCTTCTTAGAAGCAGGACTAAGTATTCGGGAGAAAACAAGAAGTTTCATGATGTCATTGGTGGGAAATTTAGTTTTTCATGCACGAGACCTGTTAGAGAAAAACTTGTTTAACGACAGTTCATGATAAATGAGACTAAGGGCCAAATACCCAAGGTTCTTCCGAAAATAATTGTTATTACTAAGAACTGCCGAAAAGTCACTAACTATCGTAACCATTTTCTCTTCTACATCTAGCTCCGCATTCATTTGTTCTACAACTACTTTGAAATGGGCAATTGGATCATTAAATTCTTCCTTTAATTTATCCAAGTACCCAAGTGACTTAACAGTTTTTGTACGTGACCGCTTCGTAACTGAGTCCCAATAGCCACGAGCAATTGAGAGATATTCACGTCCAGCACTTTTACCAACTTTCAAATAAAGAATAAAATCCACTTTGCCAACCTCCCGCGCTATCCGCAGCATTTAACTCAAATACTTAACAAAAAAATATACAGTCCGAAGTGGACTTATGTCTAAATATTTAGTGAACGCCGTGCCAAACTCGGGGTCAATCAAGGTAGTAAAATATACCAAAAGGTTTCGGGAAGATTCCGAAGTATTGAAGATATTATACGTTTCCTAACTTTTCGCAGTTATCTTGAAATAACTTCTAAACAAGGCGTAGGCCTACTTGACGTACTTGGCAAACTCTTTAGCATGACCCATGCACCCGAGGAGCAAATGGAAGTGTCCTTTAGGTAGTATTTGCAATAAGCACAGCATCAATTTTAAATAACATGTCGTTATTTACAGTAGTTCAAAGGAGTAAACCCCAACAGTTACAATTTCAATTACAATATGCAACCGTTTAGAATATCTGATACCCTATTATTACATCGACTTTCGTTTGACGTTAGTTGGGGGATTTACGGTATTAAAACTGTACTCAACATTAAACTAACAGCAAAGAATGCCGATTAATTAGGTAGAGGAATGTTATGACTTCACCACACGATAATTTCATAGGGGGAATGCCCTCAGCAGACGTGTCTGGGATTGTTACGGGAGCAATAATGCGCTACGTAAAATCATCTGCCGGCGAAATTGGGCACCAAACAATGGTCCGAGAACTTGGAATCGGGCCAACACAAGCTAGAGTCTTAGAAGATCCAACTTGTTGGGTATCAGCTCAAGAAGCTGACGAGCTATTTCAAACAGCTAAACATGTGACTGGTGATCCAGAAGTTGGGAGAAAAATAGGAGCTCACCATCTAAAACTCCACGACCAAACTGGAATCGCGGACTTAATGGTTGGCCTTAAAAAAACCCATGATGTAATTTCTAATCTTAGTTCCATATCACCTAAATACACCATGATTTGCGACATCATGCCTCTTGAAGTTGGCGATGCACATGCAGTTATAAGAGTCAGGTCCAGAGATGGGTATAAACGAAGTCTTCAATTCTGTCTTTTCACTCAAGGAATGCTAACTCAAATACCTGTGCTTTTTGGTCTTGTGCCTGCTGTCGTAACTGAAACTGAGTGCGAAGCGAGAGGAGGAAGATTTTGCCTATACAGCGTAGCATGGCAAGAACAGCAATGGTCTTCCTTCATTGATGAAGGTACTTCACTTTTTGCTATGGCGTGGGAAGAAGATACAGTTGCAGAAACTGACTCACATCTATTTTTAGATACTGCGACTGAGATAGAACAGCTAAAAGGACAGGTAAACTCGCTCTCGAGCAGACTTGAGGAAGTATACACAACTGCTAGCGAACTATTAGAGTCGGACGATCTAGACGCAATTTTAAGAAGCATTACACGAAGAGCTGCCCATGGTGTCAATGCACCAAAGTTCTTGCTGGCCGTGCGGACATCAGATGAAGAAGAACTACGAGTTGATCAAACTGGCTTTACACCAGCAGAAGCAAATTTAGTTACAAGAGACCTCATCGAAGGTCATCTTGACGATAAGGATGGGTCAAAATTAATTGTCGAGATTGCATCTGCTAGACAGCACTATGGTTGGTTAGTTGCGATGCTGCAAGAACGCATGAGGTTCTTAGAAAATGATAGACAAACTTTGACTCTTTATGCAGGATACGCTGCAACTGCACTCGATGTTGCCACATCTTTAATGATTGCAAGACGTAGGGATGCAACAGCTAGATCGTTGCTCGCGTTTGGTACTGCAGTTTCAACTACTAAAAGCCGACAAGAAGTAGCCAAAATGCTCGCCGATACGGTTCCAGATGTTTTAGGTGCAGTTGGTGCAGTAGTCCTGCTCTATGATGCAGAAAAAGACGAGCTGGTCGAAACCGCTCGGAACGTTCCCCCTACTGAAGAAGTGAACGTTCCAATTGAGACAGTAAGAATTCCTCCAGAGGGGATACCTGGTATTGAAAACATCATGAAGGGAGGCGAAGCTCTCGTATTTACCCTCAACGATCCTCAACAACGAGTTCTTTTAGAGCCCTGGAAAGTTACGTCTGGTCTAGTGGCGCCGTTGGTTTCAGGCGAGAAATTCATAGGTACAGTTCACGCTGGATTTGTTACTGAGAAGACAACCGATATTAAGATCGACTCAGATTTAAGAGAGCGCTTCAGTGGGCTATGCAACCTTGCTGTTACCGCATTTGAAAATGCTCGACTTATGGAACAGATTTCTCATATGGCCTGGCACGACGCATTAACTGGGCTTCCAAATAGACGAGTTTTTGAAGACAGAGTTCGCCAGGAACTAACCCGAATACAACGAACAGGTGAGTCATTGACCGTTTTCTACGTGGATCTCGACAGATTTAAGCAAGTCAATGACACCATGGGTCATGCGGCAGGAGACGATCTAATCTGTCAAGTCGCTAACCGTCTTTCAGAGAGCGTAAGAAATCAAGACACCGTAGCTCGTCTGGGAGGTGATGAATTTGCTGTACTTTTGCCTGGGCTTCAAGACATGCAAGTCATAGAGCGACTTGCAAAACGTATGTTAGTTAACCTTCAAACGCCATTTACTATTCTCGGACAAGAAGTAAACTCCTCTGGATCAATCGGGGTTGCTTGTACCGGTGGAAGATTGGATATTACATTTGATGAATTAGTGCACGAAGCTGACATGGCAATGTATAAGTCTAAGACTCTGGGAAGAAACACCTACGAAGTATATTCTGAAGACAGTGCAGAAGCTCCAAAACAACAGGCGGCTCTTGCTGAAGATCTATTAAATGCTAAAGACAATGGTGAACTTGAAATACTTTATCAGGCTCAAATTGATCTTTCGAACATGAGCATAGTTGGAGTTGAAGCACTTTTAAGATGGAATCATCCCAGGCTTGGCCGACTCCTTCCCGCAGCTTTTCTGTCAGCAGCTGAAAACTACCACGTCCTCCCTCAAATAGACCAGTGGGTCATTGAAACTGCATGTAGACAAGGTAGTGTGTGGGACTCTTTAGGTCTTTCTCCTATAAAGATTGGAATAAACCTTACAGTTTCAGATCTAGCCTCAGAGTCATTTTCAACCTCAGTCTTAGAAATCATTAGGACTACTGGATTTAATCCTGAAAGACTAGAATTTGAGATTTCACAAAATATTGCCAACCTACAGGGAACTCCGGCGTATAAAACATATGAAGAATTAAAGGCACTCGGGGTAAAAATTGCGGTTGATGATGCAGGAAGTCGTCAGGAGATGCTTGACACACTTAAAGATTTTGCAATTGATACTTTTAAGATTGACAGGGCACTAGTTCAAGGTTTTGCCTCAGAAACAGCAGACAACAACGATAGTCAATCTCGGTCAAACGACATTGATGAAGCTCGACACGAAGCCGCTCTCATAGCAATAACTGAATTGGCAAAAAGCATGGGAGCTCAACTAATTGGAGAAGGTGTTGAAACGTCTGAACAGAGAGACAAGCTAGTTGCTGCAGGGTGCACTGTTCTACAGGGCTACTTCTTTAGCCCTCCTGTAAGAGCAAGAGATATCGTTGTAATGATTCAAGCTTCAGCACACGAAACTTCTGTAATCGGCTAAACAGTATTTAGACGCTTAATGAAGGAATAGTTCTCAGACCCTCATCAAATCTTTCTTGAGTTATATCTTCATCTCTCATATTTCCACTTAAGTAAGCATCGTATGATGCTAGATCTAGGTGACCATGGCCACACAAAGCCGTTAGTATGACCTTTTCTTCACCTGTCTCTTTACATTTTTTAGCTTCACGAATCGCAGCTGCGATTGCATGCGTTGGCTCGGGCGCAGGAACTATTCCCTCAGTCCGGGCAAACTTGACAGCTGCTTCAAAACACTCTAGTTGAGGAATTGAAATTGCTTCCATCAACCCAAGTTCATAGATATGTGAGATGAGAGGTGACATGCCGTGGTATCTAAGCCCACCAGCATGTATTGGGTCAGGTATGAAATCGTGACCCAATGTATGCATTTTTAATAGTGGTGTCATTCCTGCAGTATCGCCAAAGTCATATGCATATATGCCCTGCGTCAAAGACGGACACGACGCTGGCTCAACTGCTCTAATTACAGGATTAATTTTTCCTTTAAGCTTTTCACGCAAAAATGGAAATGATAGTCCGCCAAAGTTCGACCCACCTCCAGTACACCCAACCAACAAGTCAGGACCCGTCTCCCCAGCTTTCTGAAGCTGAAGAATAGCTTCTTCACCAATTATTGTTTGGTGAAGCAATACATGATTTAGAACGCTTCCTAACGCATATCTAATTGCTGGGTCTTTAGCGGCTACTTCAACTGCTTCTGAAATTGCTATGCCTAGTGACCCGGTGTGTTCCGCATTCCGCGCGAGTATTGCTCTTCCAGCTTCAGTTAAGTTGCTAGGAGATCGATGAACTTTACCTCCAAATACTTCCATCATAATTTTTCTATAAGGCTTCTGGTCGTAAGAAGCGGCAACTTGGAATACCTCGCACTCGAGACCATAGAGAGCACACGCATATGAAAGCGCAGTGCCCCACTGCCCTGCTCCGGTTTCCGTCGTCAACTTCTTTATTCCACTTTTGGCGTTGTAGTAAGCCTGCGGAACTGCAGTATTTGGCTTGTGCGAGCCAGCCGGAGAAACACCTTCATACTTGTAATAAATCCTCGCAGGAGTCCCAAGCTCTTTTTCTAAAGTGTGAGCCCTATAAAGCGGAGATGGCCTCCACTGGCGATAAACGTCAAGCACCCCACCTGGAATGTCTATATAACTTTCCTGTGACACTTCTTGAAGTATTAAGTCCATGGGAAATAGTGGCGCTAAGTCATCTGGTCCAACTGGCTCATGCGTCCCTGGGTGAAGAGGTGGAGGTGGTGGAGAAGGGAGATCTGGCACTACGTTATACCAAGTCGTTGGCATCTCATTTTCGTATAGAACGTACTTATGCTGATTAATTTTGTCCGACACTGGTTGTCTCCTTTTGATCCACGTAAAAAACTTTTTTGAAATAAATACTTTGCAACTTAATTAACTTTTTAATCTTACTGGACTTTCCTTCGTTTATTTAAATTTTTGAGTTTTCGCTATATGACGACGCTATTCAAATTTTTCTTCGAAAAAATAGCTTTCGACTGAAATTAAATTTCAACTCACACCGTTCCCTCAAAGTTACGGCCATAAAGATAGCGTTCTAGCAAATAATCTGCAAGCATAAAGTGAAGTTTCAAAAGTATTTCTTGGAGCAAAACAGAATATAACTTCTTGTAAGTGCCATTGTCCACTTAGGCGAGGATTTAATATAGTGGGAATAAACTCCTGGTGAGTGACTTAATTTCATTTCCCAATTAAACTATGTATAAGTAGGAAAACACTGGTAGGTGGTAGGATAAAGTTACTTAATTTTGACGAATTGGAGGCTGAATGAAGGGATTTAAAGATTTTATTTTTAAAGGAAATGTTGTCGATATGGCCGTTGCTATCGTAGTTGGCATTGCATTCAACAACTTAGTTCAAGCGCTTGTGAAAGACATAATAACACCTTTAGTTGGCATCCCTGGGAAAGTAGACTTTTCTACACTTTCCTTTACAATTAATCATTCGGTATTTAGGTATGGCGATTTTATAAACTATATGGTGTCTTTCTTGATATTGGCTGCGTCTGTTTACTTTCTAATCGTTAAGCCTTTTGGCAAAATAATGAAAACGCTAAGCAAGCCTAGCGATCCAGTAGTTAAGAACTGTGATTTTTGTTTGAGTGAAATCCCGATGCAGGCAACGAAATGTGCTTTCTGCACATCCGATATTCCCGCCAAAACTTCTGTCTAACGCTTAGTAGGAGGGAATGAGAACTGGGAATTGAGCAACAAAATTTGCGAACAGTAGTATTTTTAGATTCCAAATTCTCAAAAGCTATAAATATGATTCTACGCCGTTATTAATTTTGAGCTAAAATACACAGTATCGGGCTGTGGCGCAGTTTGGCAGCGCGCCTGCTTTGGGAGCAGGAGGCCCCGGGTTCAAATCCCGGCAGCCCGACCAGGTATTACTAGTTCATCAGAATCTTCATTCCAAAAACGCTAATAAGTAATAAAATCCGATTTCGTTTAAAATGGATCAATTTCTCCAACAAATCAGTCAATATATCAGTGAAACATTAGATACATTGTTTACATCCTACAAATTCGCCACTAAGATAGTTTATTATCTCATAAAGGAGGAATAATGCCTAAAGTTAGGGACATTCTGCTTTCAAAGGGATTTGATATTGTGACGGCACAAAGCGAAATGACTATTGCTGATTGCGCTAAATTACTAAAGGCGAAATCAATCGGAGCGGTAGTTGTTTCGGATGAAGGAGTTAAAGTTCAAGGAATTATTTCTGAACGAGACATTGTCAGGGCTTTCGCATCGAATCCAGAAGACATATTAAGTCTAAAAGTAAGCGACATAATGACTAAAAACGTAACCAGTTGTTCAGCAGATCATGACATTGAACATGTTATGAGAATGATGACAGATTACAAGATAAGGCACGTACCAGTCATGTCTGAAAACAGATTAATTGGCGTAATTAGCATTGGAGACGTTGTTAAATATCGAATTGACACCTTAGAAAAAGAACGTAAAGAACTCTACGAATACATCGGCGCCCGTTAACAGTTATTTTTTTGCTAGCAAAGCTTTAACGGAATTTGCAATTCCAGGTCCATCAAGTCCAAGGTCTTTTAGAATGTCATCAGGTTTGGCTTGAGGCAAGAATACATTCGGGATTCCGAGTGTAATGAAGTTCGGTACTAAAACTTCGTCTCCGGCCAAATCAAAAAGATCGTCTCTTAAATGCGAACCAGCGCCTCCAATATAATAACCGTCTTCGACAGTGATAACCATTTGGTGATTTAATGCATCTTTTAACATTGCCTGGTCAGATGGTCTCACCACTCTAACATCATAAAGCGTAACAGAAACTCCACTGCTTTCTAAAATTGCAGTCGCATCAAGTGCCGCTTGAACCATCTTGCCAACAGCAAGGATTGCAACAGATCCATCTCCACTGCGTAGCTTCAAAGAGTTAAGTCCCGATCCAACGAACTCATCATCTGTTACCCGAGCAACTGTCTTAGGATATCGAATAGCAGCAGGTCCATCCCACTGAAGTGCTGATTCAAGCATTCTTGAAATATCTGCAACTGACGAAGGTGCAAAAACAGCAACGTCAGGAACTGAAAGCATCAAAACCATGTCTAAAACTCCATGATGACTAGGACCATCATCACCTGTTATTCCGGCTCTATCGAGAGCAAATATTACAGGCAGTGAGTGCAATCCTACGTCTAAGTTTGCCTGGTCAAAAGCTCTAGTAAGAAACGTTGAATAGATTGCTACGACCGGTCTCATCCCGCCCATTGCCATACCGGCAGCTGCAGTTACCGCTTGTTGTTCTGCAATACCAACGTCAAAAAATCGATCCGGGAACTTTTCCTGAAATTGCAACAAACCTGTCGGGCCTGGCATTGCTGCAGTAATTGCAACTACATCACTTCTTCTTTCACCAAGTTCAACCAGAGCCTTAGAAAACGCATCCGTATAAGTAGTTGGAGAGACACTCTTAATTGAACCATTAGCTTTTATCGACGCTTTCACGTCGTGAAGTCTTTGGATATCGTCTTCCTCAGCCGGAGCATATCCTTTGCCTTTATGCGTTATCACGTGCACAACGATAGGACCGTGCCACGCTTTAGCGTTTTCGAGAGCCTGTTCGATCTGTACTATGTTGTGACCATCGAGTGGACCAATATATCGCACCCCCAGTGCTTCAAAAAATACGTGCGGTTCAACAAGTTCCCTTAAGGCAGAAGTCAGTACGTGAACTCCAGAATATGCCATTGGTCCCATTACGGGAATCTCTTTTAGTGCTCTTCTCAGCTTCTCTCTTACTTGGACATAGGAAGAGTTAACACGTAAGTGGCTCAAACTAACCGATAGCCTTGAAATTGTTGGCGCATAACTTCTGCCATTATCGTTCAGTACAATTATGGCTGGTACACCCCGATGCCCTAAATTATTCAGTGCTTCATAAGCCATACCCCCGGTTAATGCCCCGTCACCTACGACTGCCACTACTCGTCTAGGCTCCTGGGACGAATTAACGCCCGACTTAGCATGTTCAAAAGCCAAGGATAGGCCAAAGGCATAACTCAATGCCGTTGAAGCGTGCGAATTCTCAATCCAATCATGCTGAGACTCACTTCTATTTGGGTAGCCACTAAGCCCATGTTTTTGACGCAAGGTATCAAAATTTTTCAATCTACCAGTCAATATCTTATGGACATATGCTTGATGGCCGGTATCAAAGAGAATTGCATCTCTAGGAGAATCAAAAACCCTATGAAGTGCTAAAGTCAGTTCAACTACTCCTAAGTTTGATCCTAGATGCCCACCCATCTTGGAAACGGTTTCAACTATAAACTCCCTAATTTCATCGGCGAGAACCGAAAGTTCATCATAAGACAGATTTTTGATATCTTCTGGTGAGTTTATATTGTGCAAAATTTCCATTAAATCTCCACTTATAAGGTTATCTCGAATTTATACGAAATAGATGTGTTTTAGAAAAATGTTGCAAATATGAGAGCAAATTACTTGATCTTTGACAGAAATGACTTTCTGTCGATGATTACCCTCGTAATGACACCCGCTCCAACAAGGCCCCCCTCATCCGTAGCGGTGACGGTAAAGGTGAGTCTCTTTCCATGAACCTGTTTCAAAGTCGCTTCAGCTGTAACTTGAGTACCAATTTTCACCCCAGCGGTATGGTCAAATTGAATTCGTATCCCCACGGATGTATTTTCCTCTGGAATTCGACCTGAAAGCGCCTTTACTGTCGCCTCTTCGCATAGTGCGATTAGACGTGGAGAGCTTAATACAGGTACGTCACCTGACCTAAATGCCTGAGCGGTGTCAAGTTCATCGGTCACCATTGAAACTTTAGCACTTAGCCCCGGCTCAACACCAAAAATACCGCCTATGCTTGTCATTTAACTTGATCCACATTCCCTGATAATATCACTACTAATTTTAATCACTTTTCATGGCTAATTTTAATCACTCTTCATGGCTATTTTCAGCCAGCATTTATAATCCTAACTTTACCTCTATTGTGCACAAATTCCAACTTATCTTTGCATAAAATATAGAAAACTAACACCCTAAAAAGGATCTAACACTAATTCTTACAAAGTTACATTACTAATGCAACTTTAGATTAGCAAAAGATCTTCTATAACTTTTAACCATTATTTGTTGCATTCGACAAGTCGATTTAGTAAAGACAGTTCAATTAAGCTAAATTGGTTATTAGAAATTGTAGGAGTGGATTGTGTTTTTGGAACAGAGTTTAATAGATACTGTACTTAATGAAGCGTTAAAAAATGGTGGTCAGTTTGCAGAAATCTTTGTAGAATCTAAGAACCAAAGTGGTGTTCGGTTTGACAACGGCAAAATCGAAGAACTCTCAAATGGTGGATCTAAAGGTGCTGGTATACGTGTAATTTTTCACTCTAGTACTGGTTTCGCACACACAGCTGATCTATCTGAAGAGTCACTTATTAAAACTGCACGAGCCGCATCTCAGATTGCAAAAAATGAAGGCGTTATCAGAGATATTAGTGTTTGGAAGAATAACCATGTCCCCTCCTTTGCAGAGCTTGGCTCAAAAAACGACCACATTAGGATAATCGAAAAAACAAACGATTCAGCAAGAGAATACGGTAGTGAAATTGTCCAGGTTTCAGTGGATTTTGGTAACAGCATGCGATCCTTTCAAGTGGCCAATTCAGATGGAGTCAATATTGGTGAACAACAGGCGAGAACACGTTTAAGTGTCACATCTGTGGCAAAGGGAGATACAGGTCTTCAAACTGGATATGAGTCGGTGGCAGAAACAACGGGATTGGACCTGTTTAACAGGATGGATCCATCTGATATAGGACGTGAGTCTTCAAGGCGAGCGTCGATAAAACTGCAGGCACAGCCTTGCCCAAGCGGCGAGATAACGGTAGTGCTTGCTGGCGGATCTGGAGGAATTCTTTTTCACGAGGCCTGCGGGCACGGATTAGAAGCAGACCATATCGTTAAGGATGCTTCGGTTTACACAAACAAAGTTGGCCATCGTGTTGCTTCTAGCATCGTTACATTAGTAGACAATGGAACCGTTGGGCACGAATGGGGCACTTCAACATTTGACGATGAAGGACATCCAACCCGTGAAAATGTTTTAATTAAAGATGGTGAACTAGTTGGGTACATGTACGATTTTCAAAGAGGAAGTCATTCTAACGGTTCAAGTGGAAATGGAAGAAGACAGAGCTATAAGCATCTTCCAATGGTAAGGATGACCAACACCTATCTGATGCCTGGAGATGCAACTAAAGACGAGATAATATCTGATACCAAATATGGGATTTATGTTGCCAAACTCGGTGGAGGATCAGTCAATACTGCAACAGGAGATTTTGTTTTTGGAACAATCGAAGCTTATTTAATAGAAAATGGCAAGATAACGACACCGATTCGAGATGCTAACCTAATTGGAAATGGCCCGGATATCTTAAAAAAGATAGACGCAATTGCAGATGATTTCTCAATGATGCCAGGAACGTGTGGCAAAGATGGTCAACTGGTTCCAGTGGGCTGCGGACAACCTACCTTACGAATAACATCTGTAACTGTAGGAGGGACAGTTAAATGAACCAAAACTTAACAAATAATAATTTAAACAGGTCAGCAGAATTCAATATAGACATTTTCTCAACACAACAAACTTGTGCCAAAAGTGATGTCAATTCATCGAGTCACTCTTCGGTTCGCTCCAACAATGTAATAACTTTCGGCCGGATTCATCCGTCATTTCGACATTTAAGAATAACTCCCTGCTGCGCTACTAGATCTGGTAGGACTCGATTTCCCAACACCCGATTTGCCAGCACCACTTTAAACGGCATTTTGCATTTTGAGGATTTTTAATCATGGGTAAAGATCTGGAAAACAAAAACTTTTTAAAAACGGGCAAAGAACAGTTACTCAAAACCGTCTCAGATATAGTCAGTCAAGCTAAAGAGGGCGAAGAGATTGAAGCATACGCAACGCAAAGCTATGAAACTTCGATAAAAGCATTCAAGTCAACCATTGAATCTTTTGAACAGTCCAATTCACACGAAATCGCAATCCGCGTAATAAATGATCATTCCTTAGGATTTGCATGGTCAGGTTCTCTTGAACCTTCTGAAGTAGCCTTAGCACTGAAACTAGCCCGTGAAAATTCAAAATATTCATCCAAAGACGAGTTTTTAAGACTACCTCAAGACTCACACAGTACGGTGATTGAACTCGATACATTTGACGAAAGCTGTCTAAATTTAGATTCGAGCAAAAAGATACAGCTAGCCATCGATCTTGATCGACGACTAACGGATAAAGATAAAAGGGTAAGAGTTGTTGAGCGTGCAAGCTACTTAGACTTCGCTCATGTTGTCGCAATTGCCTCTACAACTGGGATCATGAGAACCGCTCAAAGAACGGGTTGCTTATTGGCAGCGTACGTTATCGCTGGGGCTGATGACGACACTCACGTAGGTGGAAGCGTTTCTATTTCTAGAGGAATACCTGGTTTAAACATGTTAAAGGTTGTAAATGAATCCGTAGAAAGAGCCACTCGGCTGCTGGGCGCTATAAAACCACCATCAGAAGAACTCACTATTATATTCGAACCACGTGTAGCTACTATCTTCATGAACTCACTTTCCGCTCCCCTGAGCGGCAATTCTGTTTACAAACATCGTTCTTTTTTTGAAAATCGCATTAATGAGTTGATAGCGGTAAAGGAGCTCACCCTTTTAGACAATCCACTTGACATATCTTCAATTACTGCAAGTGAGATAGATGCTGAAGGTCTCGTATGCCGCAGTAATACATTGATAGAAGGAGGCAAACTAATACAGTTTCTTCACTCATCTGAATCTGCACTTCGCCTTGGTGCAAAAGCGAATGGTTGCTCAGTGCGACATGGTCTTGCGTCACTTCCTGTAGGTGGATCTAGGTCGTTCAGCATTAAACAAGGCTCTCTTACGAAAAACGACTTAATTAGGTCGACTGCGAAAGGGCTATTAGTCCAAACTATAAGTGGTCTCAACTCAGGTGTGAACACAATAAGTGGAGACTTTTCTGTTGGGGCAGAAGGAATTCTAATAGAAAATGGCGAGATGACAAATCCGGTAAAGGAAGTAACTATTGCTGGCACAATACAAAAGATGCTTCATAACATAAGTGGAATTGGGAATGACTTAGAGTGGTTCTCCTCGGGTACCTCAGGAGTCAGCCTCAGGATCGAGGGCATGAAAATGAGCGGGAAATAGCATTAAAGTTTGTCGAAGATGAGTTGGAAATTCCCAGATCAAGTTACAAATAACTCCAAATTAAAAGTTGACTGTCATACCCACACTTTCTTTTCAGGTGACTCTTCAACAACTTTAGAAGAGTTTGAAGAGGCTGTATTTAGATCAGGAATTGACATTATTTGCGTAACTGACCACTCAACAATAAAGGGGGCTCTCAGGCTTCAAGCCCGCGATAACATCAATGTAGTTGTGGGACAAGAGTGTAAAACGTCTAATGGTGAAATAATTGGTCTTTTTTTAACAAAAAACATCGAATCAGGATTAAGTCCAATCGATGTCGCAAAGTCTATACGAGATCAGGGAGGTTTCGTATCAATACCACATCCATTTGATCCCTTCCGCAACTGCTTAAATGAAAAACATTTGTTCGAACTTTTAAATCTTGGTCTCGTTGATGGGATCGAGACCTTTAACTCAAAGTCATCTTCACACCAAGCAAGGGAAAGAGCCAGACTTGTAAAAGAGGAATATAATATCGCTGAAATTGGAGGTTCAGATTCACACGTTCCAGAGTCCATCGGATCGGCCTACATAACTGTTGACATATTTACAAACAAGAAAGAATTCATCAAGGTTCTTAAAGACGCTACTGTAACTGGTGAGTACTTCGACCCTCCAAGACCATGGTCAAAAAGGATCATACCGTCAGTTAAGCAAAGCTGTGAATCTTGAGCAAAAATAAAATGGAGGACTTACGTTATTCCACCAGATGGCACCACCATTGCACCTCCGTCAACAACTACTGTGGAGCCGGTTATCCAACCAGCTGCTTCTGATGCTAAAAATACTATTACTTTTGCGACGTCATCTGGTTCTCCAATACGCCGTAGTGGGAGCTTGCTCGCAACAATGTCCTCATTGCTCTCCCATAATGCCTTAGCAAACTTTGTCTTAATGAGTCCTGGAGCAACGGCATTGACCCTCACCTTAGGACCCATTTCGCCCGCCATCTGTTCGGTTAGGCGAATAACGGCAGCTTTAGTAACGTTGTAAAACCCTATCCCCCATTCGACTGAAAGTCCACCCACTGAGGCAACATTTACAACTGATCCCCCATTTTCTTTCATATATGAGCTATATGCTGCCTGAGTCCAAACAAGAGTACCTATCTGGTTGACTTGGACAGTCTTGATTGCTCTTGACTCATCGATCTCCATAATAGAACCAAAGTATGGATTCGTTGCCGCGTTGTTAATCAAAATGTCAATCGACCCAAACTTGTCTAAAGTCGTTTCTATGGCATTTCTTGCCGATTCAGAGTCCCCAACGTTGGCTACAAAATAAGACGCTCTTTCACCTAAAGACTTTGCCACCCCCTCTAGCACCTCCGACTTTCTTGAAATAAGCATCACATTTGCCCCTGATGCATGAAGCAACCTTGCTGTCGCTTCTCCAATACCTCTAGATGCCCCCGTAATAATTGCGGTTTTTCCGTCTAATCGTATTTCCATATTGAATAATTTAGATGATTAAAGACATAAATATGTGGATACTATAAATAAATGAACCGACTTGCCAATTCTGTTAGCCCCTACCTTCTAAGTCACGCCTCGAACCCGGTGGATTGGTATCCATACTGTGAAGAAGCTTTTGACAAAGCTCAGACTCTGGATCTGCCAGTTATGATTTCGATTGGTTACTCTGCTTGTCACTGGTGCCACGTTATGGAGAGAGAATCTTTTGAATCTGAGAAGATCGCTAAATTTCTTAACGAAAACTTCATTTCAGTAAAGGTTGACAGAGAAGAACATCCACAAATAGACGCGTTTTACATGGATGCACTGGTTTTAACAAATGGACACGGTGGTTGGCCTACGACAGCATTTTGTCTACCCACTAAAGAACCTTTCTTTTTGGGAACATACTTTCCTGACAAGAGAAGGGGATCTTTCCCATCCTTTATTGAAGTTTTAAAGTCTGTAAACGCTGCATATAACTCAAAAAGAAACGAAATTAATGGTGTTGCAAAAGAAATAGTTGAAGCTGTACAAAGAAGGTCTACTACCCTCAACGCAGAAAATACAGTTTCATTCGATACTAAAAACTATAACTATTCAAATGAACTGTTTGTTTCAATAGATAAATTGTTCGATCCCAAAAATGGTGGATTTGGAAGATCACCTAAATTCCCACAATCTGGAGTAGTTTCACTTTGTCTGAGCGCTTCATCAATACATACTGACGGACCAGATGAGTACGCAGATAGATTTCTTAAAATGGCAGAGAAAACCTTAAACGAAATGATAAAGGGTGGTATCTATGATCAGCTTGCGGGAGGTTTTGCTCGATATAGCGTCGATGAATCTTGGACAGTACCACACTTTGAAAAGATGCTTTATGACCAAGCACTTATCGTTAAATCTCTAGCCGAAGCTTACCAATTGACACATGACGATATTTTCTACAAAACTGTACACGAAACAATAAATTGGGTAAACACCAGCCTTAAAAATGCGGATGGTTCTGTTAACTCCTCAATGGACGCTGACAGTGATGGGCGAGAAGGTGCATTTTACGCTTGGACTAATGAATCGATACAAGACACTTTGACAGAAAAAGAGTTTGCAATTGCAAAAGAGGTGTGGGATATTTCTCCTCTCGGTAATTTTGAAGGTTCAATAGTGTTAAGGATTAGAGAAGATGTCAAAACTGAATCTCTACCCAACCTTGAGGCGATCAAGAACAAACTACTTCGATCTCGATCAACGCGAGAGACGCCAAAAGTTGATGAAAAGGTCGTACTTGAATGGAATGCAATGTGGGCTGACACACTTTGCTACGCTGGATTCTTTTTAGACTGTTCTCAGTGGATATCTGAAGCTGAGCAAATCGTTTCTAATATTTTACGCACTATGAGAACGTCAGACGGAACTTTCATAAGAGCCAGAAAAAAGGACCAAAAATCATCTTCTTTTGCAACTTCGGTTGATATTGGATGGCTTATCCTTGCTTGTTTAGATCTAGCACAATATAGTGGGAAAATAGAATGGCTAAATGAGGCTGATTCAATATTCGAATATCTCATCAAAAACTACTTTGACTCAAACAAGCTATATCTTACGTCTCAAATTGATAGTTCTACCCTTATTAGAATGCAAGATATCTTTGATACAACAACCCCATCAGCCAATTCAATTTGCGCATTAGCCATTACGAAACTTGGGCTCATTCAAGGAGATAACAAAAAACTTGACCTAGCGGGCGAACTCGTAAGACCGCTAATAGATGATGCGTTAACTTCCCCGACGTCTTTTTCAACGCTACTGAAGGCATTTGAACTTTTATATATAGACGCAACTGAACTAATAATGACAACTATTAATCCAGCTAAGTTAGAGGAGGTAAAACGGCACTTTTTACCTAGAAGCGTGATTCTTCTTGGCGACGAGTTTCTTGAACTCGAGTCAGCAAAAGGCAAAAATGGAGACGGGGTTTACATATGTCACCAAGGTAGATGTGAGTCTCCAATTTTAGATTTAAATAACCTAAGGTCTGCATTGAGTAAACTTTAAATGAAGATAGATGACAGCTACCGACCTCAACCACAAACAGCCTACGAATAGCCATAAAAAGGTGAGGAAGCCGCGAAACAAATCAAAACACCGTAGAGGTGTAAATGAGGCAAAGATTGCAATCTTAGTATCGGCTGAAGATGAGAGTATAGTTCTTGACACAGAGAACCATATTTTAATCCGTACAGAGTTGCCTGGTTCTGTGAGGTCAATATGTGGTGTTTTCGAGATAGTCACTTGCCATTTTGATCGAAACACCAACAACATTGATCCCTCCAGGCCTGAAACTGCGAGAGTAAAAGGTGACGTACATCTAACAGGGAAAAGACTAAGACGAAGAAAAGCACATAAGTTGCTAAAGCCTCTCATTGCTCCCAATCACAGTGCTCTTTTGGGCTTTAGAGGACCTGCTGCAAGTTACTGGACTGTTTCAGGCAATCATCCATCTTTAACCGTCGTTTCACCCGATCGAGGGCCAATTCTTTTGCTAAGAAAAGATGGCTCACTCTGGTTAAGGTTTGGCATTGGTCCAAATGTTGAAGAACTTCCGCTCGTTGATGAACGAATTATTGCAACTGTCAGGTCATCTGGCTCACGAAAGTTTAGCGGGAAGAACCTCCAAAATGTTCTGGGTTGGAAACCTCGACTAATTGTAGTCGGTCTTTCGGCTCCTCAGAATGGATACTGCTACAAAACAGTTTTAGGCTTACTCCCATAAAATGGGTGACGCCCAGGGGGGAAGAGCGTCACCCAGATCTGTCAACAGGTAAACCTCTTGACTCTGCGGAACCGTGTGGTGGGAAACCGGTTCCACATTACTTAGATTACAACGACTTTAGGCGCTTTCCTATTCCATAAATCTAAATTTTCTGAATTTTTTAGAAAAATTTTATGATTATTACATAAAAACAATTGTTGTGTCTTTGCCCAAATCATATTTGCAAAATAAAGAATTGTAATCTAATTGCCATGTCTCACTGTTACCTGCGCTCCTTACTCGATACAAAACTTCTCGATCTGCAATACGCATGTAAAGCCTTTTAGGTATTGGGGCAATTTTATTAATCGTAAGTTTTCTGTAAATGAGCATTTACCCTATGGGAACAACCAAAGTGTAAAAGGTCAACGCAACTGTAGCCTATCTCTACGAAAAGTGATTATGTGGAATTTATGGGTACATTTCTGTGTTGATGGATATACACGATAAGTCCGAAAGGTAAATATTGACAATTAATAGCCTAACAATTGAATATAAGTAACAGAATCTTGAAAATACAATCTGAAGACTCTACATTAGAGAAGAACTTAAACAGCCATGCTAAAACAAGGCAACATCATAAACTGGCACTTGTCGTAATTGCAGGCGCACAGTTAATGGTTATGTTGGACCTCACAATTGTCAACATTGCACTCCCATCAATGCAACACGATCTGCATTTTTCGCCAACCAATCTCACCTGGGTGATAGATGCGTATGTTTTAGCCTTTGGTGGTTTTTTACTCTTGGGGGGTAAAGCTGGTGACCTATTCGGACGACGCAAATTCTTTCTTATTGGAATCGGACTGTTTACCTTGTCCTCATTTTTTGGAGGGATTGCCGATTCGCAACTATGGCTAATAATAGCTAGGAGTTTTCAAGGGATTGGTGCGGCGATTGCATCCCCAACTGCATTAGCACTAATTGCGACCATTTTCAAAGAAGGTCCGGAACGAAACAAAGCAATGGCAGTTTATGCCGGAATGTCAGCAACAGGTGGTGCCTTGGGGCTTCTCTTGGGGGGATTTCTAGTTGACTACTTTTCTTGGAGGTGGGTACTTTTCGTAAACGTCCCCATTGGAGTGCTCATACTAGCCATAACGCTAGTTACTATTCCATACCAGTCAGGTTCAAAAGTTAAAATTGATGTATTCGGAGCAATCACTATTTCGACTGGAATGGCTTTTCTAGTATTCGGCCTTTTAAAAGTTGCTGAAAGTAGCTGGTCAAGCCGTACACCAGAACTATCATTTGCTGCTGCTTTCATTTTGATCCTAACGTTTATTTTTATTGAAATTAAGAGTGACTACCCAATAATCCCCCTCAAGTTTTTAGCAAATCGGAATCGATTAGGAGGTTATCTTGTGATGATCTTCTTAGGTGGTTCAATGCTGTCCCTAATTTACTTCTTAACCCAGTTCATGCAGGAAATATTGGGGTACTCACCGATTCTAACTGGTGTAGCCTACACGCCAATACCAGTTGCCGTAGGCGTTACGAGTCTCATAGTCTCTAAAGTAATAAAAAGAACTGGATACCATATATTCATGATCATAGGTCCTGTTCTTGTGTTTTTTGGTCTCCTTTTGGCTTCTCGAATAAGTCTCTCGACCACTTATGTAGACATTTTTATTCCACTTGTGTTTATAGGTATTGGCATGGGATTTTCCTTCTTGCCTCTAACTTTAAATGCTGTTTCATCTGTCCCCCGGCACCAAGCAGGATTAGCGTCAGCATTACTAAATACTTCACAACAAATCGGGGGGTCACTTGGACTAGCTATCTTAGTAACAATTTACTCAACAGCTTTTAAGTCCAAGCTCAGATCTCTTTCCTCTGGGTCAAAGTCATTTAATCAGTTCCATCACTATTCAACTGAACTTACCAATCTTGCAATTATTCATGGATACGATTCTGCTCTTATTGTAAGCGCACTTGGAGCATTTTTTGCATTTATAATTGCAGCCTTCTCCATTAGAAAATCATCTAAGCTGCCGACTGATAATTTAGAGTTAACCGTTCCGTGAAACTTATACAAACTTACTATTGCTAGTCTGACGTTCACTTACTGCTTCGCAGACGGTAGTTTCACCAGTCGTTGAACCGAGGTCCAGTGACCGGCCAGAACTTACGTCTCCACAGTCGTTACTTCCGGCGGAACTCGCCGTAGGGCAACTTATGGATGCCAAGCCAACTCGTTTAATGTTAATTGCGGCATTGGTGTCTCGGTCGTGTTCCACGCAACAACTTCGACACGTCCATCGCCTAACGCTCAACGGTAATGAATCAACAATGTTACCGCACGTAGAACACGTCTTCGAGCTTGG
>JAJYFT010000056.1 GCA_021790815.1 Actinomycetes bacterium
TCTTACGTTTTGTCTGTTGAAGGGAAGGAGGATATGAGAGATGTTGTTAAAATGTCAGATGGAGATTTTGGCTTATTCGTCCACTCCATTCTAGAAGATGCGGTAAAGACCCTTATAAGTTCATCAAGTGTTGAGAAAGATAAGGAAAAGACAAGCTTGGAGATAATTCTCCGAAGTTCGTTCCAAAGAATGAAAGAAGCTGCTCCTAATAAGTATGCAACTGGTAAGAAACTTATGTGGGAACAGACACTCAAGAACGTTGAAAGGGTGATCTTCAATTTTATAGAAATAGATAAACTACTTAGATCTGACACTACGTATGGCCCTAGCAGTAGCGAGTATAAAACGTTAGGAGCAGAGATAAACTTTGGCCCAAACAAACCCATAAAAGCACAAGTACACTTAGATAAAAAGTTATCGGTAAATTTAATTGGCATGATCGATAGACTAGATCAAGACGAAGATGGCAACGTAAGAGTAATCGATTACAAGACGGGAAATAAACCGGTGAAAATACAGGAAAGGATTCAGATTCAGTTACTTTCATATCATTACGCCACACTAGGTATTGCTAATGGTAAAACTATTGAGACAATTTTATGTTACGTGGGAGAGGATCCTGAAAAGGCACTCGTTCGATCTGAATTTAAAGAACCTTTTCTTGAAGCGTTCAAGAAGTACTTGGGAAAAGTGATTACAGCTATGAATGAAGGGCGCTTTCCTTTCATTAGCGGCCCCAGATCGAATGGTCGCTTTGATAATTGTTCGTACTGTAGCTTTAAAGAGATTTGTCCAAGCAACCGTGATGATTTAGGGGTCTTGAAAAACTTAGAATCTCGTGTTGTTCATATAGACATAGAAGATGTGGTATGAGTATTCAGCATCAAGACGGACGAAAAGAAATCAATGAAATATTGACTGCAAACGTATTCGTTGAGGCAGGTGCTGGTTCAGGAAAAACTACTGCGATGGTTGAGAGAGTCATTGGCTTGATTGAACAAGGAGTGCTTATTTCTGAGATAGTCGCTATCACATTTACTGAAGCTGCGGCCGCTGAACTTGAAGATCGAATTTACCAACAGCTGGAAGCAAGACTACGAAAGTACGAGGGCGAGATCGATGAAAGCTCTCAAATTGACATTAGATACAAAAGAATAAATGATGCGCTTGCTTTCTTAGACTCAGCAGCAATTACGACAATTCATGGCTTTGCAAAGCAACTTTTAACTGAATTTTCTATTGAAGCAAAGATTCCATTTGTTATTGACATCGCAAATGAAACTCTCTCCAGATTAATGCATGAAAATCAAACTTTGATCATTTTAGATCATCTTTATACTGACGAAAGTAATCGTAGTCTTGTTTCATGGTTAGAAAAGCTTGACATAGATTCAAGTAAAATCATGAACATTATCTATGCACTAGGGCCATATTGGGCTAAGAATGTTGTCGAGAACGATGATTCCTTTGGGGAGATAAGAGCATCACTAGTGATGTTACAAAGTACAATCGATCAAATTATTGAAAACATGCCAAACTGTAAGAAGACTGATGACAAACTCTATGAAGCTATTGAAGGCAAAATTATTCCGATAAAAGTATTACTCTTCGACAGAGAAAACAGTGACAAAACAGACAACAAAGACAACCAAGTTAAAAGTGACAAAATTAAACATGTTATAGATTTAGAATCAATATTCGAAATCTTAAGAACTTATAGTCGTATTAGCTCACGCTTAGGTAATTCAAAGTACTGGAATGATGTGGATAAAGCGAGAACCCTTGTTGAGGAATTTGAAAATGGTAGAGACGAGATCTGTAGCAAAATAGTCGACAAAGTTTTAAGGGATCTGATCTCAGTTATTATTCGTGAGTTGCAAGCAGCTGCTGAACTGCGGAGGCTCACAGGGCAACTCGAATACGATGATCTACTTATATTTGTAGAAGAGTTGCTTGAAACTAATGAAAAGGTGTTGAGTACTCTTCATCAACGGTACAAGCATATTTTGATTGATGAGTTTCAAGATACTGATCCGCGTCAGGCAAAGATTGCTTTGAGACTTTTGGGGTTTAACGCTCTAGGAAGCGTCGAAGAAGAAAGTAAGACTAAGGCAATGTTTGTCGGAGATCCAAAACAATCGATATATGGATTTAGAGGTGCAGACGTCAAATCATATGAACTAGTGAAAAAGAAATTTCAAGAGAGCCAAATTAAACACCTCACGCTGAATTTCAGGTCGCTTTCTCCAATCATTGACTTTGTAAACAAGATCTTCAGCGGACTTTTCTCCTTATCAGATTCAGCAAGCGTGGGCCATAATTTACTTGAAGTCGGAAGAGAGAGTTACGATGAAAAATCAAAAGATCATGTGATTTTATTGGGTGAGCCAAGTGATGACTTAGGCGCGAATGTGGGTCCCTATCGCAATCAGTCTGCAAAGTATATCGTGCATGCAATTGAGACCATTGTCAATAATGGTTGGCAAATTGAAGAAAAGACAGAACAAGGTACAATCGTTCGAAATGCTCGTTATAGTGACATTGCCATTTTGGTTGCTAAAAGGCCATCAGCTGACTATATTCAAAGAGAACTTACAGAACATTTTATTCCGTTTCGACTAGAGAGTAAATCGTTTATTTTTAGAAGTCACGAATTTAATGACCTACTGTTTATTTTAAAATCAATCTCTACTCCTTATGATGCAGTATCAATAGTTGGTGCATTAAAAACTAAGGTGTATGGCATTTCTGATGTTGACCTTTATAATTACACTCGGACAGGTGGCAAGTTTGACTTCTTGAACAGCAGCAGTTCAGAGGCATTTAAATTTGGAGATATTAATGCATCGTTTAGCTCGTTAAAGAGAATGTTTGAGTACTCCCTAAAACATGGGATTGCAGAGAGTATTGGTTTTGTAATTAAAGAATGCTCGCTAATGTACTTGGACCTAGAGTCAAAGAGAGCTAGAGATAGTTGGAATAGATTGCGATATATTGTGAGTCTAGCTAGAGACTTTGAAAGTAACCACCTTAGTTTCGGTGAGTTTGTGTTGTGGCTTGGATTGCAAAAAGATCACGATGTCAGAGGTTCTGAATCTGTGCTGGTTGAAAAAGATGACGAGGCTGTTAGAATCTTAACGATCCATTCAGCTAAAGGGTTGGAATTCCCAATTGTAATTGTAGACGGTTTAGACGGGAAGTATGCCAATGGATCTAAGGTTGACGTTGTTGAACAGAATAGGGCTATAGAAATCAAAGTTAACAAGGATTTTAAAACTTTATATTTTGCAGAAGCATCTGATATGAAGAAGAACTCTGATTTGCAGGAACAAGTCAGGCTTTACTATGTTGCTTTTACTCGAGCACGTGATTATCTCATAGTGTCAACATGCACAGCTTTAAAGGGTTCCTTTGCTAACCAATTTTACGACCTATGCAGAGATTATGAAGGAAGTTGGAGCAAAGGTGAAGATATTTTTAAATTTTCTGATTTGCCCTCTGAGGAACAAAAGTTGGTCAGGTCTTCATCGATTGTCACAACTGAGAATACGAAAGAAATCGACCTCTATAATCTTTCTAAAATGCGCGATAATTTTAGATTAGATCTTGAAAAAACCCATATGGCTGCTAAAAATGTGAGTGCTTCAAAGGTATTGCGAATGTTTAACAGCAAGGTTCTAAATGAAAAAGGCCTTAAGGCGGAGAACGAATTCGTATTTGTTCCGTCTAGATTTACATCCGATATTTCAAAAGGAAGAGGCAGGACAGGTTTTGGAAAGGCTGTGCACGCAGTTTTGCAAGAGTGTGATTTTAAAGATTCAGGTAACTTAAATTATTTAGCCAAATATTTCAGCAGGGTTGAAGGGCTTTTCGACTCAGACGATCTTGTTGAAAGAAGTGTCCGAACTATTTTAGAATCAAGTGACTTCATGAAACAAATCAAGGAGTCGAAAGATGTGATTAAAGAAGTAAACCTATCTTCAATTATAGGTAATTTTAGGGTTGAGGGGATTGTAGATCTGCTGCTTATTCAAAAAAATAAAATGATTATTATTGATTATAAGACCGATTTAACAAGATTTTATTTGAACCATACAAATATGACTATTGCGCATAAACTTCAAGGAGCAGTCTATTATTTATTGTTGAGTGATATTGCCAGAGAGACAGATTCTCTTCGAAGTCTTTCTATTGAAATGCAGTTTTGGTATATGCAACCTGATGATTGTAGCTGTGTTAAATTTAACGGTGTAGACAGTCTAGCTAACCGAGTGAGATCAGTACTTTTGAACTCAAGTACTTAATCTACTGAAAAATAAAAACACCTGAGTCGTGATTATTCGGGAAAGAAACCGGAACTCCATTGATTTTAACGGTCGAACCTCCTTTACCTAGGGTTAACGTAATGGATCCAGAAACAGTAACTGAGTTGGTAGTACCAGGCTGTTCAACCCCGCCTAGTTTAACGATTGTTTTGGTTCCTTGAATTTGAGTAATTTCTACCCAACACAGTACAGAGGTCGTGACAGATATTTTGTAGGTCCCTTGGGGCGCATTGTAAATGTAACCCGACGCATTGGACGATACGGGTTTAAGTGACGCAAGTGAAGTGGAGGAGGACACAGGCGGGATGGAGGCGGTAATGTTTGTTGTTGGGATATTAGAAGTGGCTATTTTTTTACTTGTCCCGGAGGGCTGGAACATGATTAATATCGCAGATATGATCGCAACTATTACTATTACGACGCCAATTGCAGTTGCAACAGTAATCATAGGAGGTAGTTGATTTTTAATGTTATCGATGCCTGTGGGTTCGCTAAATTCTTCTTCGGACTCTAAATAGTCATCGTCAGTGATTGCCCTTGTGGCAGTAGTATCAGGACCATCTCCTTCGTCATCTTGATATTGAAACTGTCTTTCCGATTCAATATTTGGATTGTGCACAACGCCTTTGAGTTTGTCCATGGTTCTTGCATGGGATTTGACGGAAGATCGAAAAGACGAATTATTCGTAAATATAGTTTTCCAGATAACTAAAGAAACAATCGCCATAAGGAGTAGAATTGCAATTATTGTCATAGCGTCACCTTCTTGTAAGCCTAGTTAAGTTCTAGTTGGGTAGCTGGGAATAAATTGGCTCGGTAGATCTGCTTTTAGTGGATTAGATTTGTCTCGATTCGAAAGAATTGGATCTTCTATGCCCCAGTTGGCCCCAATTTCTTTGTCATTCCAAAGTACACCTCTCTCATCATTTTCGTTGTAGTAACTGTCTACCATGTAGGTCAAGAGTAAATCAGTTAAGGTGGAAAATCCATGAGCAATACCTGGAGGGATATATACTCCCCTGTCTTCGTTGCCATCTAGGTCGATTTCAACTGTCGTTCCTTCTGTAGTTGAACCGGTTCGTAAGTCATGTAGCACAACTCTCATTTTCCCTCTTAGCGGATACCAAAAATCTGCTTGATGTAGGTGATAGTGGAGTCCCACAACAGCGCCAGCTTGTTTTTCACTTCGATTACCTTGAACCATTTCACGTCCCAAAGGAAACCATGACCGTCTGTAAGTTTCAACAAAGCGTCCTCTTGAGTCTCCGTAACTTTCAGGCTCAACTATAATAACGTCGTTTATTTCTGTACTCTTGAACTGTGGCAAAGCAGGTCCTTTTTCTCGAATTTATGATTCTAAATTTAAAGCTTACGATATATGGAGATCAATTTGGGAAAAATTCCCAAATTTACTTTTGAAATAAATTAGAGGACTACCTGTTTGGACTTCTCCGTGTATGACTTGCCCAACAACTAAGTCGTGATCGCCTCCATCATGTATTGATTTAATTTTGACAACTATAAAGGCTAAAACGCCAGAGAGTCTTGGTAATTTAAGGTAACCTGACTCCCACTCAACTCCATCAAATTTGTTTACCAATCTGTCTTCGGTAAAACCAGGTATGGCAAAATGGCCTGCGTGCTCTCTTTGAGACTGGTCAAGTATGTTAACCGCAAATATTCCAGTTTCTTTTATCTGCGGCCAAGAGCTTGATGCTTTAGAAGGAGATATAGTAATAAGTCTTTGGTCAACTGAAAGTGAATGAAATGTTTGACATGTAAATCCTAGGGGTCTATCGTTTTTTAATCCAGTAACGACCGTAATGCCACTTGCGAAGTTGCTCACCAGTTCTTTGAAAGTAGATTGTTCGATTATTGCCGTCCTTGTACCTAACTAATATGTTTTAGGTGAAGTTCCTACCTACCTGTTTGGTGTCGTCTGACTTTGAACCATCTAAATCATTAAGGTCGATGACCTGTCTTTCTTGAGCTGCGAAAACATAGGTTGAAGCAATAGTTGAGAGTGAACGAGCCTCTTGAAGAATTGCATCCATGTCCGAATCTTTATGCGCAGGGTCGTGATGGTAGAGCGCTAGATGTTTAACACCTGCTTGACCAGCAACCATTACTGCGTAATCGACGGTAGAGTGGCCCCAGTCTGATTTAAGCTCAAATTCCTCAGGAGTGAACTGAGCATCGTGAATCAAAAGGTCGACACCTCTTATGTTTGACAAAACTTCTGCATCAAGTGCACCATCTTCCCAACCAAGAGGCGCTTGGTGGTCACTTATAAATGCAAGTGAGTGTTCGCCAATTTCAATTCTGTAACCTAGTGTCAGTCCCCCCGTATGTGGAACTTTGAATGCAGTTACCGTTGCACTGCCGACGTTGAGTTTGTCTCCTGGACGTAGCCCATGCAGCCTAATCGAACTTTCTAAATCCCAAACACCAACGGGGAAAAAAGGCGGGGACATAAATCTGTGGTACGCATCAAGCATGGATCTTTCTTCTTGTGCAGGACCATAAATGTCGAGAATATTTCTAGCTCTGTTTGCTTGAGGGAAAAACGGCAGACCTTGGATATGGTCCCAATGAAGATGAGTCACAAATGCGACAGCTCTAATATCATTAGGTTCCGTGCTATTTGACCCACTCCCATTTGACCCACTTCTGGCAGGTGCAGCACTATTAGAATTTTTCAACAGATTACCGTTATACGTGTCGAGATATTCGCCAAGGGGTCTTAATCCGGTTCCAAGGTCCAAAATTATTGGTGGAGTATTGGCATCAACTTCCACCAGTATGCATGAAGTATTGCCTCCATAGCGAGTATATTCTACCCCGCTTACTGGACATGAACCACGTACTCCAAAGAAGGTTACTGTTGACAAATCTCGTTCCTCATAGCACTTATTACTTTACTCCAAATCTGTCATTCGTGCCCAGTCAACCACTCAAAGTGGCAATAATTACAAGATAATTTTGTAACCTGACTTAATCTGTTTTAAGCTTAAAGTGTGGAATTAATAAATGTCAACGGATATAAAACCAAGTTAAAAGCATTAAGTGCCGGACCAGAGGATGGAAATTTAGTCATAGTGGTGCACGGCTTTCCTGACACTCCACGTAGTTTTGAAGGGTTGATTGAAAGACTTTCAAAGTTAGGTTATTACGTCGTAGCACCGTTTCAACGTGGGTATGATCCATCTCCAATTCCCCCAGATGGAAATGTTCAAGTAGGGGCATTAGCGATGGATGTTATTGCAATTCATGATGAGTTTTCTAATGGCAGTAAGTCTGTAATTGTTGGGCATGACTATGGCGCTATGGCAGCTTATGGTGCGGCAAATTATGCCCCCGAAAAGTTCCGAAAAATAGTTGCTGCGTCTGTTCCTCCTGGCCCAGCTCTAGCTCAAGGTCTTCTTACGTATCCACAGCTTAAAAAAAGTTGGTACATGTATTTTTTCTTAGGACCAATTGCAGAGATTGTATTACCACTCAACGGTTTTGAATTTATAAGAAATATTTGGAAAGACTGGTCTCCAAGTATTGATATGGAGAATAAATACGTGAACGAAGCTATAAGTGCTATCTCGAAACCTGCCAACTTAACCACAGTTTTGAATTACTATAGAACGCTATTTGATCCTACTAGGCTAAGAGACGAGTTGACCGAGATGCAAATCGGTGTGACGCTATCGCCGAGTGTACAGACTCTTTACTTACATGGGGAAGATGACGGGTGCATTGACGCTAGTTTGTGTAATAATTTGAGTAACTATTTGTCACCTAGCTCGAAGTTTGAAATTATAAAAAGAGCAGGCCACTTTTTGCAAGTTGATCAGCCAGAAATATTTGCATCACGGGTTATCGAGTTTATTGAACGCTGATTTGGCTAGTCTTCGCTTCCGTAGGGGCGTTTTCTTTTTGGTGCGAAATCTTGCTTCCAAACCATAACTTTGCGCTTAAAGTAGCAAACCTCTAGTCCATCTTGATTGAAGCCTCTTGTTTCAACGGTTACTATTCCCCTATCAGCTCGTGATTTAGACTCAACTTTATCGAGGACTTTTGTCTCCGCGTAGATTGTGTCTCCATGAAAAGTAGGGTTTTTATGTTGTAGGGTTTCAATCTCGAGGTTTGCTATTGCAGAGCCTGATACATCTGGAACGCTCATCCCTAGCACCAAAGAATAGACCAAGTTCCCTACAACAACATTTTTTTTATGTACAGTTTCATTCTCTGCAAACCACACATTTGTGTGCAGGGGATGGTGGTTCATCGTAATCATACAAAATAGATGATCGTCGTACTCTGTAATTGTTTTGCCTGGCCAATGTTTATAGATGTCGCCTGGCTCAAATTCTTCAAAATAACGTCCAAAAGGTCGATCATAAACAGTCACTATCTCTCCTCCAAAAAGCTCTTAAAGCTATAAGTCATTTGCAGCTGGTCTCGTTGTAAACGAAAGTGTCCAATCTTCTTGCATCTCTCCATCTATTACGAAATGCCAAATAAAGCGGGATGAATGTTTAAGCGGCATTGGCATCATATTAATTGCAAGTGCAACATCAATCGGACTTCCTTCGGGGATATTCGGGGGTTTCCCAACCATAAAGTCACCTCTGACCTCAATCGGTTTTTCACCATCTGGAGTATCTACAAGGACGGCTTGGCCATCTTCGTCTACAAGAAAAAGTTCCCAGTGATGCTGGATGTCTGCCTGATTCCAGTCGACGTCAATCTTGATGGCGACGGCAGATGGAGCGGGGTTCGGTCCGATCATAGACCAACCAGCTCCTAGTATAAAAAGTTTGCCTTCAGCTACTTGAGCTGAGTCGCATAATAACATTGTTACCTTCACGAAAATGAGGTTAGACCAAAATTAAACCCTAAATTTAAAATTTGACAAAAATAATGTAAACGTGCAGGTAGATATGCATTTGTAAAATTGCTTATTTGAAATAAGGTAGCCTAATGGTGTGGTTTCTTTAAACTTAAGAAATGATGTCTACAGACGACCTTTAGCAACTGCCTTGGAAAGGCTTGGAATAGATAGAGGTTGGAAATGTGTGGACGTTGGAGCTGGAGGCGGAGATGTAAGTGTTGCGCTCGCTTCTATTGTCGGTTATGAAGGCCGAGTGTATGCAGTTGATAGCGACCCGCTTGCTAGAAACGTAACTGCAGAAAATGCAGCGTCTTTGGAACTTTCCGCTCAAGTAATTGCTCTAACCCAAAGTGCGGAGGAGCTCACTCTTCCAGAAAAAGTTGATCTTGCTTACTGTAGATTTGTTTTGCTTCACGTCTATGATCCCAAGCTTGTAATTGAAAAAATGGTTTCCGTGCTTAAACCTGATGGTGCACTACTTATTCAAGAACCGATTACAACTGCTGGCCGTATAGGTCATCTACCACTGTCTATGCCAGACGCAAATCATCAAGATATAGGTATTGATCTACCAGGATTGATTGTTGAGTTAAATCTAGACCTAGTGGATGTGTTTGCAGAGGCTCCAATGGGTATTGGGAAAGGACCTGTAGCGGACTATCTTGAGTCTCTTACAGGGGTATCTCCAGGCAATGAGCCTGTACTTCTTCCGCCTTTAGTAACTGTAGTGGCTAAAAGACCTGTAACCTAAATATCGTGGAATCAAATGAAAATTTAATAGACCTTAATCTTGCTCAAGAGGCTGTTAGCCTCTTGAGGCAAATTGTGGAAAATGGGATAAGCAGCCTTAAGGGATTAGTTGAATCTAGTGAGAAATCGTCTGTCAATGCGATTGATGATTATCAAGTCCTTGCATACGACCTGGCCCATAGTGTAGCAGGATATAAGTTGGCTGAACATGCACTTTTTGGAGCGAATAACGGACAGAATGATGGCTCATTAGCTCTTTCGTTTATAGCAGATGTTTTTGGAGATGTAATTTCTCGAAGCGTTGGGAGAGAAGACTTTTGGGGCATTAACAGTGGATTGAGCCCAACTGTTTTAACGTTTTTGAAGAGGTATCGAGATCCGGCTTTTTTGGCGTCGCTGTATGAGATTGATGTTAAAACAAATGACAGTGAGGAGTTTGAACTAGTAAGAGAGACTTTCAAAAGGTTTGCTTCGGACAAAATAAGACCTCGGGCCGAACATGTTCATAGGAATAATGAAGATGTACCTGAAGATATCATTGAAGGACTTGCAGAGATTGGGGCTTTTGGCCTTTCAGTGCCCGAAGAGTATGGTGGTTTTGCTCTAGGGGGCGAGCACGATTATATTGGCATGGTTATTGCTACTGAAGAACTTTCACGAGGTTCGCTTGGCATTGGTGGAAGCCTAATCACAAGACCTGAAATACTCGCAAGAGCATTAATTGCGGGCGGGACGGAGGAGCAAAAGAATGAATACCTGCCGAAACTAGCAACTGCAGAGATTATGAATGCAGTTGCAGTTACTGAACCAGACTACGGATCTGACGTCGCAAATATTTCTGTCACCGCAACTGAAGGCGATGGCGGATGGTATATCAACGGAGTCAAGACGTGGTGTACTTTTGCTGCAAGAGCAGATGTATTAATGCTGTTGGCTAGAACTGATCCTGACAAGTCAGTAACGCACCGAGGACTGTCATTATTTGTGGTTCCGAAAGAGCGTGCGGAATCCCATGGTTTTGTGATTGAAAAAGAGTCTCCAAATGGAAAATCAAAGCTAGAAGGAAGGCCTATAGATACCATTGGTTACAGAGGGATGCATTCATACGAATTAGCGTTTGAAAATTGGTGGGTGCCAGATGAAAACTTAGTTGGCGGAAAGGATGGTCTCAACAAAGGATTTTACTTTCAGATGAAAGGTTTTGAAAACGGCAGGCTCCAAACGGCTGCAAGAGCTGTTGGGGTTATGCAAGCAGCGCTTGATGCGGCTATCGAGTATGCACAAAACAGGAAAGTATTTGGAAGCCCGATTGGAAATTATCAGCTTACGCAGGCAAAAATTGGCAAAATGAAAGCTATCGTAAATGCTTCAAGACAGTTTTCATATGAAGTCGCAAAGCTGATGGGCCAGGGAAAGGGCTCAATGGAAGCGTCTTTAGTTAAAGCGTATGTCTGTAAAGCAGCAGAGTGGGTTACCAGAGAAGCAATGCAGATCCATGGTGGGATGGGGTATGCAGAGGAGTACGACGTTAGCAGGTACTTTGTTGATGCAAGAGTTCTTTCAATTTTTGAGGGTGCTGATGAGACGTTGTGCCTAAAAGTGATTGCGCGCTCACTTATCCAGGATTAAGTGGCTTTAATTTGTCATTTTGATCGATAGATTCTAAGATTGTTCTACTAGAGATTATGACGGTCAATCTCATGATACAAAGGAGTTGATAATGAGGGCAGCAGTATTAAATGAAGTTGGAGACACTACTTTAGAAGTAGCCGACGATGTAGAGGTAGTTGGTCCAGGACCCGGAGAGGTTCGGCTAAAAATTCACGCTGCGGGTCTTTGTCACTCTGACCTATCTGCAATGAATGGAACAATACCTCAGCCTGTTCCTGCAATATTAGGCCACGAAGGATGTGGTGATGTTGTTGCAGTTGGTGAGGGTGTGAGTGATGTAAAAGTTGGTGATAGGGCTATTGTCGCTTGGAGTGCGCCGTGTGGATCGTGCAGTTCTTGTCGGCGAGGAGAGCCACATCTTTGTGTAAGAATTCTTTTCTCAAAAGGCATTATGCCCAAATTTACAAGAAATGGCGCTCCCGTTTTTGGATTTGCGGGGAATGGGACGTTTTCTGAAGAAATGGTACTTCCTCAGGAGGCAATAATAACGATTCCAGACGATGTTCCTTATGAAGTGGGAGCTTTGATTGGATGTGGAGTAATGACAGGAGTTGGAGCGGCGATTAATACAGCTAAAATTATTCCTGGGTCTTCAGTTGTAGTTTTTGGGTGTGGAGGCGTAGGAATTTCAGCTATTCAAGGAGCAAAAATTGCTGGTGCTGCTGAAATAATTGCTGTCGATACGGTAGAAAAGAAACTTGAGGATGCGCTTAAATTTGGGGCCACTCATTCGGCCAAACCAGAGGAACTCCAATCAGTAGTAGATAAATTGACAGGAAACGAAGGAGCTGATTACGCGATTGAGTGTATTGGAATTCCTCAAACAATCCGTCGTTCGTATGAGATAGTAAGACGTGGAGGAACTTCGGTTGTAATTGGAGCAGGTCGACAGGACCAGATGGTCGAATACAATGCGTTTGAACTTTTCTTTAATGAAAAGAAAATTCTTGGTTGTTACTACGGTTCTGGGAATGTAAACACAGATTTTCACCGCTTAATTCGCTTATGGAGAAGTAAAAGACTTGATTTAGAAGGTATGATTTCGGCTAGATTAGACATAGCAGATGTAAATGTCGCTCTAGACAATTTGAGATCTGGATCTGTAATAAGGCAGGTATTTACTTTTTAAGGTGGCAGATGAAAAGGCTAGAAAATAAAGTTGCAGTAATAACTGGCGGTGCCAGCGGTATTGGACGGGAAGCATGCGCTCTCTTTGTAAACGAAGGAGCAAAGGTAGTTTGTGCTGATAGAGATCTTGCAAGGGCTCAGGCGGTAGCAAAAGAGATAAATGAATCAGGAGGAATCTGTTTAGCTACTGAAGTAGATGTTGCTGATGAGTTAAGTGTCCAAGCAATGGTCGCTAAAGCAAAGTCTGAGTTCGGGCAGATAAACGTCTTATTTAATTGTGCTGGTGTATTTCCAGATGATGACGGTGGCGTTCTTGACACTTCAACTGAAACTTGGGACTTTGTTC
>JAJYFT010000163.1 GCA_021790815.1 Actinomycetes bacterium
TAACCAATTGCGTGTAATACACCATCAAGTTTTCCCCATTTTTGTTCAATTTCTTTTGCAACTTGGTCAGCTTGACTTGGCACAGTAACATCTAATTCAAGCACATCTACATCGGCTTTTAGTTTTTTTGCTACTCTTTTAGTTATTGAATATCCTCGACCGGCACCTGTTAAGATTACCTCTGCTCCTTCATGCAGAGCTAAAGCTGCAACGTTAAAAGCCAGGGAGTCATCGGTAAGAACTCCGGTAATTAATAGTTTTTTATCTTCTAAAATAGCCATGATGAGACTGTACTTCGATATTAAGGTAGCGTGAAACAAAATGGAAAAAATAGAAAAAATTACAATTGGAATATTAGGCGGCACCGGTCCAATGGGTTTGGGCGTAGGGTTTAGATTAAGTCAAGCTGGTCACAGTGTCTTGATAGGATCTCGTGATGAACAACGAGCGCAAGAAGTAGTAGAGGCAAAGAAAAAGGAGTTTAACTCACTTAACCTCACTATTTCAGGAAGCATTAATGAAACTGCAGCGAAGTCAGATGTCGTAATAGTTGCGACTCCAGCCGAAGCTCTCCACCAGACAGTGTCCCCTTTAAAAGAGCATCTTTCTTCTAAATTAGTGATTTCTATGGTTAACTTTTTAACAAAGGTTGGACGTGAGATGAGACCAGTTATGCCAGCATATGGGTCCATGGCCTTAGAGTTGCAACACATATTGAAAGATTCACAAATTGCTGTTGCATTTAACCATATGCCAGCTGAGGAACTACTCGACCTAAACTTTAATCTTGATTCTGATGTTGCGATAGTAGGAAGTTCTAAAGATGCAATTTCTTTAACGTCAGACCTTGTCAGAAGTATCAAAGGGCTTAACCCAGTGGCAATCGGGTCGTTAGCACTGTCTTATTCCATAGAATCTTTCACGTCAGTATTAGTTTCTGGTTCGATTAGGAATAAATCACATCTTTCGATTAAATTTCGAGGTCTTGAGTAAAATTGGTTTTGTATTGTAAAATTACTTATTAGATTAGTTATGAATGAAACTTTACGATTCTCTAACTCAAAAAGTTGAAAAACTTGATTTACACAACGTAATAAAGATGTATACGTGCGGCATTACGCCTTATGATGCCGCTCACGTTGGACACGCGGCTGTTTTTACATTTTACGATGTTTTACAGAGAAGATTAAGAGATTTGAATGTTGAAACTAGATGTGTGAGAAATATTACCGATGTCGATGATGATCTGCTGAGAAAGGCAAGAGAGCAAAAGGTGAACTACCTTGATCTTGCTGCTTATGAAATTAGCCGTTTTGACGAGGATATGAAAGCTCTATCTCTCTTGGGTCCATACAGTGAACCGCGAGCCACCTCAGCAATTCAAGACATATTGAAACATATAGACTCTTTAGTAGGGTCTTCAAACGCTTACTCTAAAGACGGTTTTGTTTACTTTGATGTAAAAAGTGTTTCAGACTTTGGTTCCCTTAGCCATCTCAGCGAAAGTGAGATGATTGAAGTAGCTCGCGAAAGGGGTGGAAATCCAGACGATCCCAACAAGCGATATCCCCTTGATGTTGTGCTTTGGCAACCGTCACTAATTGATGAGCCAATGTGGGAGTCACGTTTTGGGCCAGGCAGGCCTGGGTGGCATATCGAATGCGTCGCTTTAAGTTTGCGAGAGCATAATGGAGAGACTCTTGATATCCATGGCGGGGGAAGTGATCTAATTTTTCCTCACCACGAATGTGAAAAGGCACAAGCTGAGACTTTGATGGGGAAAAAATTTGCTAAACACTGGGTGCACGTTGGAATGGTTGACTATCAAGGCGAGAAAATGTCTAAGTCATTAGGTAATTTAGTTTTTGTCCACGATTTATTAGAAGAGTGTGAGCCTGAAGCAATAAGACTCGCTATTTTACGTAACAGATATAGAGATAGTTGGGAATGGAGCGATGAGTTACTTGATGATTCACGAGAGCTTTGGCAAAGATTCTCAAAAGGCAGTGAGGGCATTGGAGCCCTAGAGGGTGTTAGAGCATGTTTAGATGACGACATGGATACCCCGAGCGCCATTGAAGAACTAGTTAAGGCAGAAAAAAATGGTGAAGGTATCGGTGAAGCGCTAAAACTTATTGGACTAAGGAGATAGTTATAAATAATGGACAAGAATAAAGGCGTTCAGACAGGTCCCCGTGGAGACTTAAAGCGAGACCTGGAAGAGTGGCGATCAGTTATACGCCACTCAACCTCACATGTAATGGCTCAGGCTGTCATGAATTTGTTCCCTGGCGCAAAGATAGCGATTGGACCTCCTGTTGAAAATGGTTTTTATTACGATTTTGAACTACCAAATAATGGAAGATTTAGTGAAAACGATTTAGGTGCTATTGAAAAAGAGATGAATCGGATTATCTCTTTTGATCAACCTTTCGAGCGGGCAGAGGTTACTTTTGAAAGCGCTAAAGAGATATTCTCGGCTCAACCTTTTAAAATCGAAATAATTGAAGGCGTAGAAAATAGGGCGGAGAATTTAGATGGCTTAAATTCTGAGGTGGAAGAGGAAGGTCAAGAGGTATCAATTTATAGAAATGGAGACAATTTTATTGATCTCTGCAGGGGCCCTCATGTAGAATCAACCGGTAAAATCCCAGCTTTTAAGCTTCTCAGAGTTGCAGCTTCATATTGGCGTGGTGATGAAAAAAGAGAGTCGCTTCAGAGAATCTATGGAACCGCTTGGGAATCTAAAGAGGCCTTAAAGTCATACTTGCATTTGCTCGAAGAAGCAGAGAAGAGAGACCATAGAAAACTTGGGAGCGAGATGGATCTCTTCCATTTTCCACCTGAAATAGGTGGAGGTCTAGCGGTCTTTCACCCAAAGGGTGCACGGATACGAATGATTTTAGAGAATTTCTCACGAAATGAACACTTAAATGCTGGTTATGAACCTGTTTGGACTCCACACACGACCAAGTCAGATTTATTCGAAATAAGCGGACATTTAGGTTGGTATAAAGACGCAATGTATCCAGCAATGGAGCTTGATGGTGCTACCTACTACTTAAAACCAATGAACTGCCCAATGCACATTTTAATATACAAGAATCGTCTACGGTCCTATCGCGAACTTCCACTCAGACTTTTTGAGCTTGGAACTGTCTACCGTTATGAAAGGTCAGGGGTGTTACACGGGTTAGCTAGAGTAAGAGCACTTACTCAAGACGATGCACATATATTTTGTGCAAGAGATCAACTTGAAAGCGAACTCAGCTCTCTTCTCGATTTTGTTCTAAGAATCTTAAAAGTATTTGGCTTGAATGAGTTTGACGCTGAACTAGCTACTCGTCCTGAAAAGTTTGTTGGTGATATTGAAGAGTGGGACCAAGCAACGGAAGCACTCAAGAGTGCACTAATTAAGGCACAAATACCCTTTGAGGTGGCTGAAGGCGAAG
>JAJYFT010000057.1 GCA_021790815.1 Actinomycetes bacterium
GCAAGTAGAGCAGGTGACTATTGAATTAAGTTGCAAGTTAACTTGTTTTAAATTCTTGCACTGTACGGTTTTCTAAGTGTCAATCGGAGCAATGCACCTTGGAAATTACTTTGAGGTAAAAACTATGTCAACAGACCACACGAATTCTCTCATCGTACAGTTATAGCAAATCAGTGCAATTTGCAATTTTCATAAGTTCACGGAATTCAATTGAGGTGCCATTGCAGGAGATAAAGTTCACCATAAGTCGTTTCTTTTAGCACTCAAAGCTCAAGGTGTGAGTTCGATTCTCGTCACACGTTCCAAACATAAGTAAAGGCTAAATGTTTACTGGCTATTAATTTAGATATTAAGGTTTGAGATGGTGGAATTCATTTAATGTACTGTACTCGCTTAAACTCTTTCCCAAAGTTTGACTCCTCCTATGAGACCGGCTTCGTTTCCAACAATGGTGGTTTTGTCGTCAGTTTCGATTTTAAGACGCCTAGAGTTTCCTCCACCAATGTAGAGATGATCGAAGCTAAATAAAGTAGTCAATAAATTAATGCCGTGGATAACTCGCTTTGACCACTCTCTATTCCCGAGTTCTTTGCGTGAGTGGTCGCCCAGATAGTCGTCAAAAGTCAATTTTCCTTTAATTGGCATGTGTGCAATTTCAAGATGGGGAAGTAGCTTCCCATTAAGAAACAGTCCAGTTCCAAAGCCAGTGCCTAGAGTGATTACGAGTTCGAGACCTTTACCTTCAATGACCCCAGCTCCTGCGATGTCGGCGTCATTTGCCACCAATGTCTTGAGTCTAAATGCTGTCTCTATCTGAGTTCTTAAATCAAAGTGATCCCAAGCTAAAAGTAACCTTTTAGATGGTCTCTCTGGTTTGACACCGGGTCCTTTTTCAAGTACAAAGTGAGGCGCAGTTAGTATAATCCCATCTCTTACCATTCCTGGAAATCCAGCGGAAATTCTTTGAGCAGCTGGAAGTTTTGATTTTAGCTCGCCTAACTTTTCGATTAAAAGTTCCGGAGTTAATGGATACGGGGTGAGTATCCTTTCTTTATCCCCAATAAGATCACCAGTAGTGGTAACAAGGGAGGCTTTTAAACCAGTTCCGCCAATATCAAAGGCTAGGGTCTTTGGTGTCGTTCGCGTTAGAGATGATCTAGAGGTAGGTCTTTTTAGTGGAGCTACTGCTCTTTTTGTGATGGGAGTTCTTGAAACGTTAGAAGGCATACGTTAAATCTAATGAAGAAATGGTTATAAGTCAAGGCAGAATTGACCGTTTAGAGCCAACTCCCCAAATCAGAATGCCAGGGTTCGTGCCTGACTAAACTATGTGACTTTTTTATGTCAAATAGCGCTTGATGGTCAGTACGTGAAAGAAAACCAATGCGCAATTCGCATAAAATAAGTTGATGAGGAAGTATCAGACTCTAGTTGCAGTGTGTTTAGTTCTGCTTTTGATTGGAGGAGCTCTCTATTTCTTTATTAGCAACCCTGTGACTTCAGTGAAGAAAGAGGCTGTCAAGCACAAAGTTAGTCATCCAACCGTTACCCAGGTTAACTGTGTTCCTCCTGGTGGAAGCGTTGTTGGAATTTTGACAATCCCAAAGCTTAAAATGGTGTCAGCTGTCGAACAAGGTGTAGAGGATGCTGTGATAAACGTGGCAATTGGGCACAACCCTGCAACAGTTTGGCCTGGTGCAAATGCTACTTCTGAACTTAGCGCCCATGACGTTGCACAGTTTTGGCACATAGATCAACTTGTTAGAGGTGATGAAATTGATTACTACTCGCCATGTCAAAGTATGGCTAAATTTCATGTTGAAACAGCACAGTTATACGCAACGAATACACCCGTTTGGTCTTTACCCTATCCGGCATTGATCCTTGAAACTTGTTGGCCTGCTAACAATCTGGGTCCAACAAATGAAAGACTTCTTGTTACCGCAGAGCTTGATAGTGTGATTCCTAATAACACGCCACCTGAAATTCCAAACTTCCCTTCACCACCATCGCTCGCAGCGCCGGCAGATCTACAAGCGCTTGGATTAAGTCTTAATCAGAACATTCAAGAGATGGGCTTTATGTCAACCTCAGGGGATCCGTCTCCATCATGGTTGCAAAGTAACGAACCGATGAACGTTGAAGCAGTAGCTCTTGAAACATGGTTTGGACTTCTTGATTCCGCTAAGGATAATAACCAAGGGTGGTGGAATGATCTTGCCCCAACTGTTAGTATGCCGTCTCAGATTGCAGGTCAATATGTTACAGAGCACCTTTCAAGAATGGACGTAAATATTGATGGTACTGGTGATATTCTTAGCTCAGTAACACTGACAACGTCACTAGGATTCGGCTCTGGTAAGTATAGTTTTGTCGCAGAAATGACAGTTTCTAACGGTGTTATGCACTTAGGATCTCTAAGTATTACTCCGATTTAGATTCTCTCCCAGCTCAAACTTTCTTCTTTGCTAACCAAATAGTTTAAAAATGGTTCAGGGTCTAGTGCCATAGATGGGGATATTGCTCCTTTGCCTTTAATGGCAAGTGCACTTTCAACCATGTAAAATGCAGTTGACTTATAAATATCATGTCCTTTAACGTAGACCGTTGAACTACTGTTCTTGCCTTGGGCTGTTACAAATATTTCGTATTCAACCTTTTCTCTTTTTTCGGGTTTTGGCCCAATTGGAACAAACCGTCCTAGTCGTTCGCCAAGTGGAATGCCAAGACGGACAATTGGCGTCATGAATCCCACAACTTTTCCAATAGTTGGATTAACATTTAACCTTGAAGTAATTTTTACATCAGGTAATCTTCTCGCAATCATGACATTTTCACCCCATGGAACTTCGAGGCCGTGAAAAGTCTTTCCGTTGAAGTTCAAGGTGTCAATTTTCCCAGCATCATTTGAATTCGCTATCGCTCCTAGTGCAGAAAGGTATGTTCCGCGCGTTGGTATCATGTGCTTTACAGAATAAAGTACGTCAACACTTACGACTTTGTCACCATTTTTAGCAACATCATCAGATGCTATAGCACCCGCTAAGTCTCCTAAAATGTAATCAAATCCACACGCAGGTACCATGGCTTTTTTTGAATCGTTAAAGTTTTCGTAAATGTGAGAGATGAAGTGAGGTTCGCCTGTTGAATCTACGTAGTAAGTTCCACATCGCTTAGCACCTTCCGCTGCTGGCAGTCCTAGGGTGGAAAATGGTCCAACAGTTGTCATTAACGTATCTATTCCATCTAAAAAGCTATCGATACTTTTTTCGCTGTTTAAATCAACTTCAAAGATGTCAAATAAGTTCGACTCATCGCCGATCTGTGATCTTATTTTTTCAGTATTTCTTCCGCCCAGACGACATTTTAAATTATTGCTTCTTAAGTAGTCAACTATTAATTGACCAGTGTAACCAGACGCACCTAATAGCGCCAGATTCCTTTGCGACACGTTCAACCTCCATCTTTGGATTTCAATTAGTTAAGATGAGCTTATCGCTAATCCACACAACTTGTTGATAATGTAGATGATGGTTTAAAGTTTTCTAATTGAGGGCAGGTTCAATTGGATATACATGTGTGGACATTTCGTACTCTTGGCGGTTATTTACTAGCGAATGGAGAGATATCCGGTTATGCGTGGAATCTTGGCAAACAAGTAATTGTTAGACAGATATTTGGATCAAATGTTGTAACTATGAATAAGTAGTTGCATGGTACAAGCAAGAGTATTGCTATACTTTAGAGATATGATAAAGGTGGAAGATAACTTTGCCCATGGATTTGCGCGTGAAGATGCCGAAAGAGTAATTTCGGGAGTAGGACGTGCAATTTTCAAAATTGGTGTACCAAGAAGCATAATAAATGAAGGTGTTGATAGGAGCGGATACTGGTTTCTTTTGGCGTTAAGCGAACTCGAGCCGCTAAGGTTGTCGGCTTTAGCTGAGGAGATGACACTTGATATTTCTACAGTTTCAAGGCATGCAAAAGATCTTTTAGATCTAGGGTTTATTGACAAATTAGATGATCCACATGACAAAAGAGCACAACTTTTAAAGCTTTCAAAAAAAGGCAAAGACACACTGCGAAAAATTTCAAAGGATAGGAGCGAGAAGATATTAAACGCAATAAGTGATTGGAACGATAGTGATGTTGATGAACTTTTAAATCTGCTTTCTCGTTTAGCGGATGGCTTTTTGAAAGTTGATTCAACTCTTCACTGTCCTGGCCTAAAAAGCGTAAAGAATAGTTTAGCCAAGGAGACGTTGTGACTATAGACAAAGCTAAAGCAGTTGAAAGTGACAATAACGTTAAAATCGAGATACCAAATTCTGAAGTACACATGACTCACAAACAGATACTTCTTGTGTTCAGCGGTCTGATGCTTGGAATGCTATTAGCGGCATTAGACCAGACAATTGTAGCTACTGCGCTTCCAACAATTGTCGGTGATTTAGGAGGATTGAACCATCTATCTTGGGTAGTAACTGCTTATCTTTTAACTTCAACCGTTACTACTCCTCTTTATGGGAAGATTTCAGATCTTTACGGCCGAAAGAAAATATTTCAATTTGCGATTGCTATTTTTATTACGGGTTCAGCACTCTCAGGGTTGAGTCAGAATATGACTGAGTTGATCGCATTTAGAGCGTTGCAGGGTCTAGGTGGTGGAGGTCTCATGGCTCTCGCTATGGCTATAATTGCAGATATTGTTTCTCCTAGAGAAAGAGGCAGATATCAGGGGTATACTGGAGCAGTTTTTGCATTTGCAAGCGTTTTGGGGCCACTTGTTGGAGGTTTCTTTGTAGATCACTTGTCATGGAGATGGGCTTTTTATGTCAATGTTCCAATTGGAATAGTTGCTCTTTTTGTTACTTCGATCGTATTGAACCTGCCAGTAAAGAAGACTGAGCATAAGATTGACTATATAGGATCGGTCATCCTAGTAATTAGCATCACTTGTATTTTACTTGTTTTGGTTTGGGGAGGCACACAGTACTCTTGGGGATCAACAACGATTGTTTTGCTTGGCATATTCGGGTTAGTTACGCTTCTTGGGTTTCTGTTTTATGAGACGAAAGCGAGTGAACCAGTGCTCCCCTTGAAACTTTTTAGAAATAAAGTATTTAATGTTGCTGGATCTACAACGTTCGTCATGGCTATGGCTATGTTTGGTTCTATTATCTATTTGCCGTTATATATGCAACTTGTGAGAGGAGTTTCCGCTACTATGAGTGGTCTTGAACTTTTGCCTCTAATGGCGGGAATTGTGACGTCTTCGATAGGATCAGGCTTTTTGGTTTCAAGACTCGGTCGTTACAAAATATTTCCAATTATAGGTGGAGGCGTGTTAGTCGTGGGGATGTACTCACTTACCAAAATTAGTGCTACCTCGTCATATTTAATGTTAAGCATTGGAATGATCTTGATTGGCATCGGACTAGGTATGATGATGCAGAACATGGTTTTGGCAACCCAAAACTCAGTCAAACCTAGTGATATAGGTACTGCTACTTCTGCAATAAGCTTTTTCCGAAGTCTTGGAGGTTCATTTGGGACTGCAATTTTTGGTGCGGTTTTAACTGCAAGACTTAGCCACTGGCTTCCAATTGAACTGCCGAAAGCAGTAACAAACAAAATAGGTGGTAATATTGGACAGTCTTTGACCTTAACACCTGCGCAACTAGATAAACTGCCTCCAGCAATTAGGCATGGAATTGTTACAGCGTTTGTTAACTCGTTGGTCCCAGTTTTTGAAGTCGGTGTACCAATTGCCTTTATTTCATGGGTGCTTACTTGGTTTTTGAAGGAAGTTAAGCTTAGGGAAAGTTCGGGATTAAAGCAGATGTCAGTTGAATAGCGAAGCGAAGATGCTTAAAACTTGTAACAAGTGGGCGAAGGGGGACTTGAACCCCCACGAGGTTGCCCTCACAGGAACCTGAATCCTGCGCGTCTACCAATTCCGCCATTCGCCCATTGTCAGTAATCTCTAAATCTACTAAAGAAAATAGGTATTAAAATCATACTTATTAATATGTGCTCTACGCTGGTCTTTAGAATCTTAATCCGAATGTTAGTTATATTTGGTACTCTAGAGTATATTGATGAAAAGAACGGTTAATTTGACGATATTTTCACTTAGAGCGAACATTACAAGCTTAAGGTTATTAATCTTGATAAATTTAGATAAGTATTAACATCTCATGGGACTAGCTCGATTCGAAAAAAAAATAGAGAATATGGTAGAAGGCGCGTTTGCGAAGGCCTTTAAAAGTGGTATTCAACCTCTTGAAATAGGTCGCAGATTAACGCGAGAGGTGGATCTTAAGCGGCAATTGGTGCCTAATGGAGTCATAGCTCCTAACTCTTTTACTGTATCTTTGAGTCACGAGGACTATGCTAAATTTGCCGGGTACAAAGAGACGCTTCTTAAGGATTTGGTGGAAGCTGTAAGAGAACATGCTAGGGATGAAAACTACAAATTTGTTGGAACTGTGACAGTAGATATCGAAGAGAGTGACGATCTGCGTTTGGGAGCGATTCATATTGAAGGTGAGGTAGTTGCAAATCCTGAAGGTCTGCCAGGTGCGTCCCTCATACTCCCAGACGGGCGTAGGATTGCGATTGGAAGTGATCCAGTTTTAATTGGGCGCCTCGAAGAATGTGCTATTTCATTAAACGATCCTAATGTTAGTCGTCGCCAGGCCGAGATAAGACGTGCTGGGAATGACGTAATAGTCATAGATCTTGGATCGACAAATGGCACAAGGGTAAATGGTGCTATCGTGTCGAGGCAGAGGCTAAATCACGGTGATGAAATAATGGTTGGGTCTACTTCTATAGTGTTTGAGGCCGTGTAAAGTACATGCCACCAGCATTAATTCACGCCCTAACATGGATATTTCTAGGACTGTTGTGGCTCTTCTTCTTGAGGGCAATTAGAGCTGTTTGGGTAGAAGTCAGACAACAACGACGGTCATTTGAAGAGGCAGCTGAGGAGGTAAAAAAGGCATCGGGCAGCAACTTGTCTCCATTAAAGCTTAGAATAGTTGAGCCACAAGATATTGCAGGAACGAGTTATGAACTTAAAGAAGAAACAACTATCGGACGCTCGCCAGGTTGCGGGGTCCCAATTGAGTTTGACGACTTTGCCTCAGGAATACATGCGCGGATATTCGTGAGAGACAACAAACTTTGGATTGAGGACCTCGAATCTACAAATGGAACATTTTTAAACGAAAGAGAAGTGTTAAGACCTGTCCAGCTAAAGCGCGGAGATATTGTTCAAGCAGGTAACACTCTTTTTGAGGTGTACAGATGACAGATTTTGAGCATGGCGCTGCTACTGATACTGGTAAAGTAAGGCCTGTCAATCAAGACCGATATTTAGCTAAAGGGAATCTTTTTGCGGTAGCTGACGGAATGGGAGGACACGTCGGTGGAGAAGTTGCGGCAAAGTCCGCAGTTGACGAGCTATATAGAGGATTTGAAAACGACGGGACTTTAAAAGGCTTGGCTGCTGCGTTACGAGGAGCAAATCTCGCAGTTTGGAACCAGGGGATGGACGAATTAAGTTTGCGAGGTATGGGCACAACGCTAACAGCTTGTGCAATTATTGATTCTCCGACCGGACCGATTTTGGGTCTCGCTCATGTAGGTGATTCAAGAGCGTATCTCTACCGAGGAGGAAGATTAGCTCAGCTGACTCAAGATCATACTCTTGTTGAGGAATTAGTTAAGAGGGGTCAATTGACTCCCGTTCAAGCGCTCACAGATAAAAGACGGCACACTTTGACGAGGGCTTTAGGAATAGATCCTCACCTGGTTGTCGACACTGCAAAAATAAGGCTAGAAGTTGGTGACAGGATTCTTATTTGTTCAGATGGATTGTCTAACGAGGTCTCTGATAGAGAAATCTGTACACTCATTGAAAGAGATGAATCTCCCGATGTAATAGCTCAAGACATGGTAAGGCTTGCTCGAGCACACGGAGGAAGAGACAATATAACTGCAGTTGTTTTGACAATTGGATCGTTGTCGAAAAAGAAGAGACACTCATCGCAAAAAGACATCAAGAAAATTAATGAAGACCTTAAACATGCTAATGATCCTTTGGTAACTGAACCAGTTGATATGGGAGACCTAGATTACGAGGTAACCGACGTAGTTGACGATGAGAAAGAAAAAGAGCTTGTAGATGTTAATTTACAGAGTAATGATCTATTAGATCCAGAGAAAACAGTGTCATCTCCTGTCGACGGGAATTCAATAGATGACGAACTGCCTGGATTGGCTGGAGCCTCAATAAATAATGATGAAATTGTGCCTTCAACAGCCGGAAGCGAAATACCGGTTGTTGCTAGAGAGGCAAAAAGAGTTTCTAAATCTGGTGGAAGTGCACATTCAAGTAGTTCGAGTTGGAACAAGCTGAGACTCGTCTACGACTTAAGTGACGATAGTAACTATTTTGGGCAACGAAGACGCAGAAGAGGGCCACCTCCGTTCACTGGCAGGACCATTCTTTTTTTTGGGGTCATAGCCGTAGCTTTAGTGTCAAGTTACTTTACGACCAGATGGTTTGTGGAAAACTCTTATTTTGTTGGGCTAAACAATGGCAAAGTCGCAATTTTTCAAGGTAGGCCTGGCGGAGTTGCATGGTTTAAGCCACATGTGGTATCAACATCAAATCTGACTGTAAATGACATTTTGCCTTCCCAAGGAGTTGCATTGAAGCTTGGAGTTCTTGAACCTTCGGTTTCCAAAGCACAGAGCATAATAGAGAATCTTAAAAAGCAGCAGAAAGATATTGGCATAGGTGGTGTAGCGGCAACTACTACGACGATCCCTTCAGGTGCTACTACCACTTCACTGGGTTCGCCGAATGGATAATTTGAAGTGAAAGTATTAGACAAAAGGATTCAATGGATAGCCTTAATTTTGATAGGTTGTTTCTTGCTTTTATTTATTCAACTAAATAATCTTCAAATCAGACAAGCTTCACACTTAACTTCGCTACCTTACAATTTTAGAAATCACCAGGCACTTTTGTACTTACCACGTGGCTCAATACTTACCTCTGATGGGACTATTCTTGCGACCTCTAAACCTACAAAAGACGCTTTCAAAGAACTTCGTGAGTATCCAACAGGATCTCTTTTTTCAGATATCGTTGGCTATGACTCTATTTACTATGGAGTTACGGGTGTGGAGGCAGTTTACAACTCCTATCTCTCGATGCACCCTTCTTCTAGTAGTTCTCTCGGTGGAATTCTTACTTCGCAAGATACGACCGATGACGTTATTCTGACTCTCTCTACAAAGCTACAGCAAGTTGCTGTTCAAGCTCTTGCAAAGTATCCAATAGGGGCAGTTGTAGCAATTGACCCTCAAACCGGAGCAGTTCTTGCAATGTATGGAAAGCCTACGTACGATCCGAATCCTTTAACCAGTCATAACATTTCTCAAGAACGGGCGTACTTTGCGAGTTTAAATCCATCCTCACCAACATCGCCGCTACTATCAGTCGCATATCAACAGCGTTACGCTCCTGGTTCGACATTTAAAGTTGTTACATCCTCAGCTGTCTACCAAAGAGATCCATCACTTGCCACCAAAAACTATCCATACCTCCACTATCTAACACTTCCTCAATCAAATTCATTGCTTCACAATTTTGCAAATGAAGGTTGTGGTGGTCAACTTCCTATACTTCTTGAACAGTCTTGTGACACTGGTTTTGGTCAAATTGGTCTTGACTTAGGAGCGAATAACCTAGCTGGAGAGGCACAGCAGTTTGGCTTTAATCAAGTTCCACCAATCGATCTGACGAATGTGGCCAAAAGCAATTTTCCAAGCGCAGCAAGCTTTGCTACGCAACTTCCGTTTCTTGCTTATTCAGCAATTGGTCAAGGAAATGTGCAAGCAACAGCACTTCAAATGGCGATGGTTGCCGGAGCAGTAGCAAATGATGGGGTAATGATGGTTCCTCACGTTTTGTCGCAGATCCAAGACTCCTTAGGTCAAACGGTTAAACAGTATGTTCCACAACCATGGCTTTATTCAACTACACCTTCATCCGCAAGTAGCGTAACAAGTGATATGGAACTCGTTGCATCTGCTGGTACTGCGAGCAATTTGTTCCCACCGAGTCAAAATATAGCAGCAAAAACTGGAACTGCACAAACAAGCCAGGCTGCCGGAAATAATAACTGGCTAGTTGCTTTTGGTCCGAATGGAAATGGAGTAAAACCACAAGTGGCGGTGGCGGCAGTTGTACCATACTTCCCTGGACTCCCAAAAGATACTACAGGTGACCAGATTGCAGGGCCAGTCGTTGAAACAGTATTAGAAACGGCACTTTCTTTAGGGTTATGAACGGTAAAGTACACGGACTATTATATTATATTTCCTTTAATTATAAGGAAGATATGTATACTTCGGATTTAATAAAAGAGAGTATCTTTTTGACGGGCAATGCAGCTTGTATATGCTCAAAGTGTGAAAGAATAAAAGAGTAGATGGAACCAAATAAAGTTGTACTAGGTAGATATGAGTTGTTGTCGCAAATCGCAAGAGGCGGAACTTCGCGGGTCTATCTTGCTAAAGATTTGAGACTTGATCGACGAGTCGCGCTTAAAATGCTTTTTCAAGAGTTAAGCACAGATACTTCATTTGTCGAAAGATTTCGACGAGAAGCTCAAGCTGCAGCAAACTTGAATCACCCCAACATTGTGTCAGTTTATGACTGGGGTGAATCAGACAGCACGTACTTCATTGTTATGGAGTACGTGGATGGAAGATCACTGTCTTCATTGCTTCGCGCAGAAGGCCACCTCGCACCTTTTGAAGCGGCGAATATCGGTTCTTCAGTTGCGAGTGCTCTTGCATATGCACACCGACACGGAGTAATCCACAGAGACATTAAGCCTGGAAACGTGCTAATTACTTCGGACGGACATGTTAAAGTTGCAGATTTTGGAATTGCGCGCGCCTTAGGTGCTGATGATAGCATTACCCAAACCGGTCTTGTTATGGGGACCGCTACATATTTTTCACCTGAACAAGCTCAAGGCCACGGTGCTGATGGAAGAAGTGACATATATTCTTTAGGGGTAGTGCTTTATGAGATGGTGGCAGGTAGCCCTCCTTTTCTGGGTGATACTCCAGTTGCAATTGCACTTCAACACGTGAAAGAGACTCCTCCAGCTCTAGAGTCCGTAGTCCCTGACGTGCCTCCTGCTTATGCAGCTATTGTCCATAAAACCATGGAAAAAGATGCAGGGAGCAGGTACCCAAGCGCAGGTGAACTTGCTGATGACTTAGAGAGATTTAAGTTGGGCAAACCGGTTGCAGCTGCTGATGTTCCGACGACAGCCGTTCCAAGCCAGTACGTCGCTCCAACTGATCATACGTCAGTAGTTAGGCAAATTGAACTATCCGAACTACCTGAACCGCCTGAGCCACCTAGGCGGAGACCAATTAGAGTTGAAACTAAACCACCTAAATCAAAAAATCCAATATACATTTTAGGGATTTTGCTACTCGTTATTGTCTTAATTTTGATTGTGTTTTTCGTCGGGAGAGGTCTAGGTTACTTTGGTGCTCCTGTTCAGTTTCCCGTACCTCAAGTTGGAGGTGAAACATTAACTCAGGCAGAAAATCAACTTAGTTCAGTTGGGCTTAACGCAAACGTAGTTTATTCTTTTGGTAAAGCCCCAAATGGAACCGTCGTTTCGCAAAAGCCGTCAAATGGCAACGTTGATGCTGGATCCTCAGTTACTCTCTACGTATCAAAGGGCATGCCAACTGTTAAGGTACCAAAGGTAACAGGCGACTCGTTGACCGATGCTACTAATATACTATCCTCACTTGGTCTTAAGGTAAATGCTCAAGGAGTTTTTAGTCATAAGCCTGCCAACATGGTTTTAACTCAAAACATAGCTGCTGATACCTACAGGCCGCAGGGAAGCGTAATCTCTATTACGTACTCTGATCCAAATGCTAGTGTACAAGTGCCAGATTTAGTTGGGTTGACTCAGAATCAAGCAATACTGCAGTTGGGTCAGAAGAATCTGACGGTAGGTACTGTTACTCAACAGGCATCTTCAACGATTCAATCAGGAAGTGTTATTAATTCGAGTCCTCAACCAAATCAAATGGTGGATGTTGGCACTGCAATTAATCTCATTATTTCTTCGGGACCGGCCAACATTACGATGCCAAGAGTTATTAATTACACACAGGACTTTGCCCTTACTACATTGCAGGGTAGTCCGTATAATTTTGTCGTAACAGTTATTGATGTGCAATCGTGCAGTCAAGATGTTGGCAATGTTGTCGATCAGTCACCACTTGGAGGAGTATCAACTTCGCCTGGATCGTCAGTAACGATTTATGTTGGCGTATCTTCTGGAACAACTACAACTTCATCAACTACAACGACTACAAGTGTATTGCCGTCAGTAACAACTTCATCAACTACGACTACTAATCCACCGAGTACTTCTACGACGGCATGTCCGTAGGATAAACCTGTAAAAATATGGCAAATAGCCAAAAGACCTTTTACAAAGCCTGATCAAAAACATTACGAAAAGAGTTGTAGCCTAAGTTTTGCTACCCAAATTTTAATAAGTTATACAGGAGGTTTTTCCCTAGTGGTGTGAAGTGACTTTCAGGATGAAACTGTACACCAAAAAGAGGCAGTTCTTTGTGTCGTATGCCCATTACTACATTATCTTCTGTTCTGGCATTTACAACTATGTCACCACTTAGCGAAGATTCGTCGACGATTAGAGAATGGTATCTTGTTGCCTCGAAAGGATTATTCAAACCTTCGAAAATACCAGAATTATCGTGATTTACTAAGGAAATCTTCCCATGCATTATTCGAGGAGCCTTAG
>JAJYFT010000007.1 GCA_021790815.1 Actinomycetes bacterium
AGTTATTCGTCTCTTCCGTCTGCAATTAGTAGTACTGGAAATAGTTTTACTACCACCGGTATTAATTCCATCTTTTGTCAGTCTGCAAGTTTCTGTATTGTCACTACACAAACTCAGAATGGTTCAATCGGTTCCACTGATAATGCATCATTGCTTGAATCTTATAATGGCGGTGAAACCTGGAGTATTGTCCTGATTGGTAGTCCTCCGGTTGTTTCGTGGAGAACAGTCGGAATTAACTCAGCTTGGTGTACAAGTAACTTAGACTGTTACGTATCAGGAGATGTTGGTCTTCCTACGACTGGAGTGAATGTAACTCCTCCTCAATCTCTAACTGACTTACCCTCGGTAAGTATTCAAACTCTGGACGGTGGCAAGAATTGGGCTACAACAGTTTCGTCTCAAATTTCAGCCACTTTACCATTTATGCCATCTAATACCTTTTGTTTTAGTTCTACGTGTTATGGGATTGGTTTTAGTTTTAATACTACGACTTACGAAATTGAAGAATACAATTCATCAATTAACCAATGGACACAATTTGCACCATTTCAGATTCAAGAACAATCGGATCCTCTTATGTCGTGTGCGTCAGCTTCAGATTGTTTAGTTTATGAAGGTAATGGAGCCAATATACTTGCTAATTACTTAGTACGATAGATCCTGACTTGAAATACGAAGTGCTACACCTTTAGTTAAATGGATAAGCTGAGATAGTATCGAAGTAAACCATTCACAATAAAATATACACATCAGATAAGTAAGAGGTCCAACCTACAGATACAAATGCCATAAGACAAAGCATTTAAAGCTAAAACACAAGATTTAGGCATAGCTCGACTGGGCGCTTTCAAGTGGACAGCGCAATGAGTTCGGCAAGTTCCTCTATGGGTTTCATGTAGCCAAGTGTTATTCTAGGTCGATTATTTAGACTAAGTTCAATTTTCAATAAGGGCCGGTAAATAGGATAACCGCGCGGTCTGGGGCATAATGATGTAGAGGGTTTTAGTGGAAGTTACTGAGGAAGGTCTTGAGGATTTCTTTCTAGCCATTGTCCCGATGCTCGATGAAAGGCAGCGACGTATTGTTGCTGGTGGCATTGCTCGTCTGCTTGGCAGGGGTGGTGTGACTGCTGTAGCCCAAGTGGCTGCAATGAGCCGTAATACTGTAATTGATGGGACAGAGGAATATGATGAAGGTCCAGAACCCTCTGATCGGATACGGCGTGAAGGTGCGGTGTTGCTGGCGTCTCCCTGAACCGGACATTCACCGGTTGGTTCTTATGAGGCTACGCTAGTTATGTCATAATTTCTTTCTTTCAGGTTTAAATTTGCCCGAGCTGCTCACCGCACCAATAGTTACCTTTAAAACATCTGCACCCAAATACTCTCCAATTTCTTGTAACATGGGTTTGTGTCTATAGAGACTGAACAGAATGAAACTGAGCACTTAGAAGTACCAGACAACAAACCTAATCCAAAAAAACGCAGTTTCTATCGGAAGTTGCTTGATTGGTCGATTGTCATATTGGCAGCATTTGTACTATCTCAAGCACTAAGAATTTGGGTTTTTGCAAGTTTTTACATTCCATCCGGTTCAATGGAAACGACACTTTTAATAAATGACAAGATATTAGTTAATAAACTTGCATACGATTTTCACGGGGTTAGTAGGGGGGATATTGTCGTATTTTCTAACCCACCCGCAGATACCGCTGAAGCACCGGGAACCGATCTCGTTAAGAGGGTTATTGGACTACCGGGTGAAACAATCTGGTCTGCACCAAATGGCACGATCTATATAAATGGGAAACCACTTAGTGAACCTTGGTTGAACCAGAGTGCGATTAAAGACCCTGGTCTTAGGGTTTGCTCGGTTTTGGTAACGCAAAGAGAAGCGACTGGGAACACTTCCTGTACGCCCTATAAAATACCTGCTAATTCCTATTTCATGATGGGGGATAATAGAGGGTTTTCCATGGATTCTAGATACTTTGGTGCTGTAAATAAGGCGTACTTTGTGGGAAAGGTCGATTTGATTTATTGGCGGCACGGGTTTATTTACTTTCATCTGTTTTAACAATGACTACTGTTCTTGTCATTGTTGGTTTTACCTTTCTTTCACTTTCAGTTGCTTTAGCAGTCCTCGTGATCCCAGGAATGAACAGAAAACTTGAATTAGAGATTCAAAAGCTGTCAAAAGAGGTAGAATTTTTTAAAGGAAGAGGTGAAGATCTAAAGGTGATTAGAAAAGGTTTTTTACGACTTAAACGGGAGATCGTATTCGAGCCTTTTAGACGAATAGTGAATATCACAAAAAGAAATCATGTTTAACTTAGATCCAGACAAAATATTAGTGATATTGGCTGTTGCTCTTGTGGTCATAGGTCCAGAAAAACTACCTTCATCAGCTCGCAAACTCGGGGAAGCTCTTCATAAATTTACGGCATTTAAAGATAGAGTAACAAATGAAGTAAAAGATTCATTGCCTGAAGTTGATGAGGAAACCAAACAGGCTTTAAATCTAATAAAAAATGTTGCGAAACCAACCCGATATTTTTCCAATTCTGCTAAGCCAATTTTGGCATCACAGTTGAACTCGACTGCAAATAATGGTGAGCAAGAGATTGGTTCAACCTCAATACGCGTCAGCCCCGAAAAGATAGGCGAAGGATCACCTTTGTTTCTCCCACAAGATCCACGTCTTAACTGATCTATATCTGGCACACTTACAGATGATTTTGCTTAGAAAAAAGCCAAAAAATGTTCCGGATGAAATGACATTTATGGAACATCTTGGCGAACTTAGGCGTAGGTTAATTATTGGAGGTTTATCGATATTTGTCGCAGTTATTGTCGCTTTTTCTCTATATACCTTTCTAATACACTTTCTTGTTAAGCCACTTTGTGATGTTAAACCCAAAAACTGCCACCTAATTGCTCTCAGTCCACTTGATGGTTTATCGATACGGATGAAAATATCTTTTTACTGTGGCCTTATTCTGTCTTCGCCAATGTGGACTTGGCAAATCTGGTCATTCATAACTCCGGGCTTGACAAAAAAAGAGAAGCGATATGCAATCCCGATCATTCTAAGCGCAATTGTATTTTTTATATTTGGGTGTGTCGTTGCCTTCATAACTTACCCTCATGCACTAGGATTTCTTTCGAGTATTGGTGGTACAGAAATTACTCCAAGCTATACCGCTGATCGTTATATTAACTTACTCCTAAATTTAATGGGAGTATTTGGTTTAACTTTCGAGTTCCCGGTTATTCTTCTCGGACTTATGTTGGTAAATGTAATAACCCCGCAACAACTTTCAAGAGTACGAAAGTGGGCAATAGTGGGGGTAACCGCGGCAGGTGCAATTTTAACACCAAGTTCTGATCCCTTCTCTATGTTTGCACTTGCCGTTCCCCTTTACATTTTTTACGAAGGAGCGATTATTGTAGGAAGGATTGTAAAGAGGAAAAAGAAAAAGAGTATCGGTGAACATTCCTGAGTTTGAAACGTTATTAGGGTTCAAGTTAGATAAGTTTCAAATTGATGCAATAAATGAAATAATTGCAGGCAAGAGCGTCTTTGTCCAGGCTCCAACCGGTTCAGGTAAAACAGTTATAGCTGAGTTTGCATTGCGACTTTGTCTTGAAGAGAACAGTACAATTTTTTATACATCACCGATAAAGGCACTTTCTAATCAAAAATTTGAGGAATTTAAAAGAAAGATAAATTTTGAAAATATTGGAATTATAACTGGTGATATTTCAGAATCTGAAAATGCAAAGGTTGTTGTAATGACCACTGAAATTCTTCGAAACATGATCTATTCAAATAGAGTACCTTCAACTTTAAAAATAGTAGTTCTGGATGAAGTTCACTACATAAACGATAAAGAACGAGGCCGCGTTTGGGAAGAAACTATTATGAAGCTTGACCCGAATATTCGATTGGTTTGTCTATCGGCGACTGTTTCAAACGCCAGGGAACTGGTCAGCTGGATCTCAAAGATTCATGCACCTATGAAGTTAATTACTTCTACGCATAGACCAGTTCCTTTAAGTGGGACTTTTATTCACGGGAACAACTCACTTCGTTTAGAGACGTTGCATCTCGGAACTAAAGATAGTTCCGATTCAAAAAATTCTAAATCACAAATTGTCAAGACATTTAACAAGACTCAAAGCGTTCCTTACGTTGAAGACGTGGTTGAGTACCTTGATAAGAAGAAGAAACTTCCTGCAATTTATTTTATTTTTTCAAGAAAAGGGTGCATGAATACGTTTCAAATGCTACTTGAGGATGGAATTCGTCTTACAAGTCCTTCTGAAACTGAAGAGATTGATGAGATCACTTCTTCAATGATAAAAGACATTGACAGACATACGTTACAAACTCTTGACTTTGACTCGTTTTCTGAAGGTCTTCGCCAAGGTATTGCTGTCCACCATGCGGGAGTATTTCCACTCTTTAAGAAGTGCGTTGAGTTATTATTTGAAAAAGGATTAATAAAGATAGTCTTTGCTACTGAAACCATGGCATTGGGGCTAAACATGCCAGCAAAATCGGTTGTTCTAGAATCTATGTTAAAGCGTGATTCTTATGGTCCTCGCCTACTAACTCCGCTTGAATTTGTACAAATTGCAGGCAGAGCGGGAAGACGAGGAATTGATACTGAAGGATTTGTCTACATACTTTGTGATCGAAGATATCCATTCGGCACAGTGGAGAAGATTGTGGCATCACGAAACTTTAAGATTTCGTCACAATTTAACCCGTCCTACAACACGATTTTAAATTTATTAAAGTACTCAGATCTCAATAGTCTCTTAAGTCTTTTTGAAAAATCATTCGCAAACTATTCAAATCAACGTTCTATATACGATAAAGAGATCGTAAAAAGACGCATTTCTTTGCTCAAGAAGTTTGGTTACTTAACTAAAGAGAACAATCTGACACAGAAAGGATCCGTTTTAAGCGAAATTCATTTAGAAAATGATCTTCTAATTCTTGAGATGCTTTATAATATGGATACCCGAAAGATATCAGCTGTTAGCCTTGGTTCGCTCATTGCTTCAACAATATCAGTTAAAACAAATAATTTCAGATTCAACACATCACCAAGATACCTCCAAAATCATTTCCATATTACGTCAAATGAACTTATTGAAATGTACAAGAAACTTTGCATACTTAAGAATAATATTGATGAAATTGAGGCTCAGAGGGGTATTGAAACCTCTGACAAATTGCTGAATTCTAACGTGTTAGTAATGTATATGTGGAGTAAAGGTTTAGATTTAGGTTTATGTTTAGATGCTTCGGGTCTGGAGGTTGGAGATTTTATCAGACTTGCCAAGCAGACTCTTAGTGTCTTGGAACAAATCTCTATATCGTTTTCGAGCTCGCATATCTCGAAGATTGCCTTAAATGCATCAAGACTTATCGACAGAGGCATTGTTACGTTAAGTCCAACATAAGTGAGTATCCAACAGTTAGGTTTCTAAAACGCATAAATTAGAGAGTACAATGTCCAAATTTGAAGAATTTAACAAGCTAGAAAGGTCCATTTTGAGTAGATACTTTACTAATCTCGATGAACCTGTATTTGCCCTGGTAAACCTACCAGAAGTAGTAAAAGGGGCCTTATTTGCCCGGTACTCTCGGTCTTCAAAAAGTTTAAGAAGGTTATTCCTTGATGAGTTTGTTGATGATCTTGATGTGACTGGAGATGTAAGCATCGACGCAACTATGGGGCTTAAAAGGGCTGAAAAACTCTATGAAAAGGTCTTTTTTGAGTATGGTGATGATTCTGTAGCCCAGTTAGGTGGGGTTCATTTGGCCTGTGAGGGGGCTTCAAATCTCTTAACGAAGATCCTTGAACGAGGCAGGCTTATGAGCTACCTTGAGCAATCTACAAGATACATTGCCTATAATGAACGTCTCTCAAGCGGTCACTATCGATATTACAGGTGTCCGTCAATCCTCGATTCTCCTTACGGAGCACGATATATAGGGACAATGGACAGGCTTTTTGATTGTTACAGTGAACTATTAACAAAATTAACCCAATACTTAACGAAAAACTTGACTAAACCTCAGGGTTCAAGTGATTTTGCTTTCAGACAGGCAATTCGGGCTAAAGCTCTAGATACTTTAAGAGGTCTTCTTCCTGCAGCTTCGCTTTCAAATGTCGGTATTTATGGCACAGGACAGGCTTTTGAGATGCTAATTCTAAGGATGAGAGCTTCTGAACTATATGAGGCAAGAGAGTATGCGGAATCAATGCTAGTTGAATTGAGAAAAGTTATTCCTTCTTTCCTCTCAAGAATTGATAGAGAAGATCGCGGCATTGAGTGGGTTAAATACTACAAAGAGAGGAATCTAGGTGAGAGTTTAGCCGCCGAGTCAATTAATGAAAGCAATTTAAAGGGTTCAATGAGTTCAGACCCAGTAAGTGTAAGACTACTCAAATTCGACGAAGATGGCGAAGCTAATGTACTTGCCCAGGGCGTGTTTAAGCATCTCGATTTATCACTCGGTGAGATCAAAGCTTTAATAAAGAATTTCACTGAAGATGAAAAACAAATCATTATGAAAAACATTGCTGGAGATAGAAAGAATAGGCGTCACAGGCCTTCTAGATCTTTTGAGGCAACTTCATATGACTTTGAGATTATATCTGACTATGGAGCATTTAGAGACCTGCAAAGACACCGTATGCTTAACATTGAGTGGCAAACGCTTAATTGTGATCTTGGGTACGATATACCAGATCTTGTTGAAGAGGCTCAATTAAGTGAGATATACATCCAATCAATGGAGAGATCAAGAGAACTTTATCTTGAATTAAGGGATGAGTTTTTAGTTGAAGCTCCTTATGTCATTCCGCTTGGCTTCAAGATTCGATATTTAATGTCGATGAATGCTCGAGAAGCAATGCATATTATTGAACTGCGATCCCAAGTCCAAGGACATGCATCTTACAGAAAAATTGCTCAAGAAATGCACCGCCAGATAGATCAGGTAGCAGGACATCATCTGATTGCCAACGCAATGAGTTTTGTCCAGTTCCTAGATCCTGACCTTGAACGACTTGATGCAGAAAATCGGAGCCAACAGCGCAAAATTCAAGCTTAAACACACTGAGGGTGGTAATCTAAAAGTAAATACTACATTTAGTGAACGGATTCACGCAAGTTAACTGCCAGGGGTTTTAACTATACTTCCTGCACAATTGCGGTAAACAATATTTGACCAAGTGTGTTTTTTAAGGCATAACATATTAGGGCCCTAAATCTTAAATTTTACGTTTTGGATGTGGGCTGTTGCGAGTGGCATGGTCCTGTGAAACTGAGTAGAGAACAGTTGTAAGTTATTTACAACTGGTACCAAAGGTTTCCTGGGCCACGCCTCATTTCTGATAATGTGCAACGTATCGACGAAAGATGGGTATAATTTTTGCGAAGTAACGTTAATTGTTATCTAAGCACTTTGCAAAGATATACTTTTTCAAGACAGGTTAGAGACAACACGTTAATGCGTTAATTGATCGCAAAGTATAAATTTTATACACTACAATGCTTAGACAACAAGCATATGATTACAAGGAGCTAAATGGCAGACGAAGAGTTAGATGGTATACCAGAACTAGAAGAACTGGACGATATCGATGTGGACTTTTTAGACGAAGACATCTTAGACGAAGTGGGCATCGAAGAAGGTGATGATATTTCTCTCATTGAAGATGACGAAGACGAGATACTTGTTGCTTCTCCTGAAGTAGTTGCTGGCGAAGAAGAGTTTGAGGAAGAAGAAGATTATGGTTCAGACGATATCGAGGCCGGTCTTGATGTTATTTTAAAAAGTAAAGTTGAGGCTATATCTGAAAGTGATGATGAAGATTTTACAGATGATGAGGGTGACCTAGATTACGAGGATCGATTAGATCCTCCAATAAAAGTTCTTCCAAAACAAAAAGATGAATTTGTCTGTCAAAGTTGTTTTCTTGTTAAGAAACAGAATCAGCTTGCCGATAAAAAACGCAAGTACTGTCGAGACTGTGTGTAATAAAGCCCTTGATTAATGCCTGTGCATTGCAAGTTAATTTGACTATCACATGAAATAATATTAATAATATTGAGTACTAATAATATTAATCGCTAAAAGTTGAGAGTAGCATAACTTTAAATCGAGCAAAAGTTATTGGTGATGGCTAAACTAATTAGAAACAGGGCAAGAGGCAGTGAAAATTAACAACTTTAGTAAAACGTGAGATAATGTGACTGAAAAAAATAAACCTGGAATTATTGAATCTATTATTTATGTTCAAGTTGGAGCAATTCAATTGGCAAAGGAAGTCATTGAACATGCCGAGGAAGTTGGAGAGGCTCTCGTGGCTTCGAAACTACGTGTAGCAAAATCTGTTGGTAAGTTTACAATTGACTTTGGTAGTCGTGAAATTGAAGCTTTTGTTAGCAAACTATTCGGCTCAACAAATGAACCGGTATTTGATGACGAAGTTGAGGAAATCGACGAGGATATTATGGAAAACGATGTTGAATCAATTGATGCCAACTCGCTTGCTATTCCAGGATACGATTCTCTGGCAGCCTCTCAGGTGATACAAAGATTAAATGATTTGTCAGATGAACAGCTTAAACTAGTTGAAGATTATGAGCTGTCACATCGACAGAGACGAACAATTCTAGCCAAATTAGCTCAGCTTTCTTCGTGACCAAATAATCTAAATGTTAGAGTATAGATGGAACTGACTTCAAGATTTGCGACTTCTGGCGACAAGGCAATTATTGACAGTATGCTTACAACTTTAGAGGCTGAAATACTCTTCGAAAGAGGCGGTCGATTATTCTTAAAGGATCTACATGCTAAGGTCGATAGATCTTTGAGCTCTTGTCTTGGCATTTCCGAAAGTAATTCCGAGATTATTTCTGACAGTAAATTTCCCAGTCCTCTTACAGTTATTTTAGGATACATTGATGCCACATGTGTAGGGACAGTTATATTAGAAGTGGAACATCAGACTCAAGCAGAAAGTGGCACCACTGGATCATTAGCAAATATTTTGTTAATTTATGTAGTCCCCAGTTCAAGGGAATGTTTAATAGGGGAGGAACTGCTAAATGAAGCAAAAAGAGTAGCTAAAGAGTTGCTTCACTGTAACTACATTACTGGCAAGACACTTCCAGGAGACAGAGCAGGCAAAAGCTTATTTGAAAATACTGGATTTAAAGCCCAGGTAATTACTATGGGTTGTTCGCTGGAAAACTCTTAACAATTACTCCTCCATGGGTAGGCCTTGGTGGGGGAGGAATCTTAAGCCCAATTATTTGAGCCAACTGAGGGACTAATCCAGCTAATTTCTTAGAAGTTCTCTCAACTTCACCGGTTGCATCTTCTGGAACCGATGCAGGCTTTATTAATTTTCTAATTGGGGCTTGCGATGCAGCTTCAACCAGTTCTATCCACTCCGTTGGATTTAAATCCTTGTTCAAAGCAGCTGAGACCTTCGATGCCAAGAGCTCGGCAACTTGGTTGTCCAAGCTAACTGAGTGATCTGGAGATTTTGCAGAGAGCTCCAACGCTTCTTTTAGCTTTCCGGATTCGGTGAATGACTTAACTTGACCTTGCCATGATGCACCAACATCACTTATCTTTTTGCTTAATCTTTTCTTAAGCTCGGTTACGATTTTACGTTCCTCTTCATCGCACGGATGAGCTGAAACTATTAAAGATCGTAAATCTTTTAAAGTAACCCTTTCAAGCTTTAAAATTGCATCAGCCCTATCTCTCCATAGCGCATTACGTATTTGTGGCATTAATCGTTCTGCAATAGCAAGCAAAGGAGTTTCAATAATCGGAGGAAGATTCTTCTCTTTGGCTTCTTTTTGTTGGTTGGCAATTGCTTCTCTTACGGCTGGTAATCCACCATCAAATAGGTAGTCTGCAATTGGACGTTCTTGAATTTCGAGCGAAAACATGAGTCTGTCCCTATGGAAGGTACCAACTACGATCGGTTCTGGCTTATGCCGATTCGCTATTCTCTTGTCGTTAGATCTTTCACGAGATCCATCACGAGCCTTGTCACGACTGTTATCACGATTGTTTCCCAATACATTGTTAGTCCGATGTTCACGTTTTTGAGAATGATCTCGCTCAGGATCATCTTTATTGGTACGGGGCTTACGCGCCTTTGTTTGCTGTTTTTTTGCAACTAAGGTTGCTGTGACTCCTGCTTTAAACTGTCTTGGACCCAATATTTCAATGTCACTTAAAGACTCAATTTTCTTCGAGCTTTTGATCGCTGAAACAATTTGGACACCATCGAGCCAAGATTCAAACTCGGCCTTGAAAACTTCGCCTACGACAGCATCACTCCCAACAATATTCGGATCGACGACTCCTCTTGGTTCTTTTGCTCCTTTTGCGCGCCAAGTGAAAGAACCGTCGTTGCGTTTTGATGTTATCTCAATCTCAATATGATTTGCCATAATTTACTGCTTTTACAACCTCTACGAATTGTTCCAGATAGAACCTTAAATGTTTAAAAGTTTTACCATAAGTCCAACGCAAGCCACTAAAGTTAGGTATCGTTTAAATGTGCCAATTAACGATGAACCCGTGACTTCACCTAAAGATAATACCCCGAAAACCAATAGTAATTTTATAAATGTAATCTATGTCGTGATTTTAGCGGCACTCGTAGGGGGAATAGTTGGTGGTATGACGACGTTTTTAATCTACAAGGCTACTGGAATCAAGACTGAAATCTTTCGTCCAAACCAGAGCATAATAGTTGAGCCTACTAGTTCGGAGATAAGAGCAGTGGTAAATAAAGTCGAACCTTCCGTTGTTTCAATTGTTGCATCGTCTGCAAATGGGTCGTCTAATCAGGGAACTGGCATGGTTGTTGGCAATGGAACATTTGTTCTAACAAACAATCATGTAATAGCTGGTGCAAATCAAATTGAAGTTACTCAGTATTCGAGCGGAAATTCATTCGGAGCAACCGTTGTTGGAAGCGATTCGACTGATGATTTAGCACTGCTTACATTGACAAATTCTCCACAGCTTCCCGCCGTGACATTTGCAGCCTCAAAAAATGTATCCGTAGGGGAGTACGTAATCGCGATTGGTAATGCGTTAGACCTTTCAGGCCAGCCAACGGTTACATCTGGAATAGTGTCAGCGCTTGGAAGAACGATTCCAGCAGGTGAGTTGTCATCAGGATTGGAAGTTACCTTAACCAACATGATTCAAACCGATGCTCCAATAAATTCAGGAAACTCTGGTGGGCCTTTACTTAATCTTGATGGTCAAGTGATTGGGATGAACACTGCAGCTGCTACTTCAACACCAGGAAATGCAGCTACACAAAATATTGGCTTCGCAATTGCCTCAAATGAGCTCCAAAACCAGTTGCCTCTCCTCCAGGCAGGCAAAAATATAACTCCAGGAGTAAATTTAGGCGTTGTGACCTCTAACCTAAATGCAACAGAAAAGTCTTACTTTGGGATCGAAAGCAGTCTAAATTACGGTGCGCTTGTCGAAGGTGTTACGCCCGGTAGCCCAGCCCAACAAGCAGGTATTCACGTAGGGGATGTAATTATTATGATTGAGCAGACACGAATTAGCAATACATCTGATTTGACAAGCATTCTTCAATCAATCGCCCCACAAGGTTCAATCCAGGTAACGATAGTCAGGAAGACCCAGCAAGTCCAGTTGCAAATCGGACTATAAGAAGAATCTATTTAAACCGCCTATAATGTATCTTCTGTAAAGTCGTATTAGTCAAGAGCTCTCTTAGATTGCTGCACTCCCTCATTTCGTAGGCAACAGAGAAATATCTCTAAACAGCTACTCTCAAGCAATTACATTGTGCATAGAATAGAAACTGTATGGGATTTGAAATGAAATTCGCAACGTCTGGTGATACGAGAGTTGTTTCTCGTCATGAAGGTGTCGTAACGGTTGGTTTAAAGCCATTTCGCTACCTTGGTGCATCAATGCTCCTACTTGGAGTAGCTCTTCCCAAATTACCTGGTCACTCCTTTATAAGATGCCCACTCTTGGCATCTACTGGCATACCATGTCCCTTTTGTGGAATGACAACTAGTGTAGAAGCTCTCTTGCGAGGCAATTTAATTGGGTCACTGGAATCCAATCCATTTGGAATCCTTGTCGTACTAGTTGCTTTAACTATTCTACTAATACCATCATTAAAGACTTTTGTGTTCTCGTCAAGACATGCAAAATTCTACATTCCACTGTTTCTATTAGCATCTTGGATATTTCAGCTTTTTAGATTTCATATTCTTTGATAAAGGTTTTAGCAAGCTCTTGTGGTAGGCTCCAATTTAAAATGTTTAAGAACTAACCAAAAGTTCGGAATTATTTACTATGGAAAGTGATATATGAAAGTGAGACATGATGGTTGAGACTCCCAATCCTCAATCTTCTAAAAATGAAGATGGTGAAAACAAGCCTGCATACGATGAATTTTTTCAACAAAGTACAAATAACGTTGAAAGCAATTTGGAAGATGTTCCTGCGACTATTGATCAACAAGATGCTTTGAACAACCCTGAACAGTACCAGACAATTGCTGAGAGTTCACAAGGATACACTCCCTACTCGCCACCAGCTACACCAACTTTTCCTCAACAGAATCCTTACTCCATTCCTCAGCCTGTTTCTCCTAATATCCAAGCACCTCTAAATCAACCTGGCTCGCCTCCTACATATGGTCAGCCATATGGTTCTCCTCCAGGATTTGCTCCACAAACCGGATACGGCCCACCACCTGGATTTAGCTCAACGCCACCGATGGGGATGCCTCAGATGCCTCCAGGATACATGCCACCCCAGTATCCTCCCTCATACGGCATGTCCCCTTACCCCTACCCCCAGCGTCCTTACTCTGTTTCAACAAATGGCTTTGCAATTGCGTCATTGGTCCTTGGAATCATTTGGGTTGATTGGGTTGGATCGGTCCTTGCGGTCATTTTTGGTCATGTCGCTCTCGTTCAAATAAAACGTCGCCAACAACAAGGGCGAGGGTTAGCGATTGCTGGGCTTGTATTAGGGTACATTGGAATCATAGTTCTTGTTGTAGTCATCGTTGCTGCTATTGTTTCCAGCAATAATACTGGTTAAGTCTGTAAAAAGCTCCACTATGTGACAATAAATGTACTGTTTATGTGTGCATAATTCCAAACATTTAAACAAATACTTTCATTTTGCACTTAATTAGGTTATTATGTTTACTAACACTATTGAATAGTAAAAATTACTTTAATTATGGAGTAATTTATAGCCAACTTGATAGTCATGGTGGCAGAAGATTATAGTTAAAATTTAGCTTCAGGGAGGCATACATGTCAGATCCAAATTTTCCAGGAGGTCAAAATCCTCAAGGTGGCACTCCATATACCCAAGGCGTCCCGCCTTCCGTTCCACCTCAGCAACCAATGGGACAACCTGGTTACCCACCTCCGCAGGGATACGGCCAGCCGTATGGTCAACCAATGGGACAACCAGGTGGTTACATGCCACCTCCAAGCAATTTCGGTCAAGGGTCAAATCCAGCGACTTCGATTTGGGGAAAGCGAGCCATTGCATACATAATTGACTACTTAATACTGCTCATTCCAAATATCATAATATATTCGATTTTTGCATTTGTTGTATTTTCTTCATCCGCTGCTACATACACATACGCTCCCAATGGAGTTCCCACTTATTCACCAGGAGCATCTACATCAATATTCGTTATTATGATTGTTACAATGCTAGTGATAGCAATCTTAGACATGTTTTACTTTGCATACTTTGATGGACAAACTGATGGCGGTACAATTGGGAAGAAAGTGATGAAAATTGCAGTTAGAGATGCGAATACTGGTCAGAGGCCAACTTTAGTAATGGCTGGACTTAGGATGTTAGTTTTTGGCTTGCTTTTTGCTTTCTGCTATATACCTGGAATCATAAATGCACTTTGGCCATTATGGGGTGCAGGTGGAAAAGCTTGGCATGACATGATTACAAATACTCAAATTGTTGAAGTAGGTTAACTCTTTCAAATACATACTAAAGATTCAATCACGTATCCACATTAAAGTAATTGCACACTTTGGTTGTGTTTGATTTCGAAAGGATTGTTTAATGTGGGTACCGTTATATTGAGCATATTTGAGGATGATGTACCTAAAATCGAATACGCGTTGTTAGTGCTGTAAAATTGTAACTGTTTTTTTGTGGTCATTGAAATTAAATACTGCTACCAACAAACATCTAATTGTTCTGACATTGGTTGCAGTTCTAAATTATCCTTGCATACGCCTTTCGGTGTTCCACCAAAATAGGGTTAATATTTAGCTGTGAAATCATTATCATATCTTCTACTACAAATTAAAGATGAACAGAAAAGCTTTTGGCGAAACGTTCCTGCATGGGTTTTCACGTTCTTATTTACGATACTTTTTCTAGTACTTTTCAGTGCGTTAGCTGGAAACTCTAAGATTCAGACACTAAATGGAATTAAATTTGAAGATTACTATGTGCCGTCAATAATTACACTTGGAATTATTAGTTCATGTTATACATCGCTTGCTATGACTTTAATTTCGCGGCGGGAATCTGGAAACCTAAAAGCACTTCGAGCGACACCAATTTCTCCAATAATATATCTTGGTGGATTAATAGGCAGTGCATTAATTGTGAGCTTAATATTGGTAATTATAACGGTTTCCTTTGGTATTAGCGTCTACGGCACTTCTTTCCCCCACCATTTAGTTGCTTTATTTATTTCTTTAGCTGTTGGTACATTCGCATTTTGTTCATTTGGAATAGCAGTATCGTCAATTATTCCTAATCAAGAGGCAGCTCCTGCAGTAATTAACGGAATTATCTTGCCTTTATATTTCATATCAGGAACATTTTATGCACTTGGGAATTCAACACTTTTAGCAAGAATAGCTATGTACTTTCCCGTAAGGCCATTCATACTGTCAGTATTTACTTCTTTCGATCCACTTAACAACTCAAACGGTTATGATATGCATGCGCTTCTTTCTCTACTAGCATGGGGTGTAATCTCAGCACTATTTTCGGCATATAGGTTTCGGTTTTTGCCTAAACAGGCACATTAATTTTCTGTTATCACAAGATATGGTGACAAAGAATCACTCGTAATGTTTCTTGCTAAACGTTATCTTCGACTTCAGCACTTCCACCCTTAGTTACACGACCTTCTTTGACTATGTCTATAAAAGGAACTAACTCTTCATTAGAAATTCGCTTGAATACCCTTCTTTTGCCATTTTCTTTTAGAACTGCCACCTCTAACTCTTCGGGCGACAGGAGGCGTTCTTCACCTGAGAGAGCATCTATTACAGCTACAAGAGCTTCATCGATAGTCCACGCGTCATGGTAAAGCGGTTCCGCCCTTTCTCTAAGTGTCTCAGCCTCTCCCCCTAAAACAACCATCCTGTCCTCGTCTGCTACCGTTCCATCGTAAGAAATATGATAAAGCTCATTGGGTCTACCATGGTTACCCAACTCAGCTACCAATATTTCGACCTCTAAAGGTTTCATCTCATGCGTAAACACTTGGCCAAGATACTGTGCATAAAGATTAGCTAAACTACGCCCATCCACATCATCCCTTGAATACGTATAACCTCTAATGTCGGCATGTCGAACTCCAGCTACTCGTAGCTGATCAAACTCGTTGTACTTTCCAACACCTGCAAACGCTATTCGATCATAAATCTCACTTATCTTGTGTAAGGTTTTAGATGGATTTTCTGCAGCAATAAGAATTCCATCTCCACAGTTTGTGGCAATTAAACTCCTGCCACGAGAAATTCCTTTTTGGGCATACTCAGCCCTATCTTTCATTATCTGTTCAGGAGCTACATAAAATGGCATTGTCATTGCTCAAAAGCCCCAATCTCTCGCAAACTCTCCTCAACATCGCCATCACTTAAGCGTTCGAATCCATCCTTGGTAATAGTTGCAACAATTGGATAAATCTTACGAACTATATCAATTCCCCCTGTTGCTGAGTCTTCATCTGACGCTTCGATCAAAGCTTTGAGTGCTAAATGAATCGTGCCTTTTGCATTTAAGTTCCCACTAAAGCCAAGCTTTATAACAGACCTTGCATCTCTTCCGCCTGAACCCATCGTTGCAAAATCGGCCTCTTCATATTTGCCACCAGTTACGTCATATGAGTATATTCGTCCAACATTACGCATTAGATCAAATCCTGCAAAGATAGGCACAACAGCCAATCCTTGAAGCGCCATCGGAAGATGTCCTGATACCATTTGGCTCAATTGATTAGCTTTCCCTTCTAATGAGAGAGCGACTCCTTCCACCTTTTCAAAGTGATCGAGTTGAGTTTGAAAAAGTCTCACCATTTCCATAGCAGGACCTGCAGCTCCTGCAATTGCAACAGAAGAATGACTATCAGCAGGAAATACCTTCTCCATAGACCTGTGTGCAATGCGATTGCCCTCAGTTGCTCGCCTATCCCCTGCCATCAACACACCGTCCTTAAATCTTATAGCAAGAACCGTCGTAGCATGTCTGATATCGATCTCTTTGCCGGTTCTCAATTCAGAGAGTAAAGATCCCTTACTTACTGAACTTTCCAAGTCAGCACTTTTTAAAAGAGATACAAAATCAGAGTTTAAATTTTCATTATTAAGATAGAAGCTAAGTGTCACTCGCCACCTTTTTGAACATAATTACGAACAAACTCTTCTGCATTGTCTTCAAGCACCTCATCAATCTCATCGAGAAGCTCATCCATTTCAGCCTTAAGCTTTTCAGCCCTAGCACTATCACCGTGTGAAACTTCTTGTACTTCAGTCTCTTCTTCTACCTTTTTTTCAGTTGATTTTTTCTTAAGTTCTCGTTCAGTCATCGCTATCCTTAAAGTATGTTATGTATCTAACTTATCTAAAAGATCGGTCACTTCATGACATTTAGAAAGTAAATTTCCCACAATTGTCTTATTTCCTTTTAATGGGTCCATCATTGGAACCCTTCGAAGTGGCTCTTCTCCTACATCAAATACTATAGAGTCCCAATTAGCACTGACAATTGATTTTGACCATTTTTTTATACACTGACCCCTAAAATAGGCTCGAGTACTTTCTGGAGGATTGTATACAGCACTTTCTATTTGATCTCTTGTAACTAAAGTTTTTAACTTTAACCTGCTAGCAAGGGATTTATCATCCCTTAAATCGTGATACTGAAGATCTAAAGCTTTTAGTGTTGGCGAATTACTTGATAGCTGATTTTTCTCTCTATATGCATCTACAAGATTAAACTTAGCTATCCAATCTATTTCATACCTCAAGCTGAGTAAATCAGACTTTAAAAGGCCGAGCACTCTTTCCCATGTGCTGAGAATTAGCTTTGCTACTTCATCACCACCTAAAAGCTCGCCTCCATACTTGTGGAAGTAATTATCTGCCAAAAGAAGCCACTCTTCTTGAATTTCAATCGCCTTAATATGACTACCATCATTAAGTTCAATTTTTGACTCAAGTGAAATATCGTGTGAAATCTGATGGAGAGCAGCAACTGGGTTCAAAGGCATTCTATCCAGTTTTGGAACATTTCCAGTTTCAATAAGCAGTAGAACAAAAGCTGTAGTTCCAAGCTTTAAAAACGTTGCAGTTTCTGAGATGTTCGCATCGCCCAAAATAACGTGTAACCGACGATATATTTCTGATGACGCATGTGGTTCATCTCTGGTATTAATTATTGGTCTTTTAAGTGTTGTCTCAAGGCCAACGACCTCTTCAAAAAAATCTGCTCTTTGGCTAATTTGAAAATATACTTCTTCGTCTTTCTTTGACGGAACTTCAATCCCTACTTTTCCGGCTCCACAGTAAATTTGTCTCGAAATCAAAAAAGGAACCAAATCATGAACAAGTTTTGGGAAAGGAAGCCCTCTATCCATCAAGTAGTTTTCATGACACCCATACGAATTACCTTTCCCGTCAGAGTTATTTTTGTAAATTACAATATCGTGACCAATATTCTCCCTAACAATTTGCATGGAATGTTTTAGGACCAACTCCCCTGCTTTATCCCAAATAACCCCTTCTAATGCGTCAGCCACTTCAGGGCTTGAATACTCAGGATGGGCGTGATCTACATAGAATCGAGCGCCGTTGTAAAGGACTGCATTTACAAGATGCGTTTCGACAACAGGAGCCACAGATCCTTTGGTCACGTATCCTCGTGCATCATTTTGTGGAGTTTCGTCATCAAAATCCCACTTAGTTTTATCGTTGAGAACTTCATTAACGTAGCTATTTACGATAACAGAAGATGCAGAAATTGGATTATCTTTTAAATCACCATTTGTGTGGATTCCATATTCGGTTTCAATTCCTATAATCTTTTTAACTACCAACTACGCTCCTTCCGAGCATAAACATTTAGAGGTATTGACCGGTACCAACTCGCTCGATCGCACGACCTCCTAGCGCTGCCTCACCTTCAGTAACTAAAGTTCTAACATAAACTATGCGTTCGCCCTTCTTGCCTGATATTCTAGCCCAGTCATCAGGATTTGTTGTATTGGGAAGGTCTTCATTTTCTTTATACTCTTGACGGGTCGAGGTTATAAGATCAAGAGTCGAAACCCCTCCGGCATTTAGATCAATCTCTCTCTTAATTGCCATCTTCTTAGCTCGCCTTACAATGTTTTCAATCATAGCCCCAGAAGCGAAGTCTTTAAAGTAAAGCGTCTCTTTGTCACCATTTTGGTAGGTAACTTCTAAGAATCTATTTGCATCATCGAGCCTATACATTTCTTCAACTACGTCATCAATCATTTGCTCAATCACAAACTCTTTAACTTTACTTTTATATTTATCAAATTCACTCTCTGAAATTGGAATTTCCGAAGTCAAATATCTTAAAAAGATTTGCTTGGCTGCAACTTCATCAGGTCGTTCGATCTTGATCTTTACATCTAATCTTCCTGGGCGCAAGATTGCTGGATCGATTAGGTCTTCCCTATTCGATGCTCCAATTACTATCACGTCACGAAGTGCTTCGACTCCATCAATTTCTGCTAAAAGTTGCGGCACAATTGTTGATTCCATATCAGAACTAATTCCAGTTCCTCGCGTTCTAAATAGTGAATCCATTTCGTCAAAAAAGACAATGACTGGAACGCCTTCCTCAGCCTTTTCTCGAGCCCTTTGGAAAACAAGCCTTATCTGTCGTTCTGTCTCACCAACGTACTTGTTAAGTAACTCTGGACCTTTGATATTCAAAAAGTAGCTTGTAACATTTGGTTGACCTGTTAATTTAGCAACTTTTTTTGAAAGTGAATTTGCGACAGCCTTCGCAATTAAAGTTTTTCCACATCCAGGAGGGCCGTAAAGAAGAATTCCCTTGGGGGCTGGAAGTTTATATGCATTAAAAAGGTCTTTATGAAGATAAGGGAGTTCCACTGCGTCTTGAATTGCCTCAATTTGATCGTCAAGGCCTCCTACATCGTCGTACGTCACATCAGGTACTTCTTCTAATACAATCTCTTCAACTTCAGGTTTAGCAATCTTTTCTAGAAGAAGCAAAGTTTTTGTATCAAGCACTAAGGAATCTCCCACGCGCAACTTAACTCCAACCAAATCATCTGAAATCTCGACAACTTTCTCATCATCAGCTCTTCCAACAACAAGTACTCGAGTTGAATCAAGCACCTCTTTAATGGTTACAATTTCACCTAGTAGTTCTGGCTTGCGAGTCTCAATAATGTTTAAAGACTCATTTAGTACGACCTCATCACCTTTAGACATCTTTTCTGCATCAATTCCAGGAGATACAGCAACTCGCATTTTCCTTCCAGTCGAAACAACATCGACAGAACCGTCGTTGTTTAGCCCTAAAAAGGTCCCATACGCTGATGGCGGTTGAGTCAACTTATCGACTTCTTCCCTTAATGCTGCAATGTGTTCTTTTGCCTGTTGAAGAGTGAAGATTAACTTCTCATTTCTGGCAACAGCTTGAGAAAGTTGCCCTTTGATCTCTAATATTTTTTCCTCAAGAGTATGAACGCGTGAAGGGGCATCGGAGATCTTTCTCCTAAGATTGGAGAGGTCTTCCTCAAGCATTTTGACATGGTTTTGGAGCGCTTGGACCTCATTTTCATAATCTATCAATCTCTGCTTATATTCAGCTTCAGATGTCATTGTTAGCTAGCACCTCACTTTTCAACTAACTTTCACCTACAATTGACCCTACACCTAAATTAATACCTACAAAAGTCAGATTCATAATCATAAAGTATTATAATTTGACTTAACAGCTATATTTCATATAGATTGGTAATGGAAACTTTTTGTGCACTTTGCGTTAATTTTGTGCATTTAATTTAGATATGAGGCTTAAAATAAGATGAAGGTCTGGATTGACCAGGATTTATGTACGGGTGACGGTCTTTGCGAAGAGATTTGTCCACAGGTATTTACTTTGCAAGATGATGGGTTAGCTTATGTCAAAGATGGCGATAAAATCATGGATGACCCCGGTGGGGCAGATGGAATAGTTATTATTCCAGACGGTTTAGATGATGCCGTCACAGAGGCATCTGAAGAGTGCCCCGGCGAGTGCATCTTTATTGAGGCTGATTAGTTAATCGCGCTGAAGTAATAAATCCAGTGTGCCCTACAATCCGCTGTTCAGGTCGTACCACCTTCCCGTTAACTTTCCAGTCGCGTTCAATCACTTCAAAAACTCTCATTAACTTGAAACTGCTTTGGCGAATCTCTTCGACTAAGGTACTTGTTTGATTGATAGTTGGGAGATAGCAAACTAGTATCCCACCTGGCTTTAAAGACTGTTGAGCGTGCATTACTACTTTCCAAGGTTCTGGAAGATCAAGAACTATTCGGTCTAAACTGTTTTCATCTATTCCATTATAAATATCAGCAATTTTAACCATATAGTTGCTGGCCAGGTTTGTGTTACTAGACTGATCATTCCTGTAAACATCCCTGCTGGAAAGGTTTCCTGTGTACGCATCGCTAAAAGTTGGTTCGCTTTGAGATTGAAGATCATTAAGGAGAGTGTTGCTCTCAGATAACAAGTTGCAACCAAACGACTCTAAAACGTTTTTCATCGCAATTTCTCTGAAATCTTCTCTAATTTCATATCCAATCACCTTTGCACCTGATCTAAGCAATGCAATTGAAAGTGCACCAGATCCCACTCCAGACTCAAGGACGTTTGCTCCATGAAAAAGATCTAATTCAATTAAAATAGGTCCAATATCTTTCGGATAGATTACCTGGGCACCTCTTGGCATTTTAAAGATAATGTCAGACAGTGTTGGCCTAAATACAACGAGTGGACTGAGCTTAGAAGAAAGTACCGTTTCACCCTCAACTTTACCAATAATGTCATTATGACTAACTGTTCCATTATTTGTGTGAAAGGAAGCATTAGTTCGAAGTTTAAAAACGTAATGCCTCTCTTTCGAGTCAACCACTACTACCTTCTCCCCTACTTTAAAGGAAAAGTCTTCTAAGTCTTCAAAATAATTCATCCGTATTTGCGTCTAACACAATGTTTATTTAGAGTTATTTCTAACTGTCGAGATGGTAATTGTCTCACCTTTTTTCAGCTTGAAGGTTTTTGACTCAGAAGCACTGTTCGCCAGCATTCTTTTCACCAAAACGCCGGCAACCCCTATTCCAATAAGACGAGCATCAAGTTTTTTAATGCCGTTCATCAGCGTGATGCTTTTGAACCTCTTATACAGTGTGCTTCCGACGCTCATGAACGTCTAATCTCAACAATTGTAGATCTAATCCGACCACGCCTCTTCCCAAAAAAATAAGCTAACACGACAAGAAGAATAGCAACTCCAACGGAAGCCTTTCCTAGTGAATTTATCGAAGAGCTAGCGTTATCAATAGTTGATGTTACACGCCCATCTATTTTGCGAAGCTTATCTTCAATGTCAGATAATCTAATTTTACTTTCCTCAACCACTAAAGATTTTCCTTACTTTTAAAAATATTCTTATAAGAAATAGCTGTCAAAATTGCAAGAACAACAGTATCAATTACCAAAACAATTAAGTATGGAATAAAGTTCAAATTCCCGTGGAAAATTGAAGTCTCCTCTTGAAGTAGTCGAAGAAAAGAAAGTGACAGGAAGACCATCCCAATCGACACACATATGGCTCCAAGTGAACCAAATATAAGGTGGTTCTTAAGTTGTTTTAATGGCTCAAATGTCTCTTGTTTAACATAGTTGAAAATTAAGTCTTTTGCGTCATTTAAGTCGCCAAACAAACCTTCATTCTTTTTATCATCAGCCATCATGTAATAATACCTCGAAAATTAGAATGCTTTACTCCTTTAAACATAAATTAACTATCCTGCTACTTACGATCCATCAAAATATAAGTAGAAGATGCCTTAGCGACGATTTCATTAGCTTCATTAAACGTCGTTGCTTCTACAAATACTACCTGATTCCCACCTGAAACTACTTGTGCGTAACATCTGATTTTTTCGCCTACTTTAACCGATTTCATAAAACTAACTTTCATTTCGGCATTTGCACTCTTAACCTTGCGTGCTTTCACAAATCTAATTGAAGTAGCACCCATTGCCGAGTCCATAAATGCCGCAATAAAGCCACCTTGCATTATTCCGACTGGGTTCGAAAATCTTTCATCTGCCACCATCTGCCATACCGTTGCAGAAGTGTCAACCTTATCTATTAACGTCATTCCGAGAATTAAATCACAGTTGGGGGGTACTTGTGGTTTAAGTTTTGTGGCTATTTCAAGTTTATCTGTCATTATTATGTTCCTAACCAAGCATAATTCATTGAGCTCTACTCTTACAATTGATTGCATTTTGAAAGCAAAGACATCTTTAGGTTACTTTCGACTACTTAAGCCATGGATTCCGTTCCGTGAAACTTATACAAACTTACTATTGCTAGTCTGACGTTCACTTACTGCTTCGCAGACGGTAGTTTCACCAGTCGTTGAACCGAGGTCCAGTGACCGGCCAGAGCTTCGGTCTTTACAGTCGTTACTTCCGGCGGAACTCGCCGTAGGGCAACTTATGGATGCCAAGCCAACTCGTTTAATGTTAATTGCAGCATTGGTGTCTCGGTCGTGTTCCACGCAACAACTTCGACACGTCTATCGCCTAACGCTCAACGGTAATGAATCAACAATGTCCTGGGTCAACTCTAACTCGAAGGAGGTGTTTTCGCCCTGGTTGAGAATGATGACTTCACGCTCTTTGGCTTCGCATACGGCAAACACCAACTCCGCACCAAACCTCAGGAGCCGGTCTTTATGGACTATGACGAGTCTTTGGACACCGCCGTTGATGATATTGTCCAGGAGCTGCTGGAGGCCCTTCTTGTGGCAGTTCATACCAGAGCCAATGTCGGTAACTAGCTTCTACGCCCAACCTTGGGACGAACAGTAAAGCTCCAGCAGTTTTGTGCCTGCCGATCTAGGTCTTGTTTCTGGTCTCTCGAAGACACCCGTGCATAAGCTACGGTCTTTCGTGGCTGTTGTCCGACAGGCCGGAACCGAGGCGTTTGGATTTTTGACAGGTCATAACGCCTGTGGCCGCCGAGGGTTATCTCTGTTGGCTTCAGCCGACCTTCTTGATCCCATTTACGCAAGGTCTTCTGCGAAACACCGAGTGCCTGTGCTGTCTCGCCTATGCTTAGTAATTTACCCATATATAGTAGCTTATAGCACATATGTTCGGTTATCATGTAACAGTTACTAACCCTCGCAATGTGATCGATGTAACTCCACCGCAGATGTGCACAGTTATTCCAAATCTGGACTTCGCAGGTTTTTCTCTGAAGGTTCAGATTGACACCTAACTAACAATCTGTAAATACATTCCAATGTGAAGAAGCTTGCCGTTAATCAAAAATTATGTATATGCATATGAACTGTGCGAATTGTTACTTGGAACCTACTTGAGGTTTGAGAGTAGGTTCGTGATTTCGCATCTCTGAAACTGGGACAACATTTTGACCACTACTTCCTCCTGAACTTGGAGAGAGAGCTGCTCTAAAGAAGGACCTCACATGATCAAGTCGCTTTTCGAGCATGTTTCTCGCAAGAGGATCGCTATCTAAAAGTGACTCAAGGAATGGAATATCACTAAAATAACTAAGAAGCGCCCCATAACCAGTTAGAAGCAACTGTTCTGGGTCGTGTCGTTTGAATCTCCCAGCCTCCATTTCTCGCTCAAAAAACCTTACTGCTCTCAGAAAGTACGGTCGGAGTGCGGCGCCCATCTCGACCCCTAAATGACTTCCTCCTTCTAAAGCCTCACGTCTAACTAGCCTTACAAAAAGTGGATTCTCCGCAAAAAACTCAAAACCGGCCGTAATAACATGATCAACCTGTGTCCATCCGTCTACTGGCTCTAAAAGTGCGTCCTCAAGTCGTCTTCTCCAATCCGCCATCTGCGATGCAAACACTTCTGTATACAGTGCTTCTTTAGATGGGAAATGATGTAGCAGACTTGGTCTTTTAATTCCAACTTCAAGAGCAATCTCATTTAGGGATACACCTGAATATCCGCGTTCAGCGAATGCATGAAATGCTGAACTTAAAATAGCTGCTCTTGTATCTAATAACGCTGAACTATTGCTCATAGTTTCTCCTTGTAGAGTAATTAACCTACAAATCTCTTATGTCTACCATTAAAATTCAAAACGAATTTTAGTTAAATCATTACCTGATTCCCTATAAAACACCCTGTAACCAGCAAAATATTCTTTGTGCCAAGTCCAATTATCTTAATAAAATAACGTCCAAGGCGCGCAAGCCTATACATACCGTGATAACTTTTGCGGACTATAAAACATTCTACAAGTAATATCGTATAAAGATTATTTAAATCTTACCTCTAATATAAGGTATTTGTGTGAGTTTAGAACTTTTAGACGATTTGAGCGAAGAGCAGGAAGAGGCAGTTGTTTCCGATGCGAAACCTTTAATCATCGTTGCCGGTGCTGGGTCAGGCAAGACAAGAGTTCTCACAAAACGGATCGCTTACAGGGTTTTGAACGGATTTGATGATCCGTCTAAGGTATTAGCCCTAACTTTCACCAGGAAAGCAAGTTTAGAGATCAGATCAAGACTTGCAGCAATTTTTCCTTCAAAACGATTCAACTCTGGGACATTTCACTCTGTTGCATTAGCCCAACTTGAAGAGTACGCATATGAACACAGTTTAAGACCCCCACGATTATTGACTTCTAAAATAAAGGTCCTTTCAAAAATAGTTGAGGAGAACTTTAAGCATCTAAATTCAGAGTTTAGTAGGAACACCGGTTCACTTCGGGATGTTGCCAGCGAGATCGAATTTGCGAAAGCAAGAAATATTTCACCCGAACATTTTGCCAATCAAGCAAAACTTTTGAGAAGATCGCTGCCAATACCTGCTGATGAGTTAGCAATAATCTTCGATATTTATGAAACTCAGATGAAGAAAACCGGCTATCTAGATTTCGACGATCTGCTTAAAACCCTTGCTGAGCTAATTGAGAACAACGAATTAATTAAACAACAGTCTCGCTTCAAGCTACGCCATTTTTATGTTGACGAGTTCCAAGATCTTAACCCTTTGCAATTCCGTCTTTTAAGCGCGTGGTTGGATGGGCGAGATGACTTGACAGCAGTTGGTGACCCAAATCAAGCAATTTATGCTTGGAATGGTGCTGATCCAGTTCTTTTTACACATCTTATAAATAGCGTAAAAAATAGCTCGCTAATAAGACTTTCAACCAACTTTAGATCGACAAAAGATCTGATCGAGAAAGCTAATCGTGTTGTCAACAGCGAAATTAAACCGTCCCAGTCTTTCGTCACTGATGACTTCAATACAAATGATGTCAGCATTATTAATTACTTAGACGAAGATGAAGAAAAGGTTGGACTTCGTGAACTTGTATCTAAATTAAGTAAGGACGGTGTACCGTTTTCCGAAATTGGGATACTTTCCAGAGTCAATGTTATGTTGGAAGAAATAGGCGAATATTTTATTCTTAATAAAATTCCTATTTCCAAAAGCTTTGATATTTTAAAAACCAAAGAGGTAAATGCTATTTTGAACACAGTACGCCTTAAAAACGATACCTATCCGCTATCAGTTTGGTTGAAAGATTTTGACGAGATCTACGAAGAACTTTTCGATAAGTCATTTAACAATGATGCTAGCTCACCTGTAGGTATCTTGAAACAGACGGTTGAAGAGTTTCTTGGAATTAATAACTCTGCACCAGTTATAAGTTATCTTCGCTGGCTTAGGTCACAACCCGACTTAAAACGATTTTCACAAGGGGTTAATCTACTTACATTTCACAGATCAAAAGGTTTAGAGTTTTCCCACGTAATACTTCTGGGCTTAGAGGAAGGTTCAGTCCCCTTAAAAAAGGGTAACGACGACGAAGAAAGAAGGCTCTTTTATGTTGCATGTTCACGGGCAAAAAGACGACTTTATTTAACTTACTCTTCTCATCGTACATTCAACCACAAAACATTAACACGATCTCCTTCTCGTTTTTTAGACCTATTTGACTACGGGGACAATAAACAACAGATAAAAAGTGCTAATTTAAACGTTGACTTTCTTAGATCAAAACTTCAAGCAGTCTCCTCAAGAGCAAGGGAAGAAGTTGAAATTAACCCCCAAGAACTTAAAATTGCAACTTCTCTTGATCATTGGAGACTTAACCAGGCAAAACTGCTTAACCTAGATACCCGACAGGTGCTATCTGATCTTGACATAGCAAGGTTAAGTAAAATTAAGCCCAAAACGCCTAAACAGGCTAATCTTATCCTAGATAGAAAGTTAAGCGAAAATGCAATCAATGAAATTATTTCAATAACTGCAAATTAAAGAAATGCCTTCGCAAGAATCGATTCAAGTTCAAGAGCGTTAATCTTCGCACTTCCTGTTGCTGGACTCCCCGCCCCTATTCTGGCGGAAACTTTAAAGTTAATTTTCGTATCGATTTGATCCAATAACCTACTCTTTGCAAAATGGTATGCACCCATATTGTCAGGTTCATCTTGCAACCAAACAATCTCTTTTAGTTCGGAACAAGCATCGATAATCCGCGCTATCTCATCTTTCGGCCAAGGGTATAATCTTTCAATCCTGATAATTCGAGATTTACTATCTCCATTTGTCCGACCCGCTTCAACTGTATCTCTATAAGCAATTGCGTCATACGCGATTTTGCCACTTGTTAAAATCAATCTCGTTGTTTCTTTGAATTCCTCTTCTAAAGATTCATCATTTAGGTAGTAACTTCTTGCCTCACTTACGTGTCCAGCTTCAGTAATAACAGGTTCAAAAGAACCATAAAGGAACTCCTCCACCTTTGACCTTGTAAATTTAGCTCTCAGAAGTGACTTTGGGGTTGCAACAATTAAAGGATGGGATCTTGTCGCACTTTGATTTCGCAACAGATGAAAGAGCTGCCGCGATGTTGTTGGCTGTGCGATTTCAATATTACCCCCTGCTGCTAGAGTCAAAAATCTTTCAAGCCTAGCGGATGAATGTTCTGGACCCTGCCCTTCATATCCATGAGGAAGAAACATTACCAACCCACTTGTCTGGTCCCACTTGTCCTCACTTGCAGCCAAAAAGTTATCAATTATTATTTGGGCCCCATTTGCAAAGTCACCAAACTGTGCTTCCCATATGACTACGGAACCTTTCGCTTCGCAAGAGTACCCGAATTCGAAGCCCAAAACAGCATACTCAGAAAGGCTAGAGTCATAAATTTGAAAACTTCCAGGATTCAAATTGCTTGACCGTAGTTGCTCCTCAAAAGCTTTAAGCGGATAGTATTCATTCCCATTGTTATAATCAACAAAAGACGCATGTCGGTGACTAAAAGTCCCACGTCTAGAATCCTGACCGCTTAGTCTCAGCCCAATGCCATCTTTTATGATTGAACCAAATGCCAGTGCTTCACCTAATGACCAATCTACAAATCCATTTTGAAAAAGTTCCTTGCTAGCTTCAAGCTGTTTTCTAAGTTTTGGATGTAGCTCAAAGTCCTTAGGAAACATATGTAAGATATCCTCAATTTGGCTTAGGGTTGAAAAGTCAATTCCGGTCTCTATACGCAACGGGACCTTGACTGGTTGAGGAAGAGGAATCGAAACAGGTGGTGCAGAAATTGTTAACCGTGTCTCATCTAACGCGTCTTGGAGCTGATTCTGAAAGTTGTCAAGCGACATCTCAGCGATCTCAATTGAAATGTCACCACGTTTTGTTAGAAGCTCTGTATAGATTTTTCTAACGGATCTCTTACTGTCGATGATTCTATACATTAACGGCTGTGTGTAACTTGGATCATCACCTTCATTGTGACCATGAAGTCGATAACAAACCATATCAATCACAACATCTGATTTAAACCTAACCTTATACTCTGCTGATATTCTTGCAGCCACTAGACAAGCTGACGGATCATCTCCGTTAACGTGAATAATAGGTGCATCGATCATCTTTGCAATGTCAGTTGAGTAAGTTGAACTCCTACTATCCAGTGGATTGGTCGTAAAGCCAACTTGATTATTTATTACAATATGAATCGTTCCACCCGTCCTATAACCGGCCAACTGAGACAAATTTAAAGTTTCAGCAACAACACCTTGCCCTATAAAAGCTGCATCACCATGTAGAACGATCGCACAGATTGCTTCCCTTGCCTTAAAATGATCGCTACTAAATAAATCTTGTTTGGCTCTCACTACCCCTTGCACTACTGGCCCAACCGCTTCAAGATGTGAAGGATTTGACACTAATTCAACCTTTATAGACTTAGAGTCGTCGATTTTAAAACTTCCCTGTGCACCTTTGTGATACTTAACGTCACCAGAACCTTGAACACTTTCCGGATCAATCTCGCCTTCGAACTCTTTAAAAATGTCTTCAAACGATTTGCCTACGATATTAGCAAGTACATTCAACCTGCCCCTGTGGCTCATCCCTAGAACAACTTCTTCTAGCCCAAGATTACTTAGGCTCCTTATAGCTCCATCAATCATTGGAATTACAGATTCAGCGCCTTCTAAACCAAATCGTTTTTGTCCTACATAACGAGTATGAAGAAATTTCTCGAAAACTTCCGCAGCGTTAAGCCTGTCTAATACGTACAGTTTTTCACTTTGCGTAAGTTCGTTATCATGGTTTTCAAACCTATCAACTAACCACTGTCTTTTGACTGAGTTCTCGATGTGTCGCATCTCAACGGTTAAAGTGGACATATAAGTTCTTCTAAGCTTCGAGAGTTCTTTTCCAAAACTTGTTTTACCACTGTGGTAATCACGATCTAAATCCCAAATACTTAAACCTATTGCTTCAAGATTAAGCTCTTCTACAACTTTAGGATTTGCCTGGTTTAATGGATCTAAGTTAGCTACTAAATGTCCACTTAACCTGTAGTTTTCGACAACCTTCTCCATCCTAACTTGACGTGTAATTTCATCTTGCCCTAAAACATCAACAAATCCTACAAATGGCTTGAGATTTGCATCTGTTTCATTAAACAAATCATCATAAAAATTGTCCTTCCCATTCAAATAGCCATCAATTAATGATAGGTACTCCCCTGATTGCGCGCCTTGTATGACTCTGTGGTCGTAGGTTGAGGTAAGCGTTAGAACAGGAGATATCGCAAGCCGTGAAAGATCTTTGCTATTCAACCCCTTAAACTCCTGAGGGACTACTATCGCTCCAACGCCTAATATGAAGCTTTGCCCAGACATTAAACGCGGAACAGAGTGATTCGTTCCAAGTGTTCCAGGATTTGTGATGGTAAAAGTCGTATCTTTGAAGTCATCAACACTAAGTTTGTTCGTTGCAATTTTTCTTAATATTTCTTCATAAGCTGCTACAAATTCAAGAAATGACAGTGAAGTTGCGCTCTTGATAGTTGGAACAAGTAAAGATCTAGACCCATCTAGTTTCTTCGTATCGACTGCGAGACCAAGACCAACAGTCTCCGGAATTACATAGCCGTTTGTGCCTTTCCCATCAAAGTTCTCAACGAACGTTGTCGTCATTTCTGGCATTGTTTTCAAGGCTTTAAGCGATGCGTAAGCAATAAGATGAGTAAATGAAACTTTGAGACCACTTTTTTGCAGAAGAATCTCATTTAAAAGAGTCCTATTTGCGCTCAGAAGTTTCGCCGCAACTTCTCTGATGCTAGTAGCCGTAGGAACATGAAGACTACTTTCCATGTTTTCAACTATTCTTGAACCCACACCTCTTAGTGCAACAATTTTTTCTATAAATGCTGCGTCCAATTTTACTTTAGGTTCAACCTTTTGTGTCGCAACTGAACCTGTTTGCTTCTCTAGTTCAACATACTCCTTGTTGGGTTCACCCTGAGATACACTTACAGGCTTGTAGTCTTTAAAAAACTCACGCCAGCTTAAAGATACGCTTTCTGGATCGTTTATGTACTGTTCATACATATCATCTACTAACCAAGCATTTGGACCAAATGCACTATTTGAACTATCGAAAAAAGGTGTCACATAAAATAAGTTTAGTTTGTTTTCATGGTGCACAATTACTTAGCGCAAGTTAATTGATTAAAAGTTTGCAACAAATTTAGTTTAAAACTCAATCATGACAGGTGCATGATCGGATGGTTTCGAACCTTTCCGAAAATCTCTCTCAACGCTCACTGCCCCCATAAGCTTGGCAACCACTGAGGTGGAAAGACAGAGATCAATCCTCATGCCATGATTTTTATGAAAAGCTCCCTGCCGATAGTCCCACCACGTGAAAGAGCCATTACTCTCCCATATTCCTCCTAAATCTACAAATCCACAAGCTTCTATTGCAGCTAATGCATCTCTTTCCTTCTGACTTACATGGGTCATTCCTCTAAAAGCAGAAATATCAAAAACATCACTATCTCTTGGGGCAATATTGAAATCACCTAATACTATCTGTTGTTGAGCACCAGCTTCCGACTCTAAATCCGCTTTTAGTCTATCTAGCCAATATAGTTTAAAAACGTAGTGATCGCTGTCAACCTCTCGACCATTTGGCACGTACACTGAGTAAATCCTAAAGTTGTCGATCGTAGCTCTAATAAGCCGACAGTCATTTCTGTCCACCCCAGGGTTCTTAGGATCACCTGAAAATCCCTTTATAACATTAGTTTGCTCATTTTTAGAGATAATTGCAACTCCGTTCCATTGGCCATTACCATGAAAATTAGCCTTGTAGCCGTAAGTTTGAATAATATCTATGAAATCCTGATCTATATCTGAACTAATCTTCGTTTCTTGAAGACACAAAATATCAGGTTCTTTAATTTCAAGAAACTCTTGAACTCTTTCTATCCGTGCCCTTAAAGAATTGACATTCCACGTTGCTATCTTCATCTGAGCCTCTATTTCAAACTTCTATCCAGAAATTTTCGTTGCTTGCCACTTCAGACAACTACAAAAAATAGGTCAGCTTCTACTGCCAACTTACCGCCAACTAGTCCCTTTCCAGATCCGGTTCCGCCGCGAGCTGAAAGTTTTTCAAGCGATATACTTAATTCCAGACGATCACCAGGTAGTACTTGTTTTCTGAATCTCGCTTTATTAATTCCACCAAAAAGAGGAAGTTTTCCTTTAAATCTCTCATCTAGAAGAATTGCGTACGCGCCAAGTTGAGCAAGAGCTTCAACCATCAATACACCTGGTAGGGTGGGACGATTAGGAAAATGCCCTTCAAAAAATGGTTCACCACCATCTAGCTCCCAATGACCAAAAGCGCTTACCCCTGGCGTAACTTCGCTAACATCAGTTAGGAACAAAAATGGACTACGGTGCGGAAGGATTTCGATTGGATTCACAATTCAACGATAGCGAAAAAAAAGAGCCACAGGTAATAAGTTCACGAATTATACCTTTTACAGGCCTCTATGTACTCGACCATGGGATGAACAAACCAAAAATTGTGTTTATCCATGGAGCCATGGATAGAGCTAGAAGCTTTAGCGGTGTAATGCGAGAGTTGCACCCAAAAAGAACGGTGGCCTATGATCGACGAGGTTACGGCAGGTCAAGAAATCTCAGGCCCGAAATATCACTATCCATTGAATCTAACGTGAAAGATCTAAAAAGCGTCATTGAGGATGAAGACGTTGTTCTTGTTGGACATTCATTCGGTGGCGTGATTGCACTTTGTGCAGCCCAAGCAATTAGTCCTCAAACACGTGCTGTTAAAGATAGCGCTGTTAACGTAAGTACATCGGACTCCAACTCAACTCAGGTCGGTCCAACTGCAAGCATAACTAAGACGAACAACAAGGAGAGTAATTTTTTTCATCAGATTAAAGGCATCGCTATATACGAAATGCCTCAACCGTGGACAGAGTTCTGGCAAAGCGCTGGACAGACGCCAGGTAGTTTGGTTAGAAGCTCGAAAACTCCAGATGAAGCAGTTGATTCCTTTATGTCTAGAATGCTCGGGCAAAAGCGCTGGAATGACACCTCAATTAGGGTAAAAGAAGATCGACGTAGTGAAGGTAAAGCGTTAATTGCCGATCTTTCAAAACTTTACGAATCAAAACCTTTTAACGAAGGATTGATTGAAGTTCCAGTTTTAATCGGATACGGTTCAAGAAGTAGCGAAAGACACCAATTAGGTGCAAACTATCTTGCCTCCAAACTTAAGCACTCGAAGACACGCGAATTCAAAGGAGGCGATCATCAGGCACATAGAAAGCTTCCTAAAGATTTTGCCCGTTTTGTTAATGAATTACTTGATCTGCTTTCGTAACGCAATCCTTGATTTAAGTTAAAAATTCACTTACATTTTTGCCTACTGTAAATGCTAAAAGTAAAGCTAATAGATAAAAATTAGGAACTTAGGTATTATCTAACTTTAATTGCTTGTCTAGCTATTAAATGGTTTGCTTGAGCTAGCATCAAACTCTTTAGGAAGATTAAAAGTTCTTTCTGCAATTATATTTCTTTGCACCTCTGAAGTACCACCTCCAATAGTCAGTGCAGCTGAGAACAAGAAGCCGTAGTACCATGAAGTTATTGCACTTGACAAATCAGAAGTTGAATCGATACCAGCCAAACTCTCTAGACTGCCTTTCATCCCCGCAATGTCATTGGCAAGGTTCATCAGCTTTTGTCCATGTTCATCGCCCAGTGCTTTTTTCACTGATGACTCATAGCCAGGTTGTGCACCTTTGATGGCTTTTGAAATCTGCCTCAAAGTTAACCATTTCAATATCTCGCCTTCGCTGTATATTTCAGCAACTCGTTGCCTGATCAATGGATCATTTACCCCCCCAAACATTCTCAACAAATCAATTAGATCTCGACTAGTTGGTCCTCTCCCCCACAAAGAGCCTCCAGATGATAGTGATACACGTTCATTCGCTAAAGTAACTTTTGCAAGTTCCCATCCTTTGTTCAATTCTCCCACGAGATTATCTTTTGGCACTCTTACATCAGTAAAAAATACTTGATTAAAAGTGTGCATTCCAGTCATGTCAACTATAGGAGTTACTCTTACACCAGGACTTTTCATATCTAATATAAAGTAGCTAATTCCTTGATGCTTAGGAACATCACTATTTGTTCGTGCAAGTAAAATTCCAAATTTAGCAAAATGGCCCATACTTGTCCAAATCTTTTGGCCATTGACTATAAAATCATCTCCATCTTGAACAGCTTTCGTTGAAAGACTGGCAAGGTCACTTCCCGCATCAGGTTCGCTAAAGAGTTGACACCATATCTCCTCACCACTTAACAGCGGCAAAAGGTAACGATCTTTTTGTTCCTTAGTCCCAGCGTGCAGAATGGTTGGGCCAGCCCATCCTATTCCAATAATATTTTCAGGTCTTTTAATGCCGCTTCCCCGGAGTTCTTCGTCAATAATAAGCTGGTCGATAGGTGTGGCATCCAACCCATAAGGTTTGGGCCAGTGCGGCGCAACGAGACCCGCTTGCGCAAGTTCTTTCGAAGTCGCATTCGGATTGCTTTTTATCCAATCTTTAACCCAAATTCTCGTAGGACTATTTTCACCAGGTAAAGTTAATTCCATACCAATATCATAGATATGAAACGAGGAATTAGCAAAATGTGGAATTTAGCAGACGTTTTTGACGCAGTGGCTGATGCAATACCCGATTCACCTGCACTTATTCATGGCGCTTCGACTTTGTCTTGGGGTGAGCTCAACCAAAATGCTAATAATCTTGCTCGATTTATAGAAAAGATCGCTAGCAAGAGACAGATATGCGTTGCTCAGTATCTGTTCAACTCAAATGAATATATTGAGTCTTTAATTGCAATATTTAAGGCAGGTCTGAGGCCGGTAAATACTAACTACCGATACGTAGACGACGAGCTTATATATCTTTTCGATAACTCTGAAGCTGAGATTGTTATATTTCATGGTTCCTTTGTTGACAGAATCGAGTCAATAAAAGATCGCCTCCAAACGGTTAAAACCTGGATATACGTAGACGATGGAACGTTACCGAAGCCAGACTTTGCTCTAGACTACGCACAGATCATCAGCGAACCTTTTGATACAGAAAATTACTATCCAAACTGGGGAAGACAAGGAGATGATCTATACCTCCTCTACACTGGAGGGACAACTGGAATGCCTAAAGGAGTAATGTGGCGTCAGGATGACCTATTTTGCTTACTTAACTCCTCAAACCTTGTCCAATGGCCAGAGGATTCCGGACCAGACTATATAAGAGAAAACTTAAAAACAAACGGCACTGTGCATCTTCCGGCATGTCCACTGATGCATGGAACTGGAGCCTTTACCTCATTTGCAGCACTCTTTGCTGGCGGTTGTGTGGTTACGCTTGAAAAGAGAAATTTCGATCCGATTGAATTACTAGACACGATCGACCGACACGGAGTTCAGACTTTAGCAATTGTTGGAGATGCTTTTGCCAAGCCAATACTAAAGACACTAGACGAATTTCCAGGCAGATGGTCGCTTTCATCTTTAATTGCCATTCTTTCATCTGGTGTCATGTGGAGTGAAGCGACAAAAGAGGGTCTATTAAGACATAAACCTTCGCTTTTGCTGGCTGATTTATTTTCCTCCTCAGAAGCACTTGGTATAGGTACCAGCATCTCAACTGGTAATGCAGCAACACATACAGCAAGTTTTAGACTTGGAGAAAATGCAACAGTTTTAGGTGATGATAATACGGTGATTGAACCAGGATCTAAAAAGATCGGCAGACTGGCACTTAGAGGAAGAACACCCATTGGATACCTCGGAGATGAAGAAAAATCAAAACAGACATTTCCAGTTGTTGATGGCATAAGATACTCAATACCTGGAGACTACGCTTTAGTAGAGGAGGATGGATCGATTCAGATTCTTGGCCGAGGTTCCGTTTGCATAAATACTGGAGGAGAAAAGGTATTCCCCGAAGAGGTAGAAGAAGTTCTTAAGACATTTCCACAGGTACTCGATGCAATTGTAGTAGGCGTTCCTGATGACAGATTCGGAGAGATTGTTCGTGCTGCAGTAGTGACTGATAACGGAGTTCAACTTAACAAAGAAAACATTCAACAATTTATGCGATCACACCTTGCTGCATATAAAATACCTAAAACGGTGCTCTTCGTGGATTCAGCCAGAAGAAGCCCAAGTGGCAAATTAGACTACTCTTATTGGAAAGATGTAATGTCATCAATTAACAATGATTAATTAATGGCTTGCCACTCTAAGGCATACCCAGTTTTTGGTGGTGGTACTATAGATGAACACCCAGACAGCTTTACAGTGTTACTAGATTCCCACTTCCCTGGTCCGATCCCAAATACTGCAGAAGGTGTGTTATTGTCCAAAAAATAACTACAAAGACCGTTGTTAAAGATTGCTATGCTGACCCAATTCGAACTGCCTAACGAACTCATTGAAACTGACCATATGCTACTTGAACTTGTGTTTCCAGAAATAAATGTAATCGCAGTTAATTTGACTCCTTTTATCTCCGTAGATACAAGGTCAACGAACTTCGTTTCAATCGTGTTTAAGGATACTTCTCCAGTTACTTCATATTGAGAAACAGCTAAATGATCTCGTGAATAAACAATACTCATTGATGTCGCACAAACTGCTACTAACAAAATTGCTAAAGCACTCGCAAGTACTTTAAGGGCAGTTACAGATAAAAACGTTGAATTTTTATTCCCAACACCAATTGAAACTGAACTCATACAATTATTTTCGGCGGACGTCGGACATTCTTGAGAAAATAAGTCCAAAATACCTCTTGCTAAGTAAACATTAGCCCCAAAAAGTTAGATCTACACATCGAATTTATGACTAATTAAAAACGTTTCCGTAATTTTAGCTTCAACCAATTTTTAGTTTACAACTTGAACAGTCTAAGGAACTGACACTGGTTTGTTACTCCAGCCACTCCAATTAGACGTAGGCCAAGTGGGTGGTACTATCGCTGAACAACTTGTCAATTTAAATCCTTGAACTGAATACCATACCCCTTGGCCAGGAACACTTGAAGTATTAGAATTATCTAAAATGTAATAGCAGTTTCCATCTGGAGATAAATTTGCCAGCGATACCCAGGTGCCAACTGAGGTTAATGTGCCATTAGTGGCAACAGAGATTTCATTAACATTTTTACTAATTCCTGTCGTAAAAGTATAAGTAGTACTTATTTCTTTCATAGCCTTCACCATTTGAACTGGAGTTGGATATGAAGCTTTAGATTCAAGGAACACTTCTTGGGAGATCATATAACTGTTAGCCAATGAACTCGCAGCAGAAGTGTTGTGCGCTTGATCTATGACCCCCAAATAAGTTGGTAATGCAATAGCAATCAATATCCCCAAAATTGCCATAACGACTACTAATTCTATAAGTGTAAAACCATCATCTACCTCAACATTTCTCGTCTCCCAAAACCGTCCTGAAACCATCTGTTCCTCCAATTATTCGCAAAATAACATGCATGTTCTTATTATCGTCTAATTGAATCTCTTGAATAGGAAATGTCACACAAACGTCATAATATGATCTTGACAGCACCATTTTCTCTCACAAAATCATTCACTTCCCAAAACGCTTCTATAGATTCCCCTCCGTCACCCCAATAACCTGGAAGAATGTCAAATTTTACACTCGAATTATCGACAAAGTGATTATTTACATCTGTAATCTCTAACTCTCCTCTATTTGATGGCTTTAACGTCTTGATTATTTCAAAAACGCTTGCTTCATACATGTAAATACCTGTAACACAAAAGTTGCTTGGGGGACTTTCAGGTTTCTCAATAATTTTAATTATCGTATCATTGGCTCCAAACTCCGGCACGCCAAGATGTTTTAAATGGGAAGCATCTTTAACCTCCGAAAGCAGTAACCGTGCACCAGTTGGGTCATTTAGAAAATTAGCTACAGGTTTTGCAATAGAGTACTCGACGATATTGTCAGCCAGCATAACGAGAACATCGTCACCTCCAACAAATTTCTCAGCAAGCCCTAACGCTTCAGCAATGCCACCTGGCTTCTCTTGATATGCATAACTTAATCGATCAATGCCAAATTCGTTGCCGTTACCGAGTAACCTTAGGAACTCCCCCGCGTGTGTACCACCAGTAACAAGCATAATTTCACCAATACCTGCGTCCACAACAGTCTTTATTGCCCAATTAATCATTGGCCTATCATAAACAGGCAAAAGATGTTTGTTAGTAATTCTCGTTAGCGGATGTAGTCTAGTTCCACTTCCACCTGCTAATATAACGCCTTTCATTGTCCTCCTCTATCTAGATGCTGTGTATAACTTTATCAGGGCACAGATCAACTAGCGAGAAAGCTCCAAATTAGCTTGTTGTAATTTTGGATAACATGCAAAACACTGTTCTAGTTATAAAGTTGTGAAGCTCGAAATAGAATCTACCTCTTACTCCTCCTTTGAAAATCGTAACTATGTTTTAACTCTCTGTGCACGGTGTCTTTTGAAACTATAATTACCCTGCTGGTAGTACTTTTTAATCTTTTAAAGCCTATTGCCCTTAAGTGCAAAGATAATTCAAACGTAGCTAAGGAGAGTACCTGCTCTATTAGTCATTGGTTCAACTTGTCCAAAACACTATTTGAGTACGATCCTATATTTCCCTTATTTTGATCTGATATGCCATCTCAAATCTAGAGTAAAGTATTTTTGTAAAATCTTTTCATCATTTTATTAAGATAATAATTAGTTTTAGTGGAGTCGTAACATTGTCATTCTCAGGTTGCGGAAAGGCAACATCTGCTCCTATTACGCCACTCCAAAGGATTGCATCTCTTGAAGCAGCGGTGAGGAGCGCTGAACACTTTGCATACATAGCTACTTACGAAACTCATTCGACAGGATCTGGAATTACGAACGAGTATATTCAAGAGCCACCTTCGACTTTTTAGAATTATCGGCAAAAAAATCCTCTTAACTAGTCATTAAGTCTCACTCTAATAATTCCAATCTGGTACAGCATCAACCCTCACTTTTTAGTTAAGAAATAATCGTCAATTAGGAGCTTTTTAAATCCAACTGCGATTATTCGCAAAAGACTTAGGGACACGTTAGTTGAAGGCGTATCTTTGATTTCTTGGAAACTTTGGGTTGGAGGCATTTAGTTTATTGAGCCAGATTCAGTTTGTAACGTTTTGATTTTGCAGGATTCTGTTGCCATCGGTATTGACTCAATTAGGCATGCTTTTATTTGGATGAGGGTAGCGTGTAACTTTCGGCCAGCTTTAACGTGGTCTCATAAAGCCTTATTCGCATAAACTGTTTTCATAAGCAACTACTGACAATATATGTATCAGCAAGAGACTCATACCGAACAAATCCTACAAATAGATACTCACTGTATCCGACTCGATACAAATTAGTTCAGAATTACGGATACGACTAACCGAACACAAAACTTAAATTGCTAATACTAGACGTCTAAGAACCTTCTAATCGCAACAAACGACCCAACAACCCCGACTATAGCTCCGATTACAATGAGAACAATACTTGTAATAATTACGTCATGACCCGAAGCAACAGTAGACTGGAGCAACGTTATTCCACAATTTTGTGAGCCACATTTGCTCCCAGGGACAACTGGCGTTGCATTATAGTTACTTGCTTTATTAATTAAGTTGCTAAGAAGATTTCTTATAGCATATACTAATCCAGAGGCAACTAGAGCTCCTACAGTTCCTTCAATTAAACCTTCAAGCATGAAGGGTACGCGAATAAACCAGTTTGTTGCCCCAACTAGTTTCATAACTGCTACCTCTCGCCGTCGTGAAAAAATAGCCATTCTAATTGTTACGAAAATTAATATTAAAGAAGCTAGCAGCATTAAACCAGCCATACCCAGCAGTATCACCTGAAATAAAGACGTTATATTTTCAATAGTTTTTATCTCTTGTTGTGGATACTGTACAGTCATAACTCCAGGCTGCCCTGAAAACATCTTATTCACAGCTTGAGCACTATTTGGGTTGGAAAGCACACAGGAAAATATTGTGGGTGTCGTTGAAGGAGTAAATACACTACTAATTACAGGCTCGTTTGAAAAAATACTCTCCATCAATTTGTACGAATCTTCATGGTCAATATAGGTACATGACTTAATTAATGGAGTACTATTAAGTTGCTCCTTGATTGCATTTACTTGACTATTGTTATCGTCAGCGTTGAGCCAAACTTTTACGCCTACACCGTGTGACCACTGTGAAGTTGCGTTGCTAACGCCTTGCTTTGCGATTAAGGCAGATCCAACTAAAGTAAGTGACACTCCAACGGTTAAGACCGCTGCTAAAGCGTACTGAATATTTCTCCAAAGGTTCAGCGCAGTGTCGCGAAGAGTCCTATTAACTCCTATAGACATTTAAAAACTCGTTACTTCCTCATCTTCAAAAACATCGGAATCAGCGCCAATTAAGGATTCATGCTTTTTAGATTGTCTCTTAATTTTCTTGCGTCCTCTAACCAATTCCTCTTCTGATGTATCAGTTGCAACAGCTTTTATAGATCCCGTTAAACGATCTTCAATATTTCCACTTTCGTCGAGGCCGTATATTCCTCTCTCTTGATCTCTTACTAACCTTCCTTTTTCAAGCTGAATTACTCTACGCCTCATAGAATCGACGATACTAGCATCGTGTGTCGCCATAACAACCGTTGTTTCCGTTCGATTTATTCTATCAAGCAACTTCATAATACCTTGACTTGTCGCAGGATCAAGATTACCTGTTGGCTCATCTGCTAAAAGTATCAAAGGTCTATTGACAAATGCTCTTGCAATTGCAACCCTTTGTTGTTCGCCACCTGATAGTTGACCCGGCAGTCTATTTGCTTTGTTTGTTAGACGCACTAAGTCAAGAACTTGCGGAACTTTCGAATCAATAACGTGTTTAGACCTTCCAATTACCTCAAGAGCAAAAGCGACATTTTGAAATACTGTCTTATTTGGAAGCAATCGAAAATCTTGGAAAACACACCCTATATTTCTCCTCAAATACGGAACTTTATAATTTGGAAGATGCTTCAATTCTCTGCCAGCAACAAAAATAACTCCTTTATCAGGTTTTTCTTCTCGGAGAAGAAGGCGCAAAAACGTCGTCTTTCCAGAGCCTGATGGGCCAACGAGAAAAACAAACTCACCTTTTTCAATTTCGACCGTTAGATTGTCAAGCGCTAAAGCCGTACCCTTATAAGATTTTGAAATATTTTCGAATCGTATCATAATTTAGACAAACTGACTTTTTGAAGTCACTACACCTATATTCTATCACTGCCAGCCTTTGGATTTGATCTATTACCCATTTGACCTTTTGTAATGCAGATACGCTTCAATAAATTGATCGATGTCACCATCTAAGACATTTACCACATTTCCAGTCTCTGATCCTGTCCTAAGATCCTTTACCAACTGATATGGCGCTAAAACATACGATCTAATCTGACTCCCAAATGCAGCATCGGCATTTGGGCCGCTCAAATTGTCAAGTTTTTGCTGAAGTTCACTTCTTTTTAGCTCTGCTAGTTTCGAGGATAGTATTTGTAGGGCTTTTAGCCTATTTTGATGCTGTGATCTTTCGTTCTGACAGGCGACCACGACTCCAGTAGGAATATGAGTAATCCTAACTGCTGAATCCGTTTTATTAACGTGTTGACCTCCGGCGCCAGAAGATCGATAAGTATCTATCCGGATATCATCGTCAGAAATTTCAATCTCATTAGAATCATCCTCAATTAAAGGAACCACATCAATCGCAGCAAAACTTGTATGGCGTCTGTGTGCTGTATCAAAGGGTGACATTCTCACCAGCCTATGAACGCCTCTTTCTGTCGAAAGCAAACCATATGCAAATCTTCCCTTAACAATAAACGTTGCAGAGAGTATTCCCGCCTGTTGACCGTCGGTAACTTCGTCAATTTCATATGTAAACCCACGTCTTTCTGCCCACCTTATGTACATCCGAAATAGCATTTCAGCCCAGTCTTGCGCATCCGTTCCACCGGCACCGCCGTGCACTTCAACAATCGCATCGCTTTCATCGTGTTCACCTGATAGTAGGGATCTAATCTCAAGCTCACCTACATCCTTTTCTAACACATGGATAAGTGAGACAGCTTCATCAAAAGTATCAATATCAGACTCTTCTTTTGCAAGAGAGAGAAGAGTCTCGACATCGCTTATTCTTGAATTAAGAGATTGGATAACGTCGATATCATCACTTACTCTTCCAAATTGAAGGTTTACCTCTTTTGCATTTTCAGCATCATCCCAAAGGTTCGGATCTGAAATTAACTCTTGCAGCTTGTTTCGAATTTCCGTTTTTTCTTCAATCTTTAGATAGGTATTTGCATTCTCTACCATTTCCCTGCATCTATTAAGAGATTCGGTGACCACTTTAATTTTTTCTAAATCAAAACTCCTAATTTCTGCCATGACAGAGCTTAAACTTCTTCCCACTCCCACACCAACATGGCTCGTTTCTTCCGATCTTTTCCTGAGCAGTTTTCACTACTTGTTGAACCTGCCGATCATCTCCAACACTAGAATCCGAATCCATTTGTAAAGATCCTGACATATCTGCAACAGTTGAAGTAAAATCTGACGGGTCATCAGCAGCAACATACGTTGCTTGAGACAGGTCTGGTTGAGTAGGCTCATTTACCAAAATTTGAATATGCATTAAATACTTGAGAAAATCATCCTCGATTTCATCCATAAGCTGCCCAAAAAGCTCGAATCCTTCCTTTTGCCACGCAACTAATGGGTCCTGCTGACCCATTTGACGAAATCCAATTCCCTCCTTTAGGTAATCCATTTCAGCTAAGTGTTCCCGCCATTTTTGATCAATAATTTGAAGCATAATGTCTCGTTCTACCTGACGAAAATCTACCCCATTGTCTTCGAACTCATTTTCTCTGGCATCATAGTGAGATAGCGCCTCTGCTTCAAGACTCATAATGAGTTGGTCGACGCTACTAGCTTTATGCAAATCCTCTACAACAAAATTAGATGGATAGTACTGTTTAATTGCAATTAGTAGGTCATCAAGCTCCCACTCTTCCTCAAAATTAGATGAACAGTAAAGTCTGACAGTAGATTCGACTATTTCAGAAATTAGCTCTTGTGATCTTTGCTTTAAGTCTTCGCCCTCTAAAATCTGGTCTCGCCTTGCATAGATTACTTTTCTTTGCTCATTCATTACGTCATCGTACTTGAGCAACTCTTTTCTTATCTCAGAGTTCTTACTTTCTACAGTATTCTGCGCTCTTTCAATTGCTTTCGTAATTAGTTTGGACTCAATTGGAAGATCATCAGGAAGTCCCCTGTCAATTACCCTTCCAATTGCACCAGCTGCGAATATGCGGAGCAAATCGTCCTCTACAGACAGATAAAACCTGCTTTCCCCTGGATCACCTTGTCGTCCAGATCGGCCACGTAACTGATTATCAATTCGTCTACTCTCATGACGTTCGGAACCTAAAACATAGAGACCTCCTGCATTAATTACTTTTTCCTGTAGTAATTCGCACTCCTTTTTATGCTGCGATAAAAGTTCTTTATATTTCGTAGCTCCTTCATCAGTACTTAGATCAATTCCAAGCGCTATTACGTCACGCTTTGCTAGACCCTCTGGATTACCTCCAAGAATTATGTCAACCCCTCTACCTGCCATATTCGTAGCGACGGTCACTGCACTAGGTCTACCCGCCTGGGACACTATTTCGGCCTCCCTGAAGTGTTGCTTAGCATTTAATACTTCATGAGGGATACCTTGTTTTACTAAAAGTTCAGAAAGTTGCTCGGACTTAGCAACTGATGCAGTTCCAACTAAAACAGGCTGGCCATTATCAAATCGCTCAACAATATCCGATACAACTGCATTAAACTTCGCCTGTTCGGTCTTGAAAACAACATCAGATCTATCAGTTCTATCTAATGGAAGATTCGTAGGAATTGGAACAACTGCCATTGAGTAAGTATTTGCGAATTCACTGGCTTCGGTTTCAGCAGTTCCCGTCATGCCAGCAAGTTTTGTGTACATTCTAAAATAGTTTTGCAGCGTTACCGAAGCCCAAGTATGATTTTCCTCTTTTATCTTTACTCTTTCTTTTGCTTCTACTGCTTGATGTAAGCCTTCCTCCCATCTATTCGATTCAAGAATACGACCTGTAAATTCATCTACTATCTTTACCTCACCATTCATCACAACATAGTCACGGTCACGAAGGTAGAGTTCCTTTGCTCGCAAAGCTTGTTTTAGATGTAAAACGAGATTGCTTGATACTTGATCGTATAGATTTTCAATCCCAAGTGACTTTTCAACACGTTCAATCCCTTCATCAGTTGGAAGAACAAGCTTTTTTTCTTCGTCAATTTCATAGTCAATATCAGGCTTTAAACTTCTAGCAATAGCGGCAAATTGGTAATAAAGTTTTGCGCCTTCCTCAGATGGCCCTGATATTATAAGCGGAGTCCTTGCCTCATCTATAAGAATTGAGTCAACTTCATCGACTATCGCGTAGTTGTGACCTCTTTGAAGTTTGTGCTCAAGCGCACGAACCATATTATCTCTTAAGTAATCAAATCCGAATTCGCTGTTTGTGCCATAAGTAATGTCACAGTCGTAAGCCGCCTTTTTTACTTCAAATTCTGTAATTTGTGCAGAAATTCTTCCAACTGTCAACCCCATCCACCTATGTATTTGACCCATCCACTCCGAGTCTCTCTCGGCTAAGTAGTCATTCACTGTGATTAGATGGACACCACCCCCAGTAAGGGCATTTAAATATACAGGCAAAGTGGAAACTAAGGTCTTACCTTCTCCAGTTTTCATCTCTGCAATCCATCCGAAATGCAGTGCCATTCCACCCATGAGTTGAACATCATAGTGTCGTTGTCCGATAGTTCTGATCGACGCTTCACGAACAACTGCAAAAG
>JAJYFT010000164.1 GCA_021790815.1 Actinomycetes bacterium
CTACTTTTTGATATTTCAGCAGACGCAAAGCGACTGGCATTAATGATTTTTGTCGTGTAATTACGCACTCGGGATGTTCTCGGGATCTTGCGAGTTAAGGAGCCTTCACTAACTATTATTTATAGTTTTATACTCATTGAGGTTCTTAACTATTAAATCTAAGAACGTATTTGCTGAGACTTCATCAAAAAGTCTGGGTCTAAATCTAAGTGAAAGATAAAGAGTTTCTTCAATTCCAGTAGCGCCAATTCCAACTCCCCTAGGCATTCGTGCTGATGTTGAAAAGTAAAACTCAGAAACGTTTGACCCAAAAAGTTCAGTTATGTCTAATCTCCCTAAGTTAGAAAATATTGTTGTGTGGACCAAGCGACTTCCAAGAAATCTGTGAGCTAAGAGAACCGTTTGAAGAAGCGGAGGTTTTGATAGAAATTTATCAACTTTCTCACTGAGAGGCGTTGAGGCTCTTATTTTAAAGTCCGAAGTTTGCTCATATATTGATTGGAACAGTGAATTCCTGTCAGATCGCTCAGATTTTGTTGTGCCAATTGGAATAGCGATCGAATAGTTTCCAAGCATTGTCTTCGCGTGAGATTCTCTTATATCAATTGGCATCGTAATTACTGTGGCATAAGTATCCTTTCCAAGAGCTGTATTCCACTCGTCTACCGCAGACATAATTGAGCTGAGGAGGAGATCATTAATTGTTAACTTAATATCTAATGAATTTCTAAAAGATTTTAAAAAAGCAATGTCAAGTTGTGTTCTGACAATTTTATACCCTGGGTCCTTTTTCTTGTTAAGAGGTTCAATCCTTGTAATTTTATTTATAAATGGCAAATATTTGGATTGCCTCTTCACTAGAGGAGTTTTGGAAGTTAAAGAACTTGCGGGATTGTTTTGTAACTGCTTAACCGTCGGGGCTGGAGTGACTAATTCGGCGCCTTGGTAGGAACTGCTTAGAAGGCAAAGTATATCGACTAGGGATTTGCCATCAAATGCAGAATGGTGTGCATGTAAAATTATGTGGCTCTTGTTATCAACTGTAAGTAGGTGTATTTTTAGGATAGAGGTGTAAGGATCTAATCGTTCGCTTGTGATTCTTTCTAAAAGATTTGTATAGTTTTCCACATTAACTATTCCATGGAATATGACTTTATTTGGGTTTGAATCAATGGAATACTTACACCAGTAGTATTTTTGTCGTATCCCTCTCATTTTTACTAGTTTTGACCTTAAAAGCGGATACTCTTTGCTCAAATGTTGAAAAGAAGTTTTAAGTATCGAAAAGTCTACAGATCCCTCAATAACGCATTCGGCATATACAGTATTTGGTTCGTCAGGAAAGTCAAAGTGTAAACCTAACTCATCCCACATGGTTAATGGGATGAAATCTGGGTCGCCCTCTTTGCTAGCTAGATATGTTGAAGTTTTCATGCCAAAAATAATTTAACCTTAATTTAACTATCAACCACAGTTTGGCTTTCTTGATCAAATTGTTTTCCTTCGTCTGGCGTGCGGTTCGAAAGTTTTAATCTCTCTAATGGTCTCCACCAAGCGTAAGCTGGCACCAAAGCACAAGTTAACGCTATTATTGCTAGAGCTTGAGATAAGTATCCAAATGAGCCGACTCCACCTTGAGCATTAAGCCCTGGTGATAAAGCGTCAATTAGTCCCGCCAATGCCATAGAGATAAAGGCAATCCATGATAGATAGTTTGAAGTGATCCATCTTTTTGAAATGTATGCAAGCACTGGAACTGCTATTACCATGGGCCCTGAAATTAGAAATATTGCAACTCCTAAAAGTGTCCACCACAGCCAGTTTGGAGGTTCATTCAGTGACTTAGTTTCTTCAAGATCTTCATCTCGCTTCCAATTCCCAAATACCGCAATGAGAGCGGCAATTAATAGGCCAAGTGCGGCAAGTCCTCCTGCAACTAAACCAAGTTGGTACAAGAAATTAGGAACATAGTTAATCGTTATTACGCCACCTTGACCTGCAGGTATCACAAATCCCTGTTGCCAGCCGTCTAGAACGACTGAAGTTAGGGGAAGGCCGTTTAAAGTCGCATGCCAACCATTGTTGAAGTTTTCGTGAATCTCTAAGTATGACTGTGTCCCTTGAGAAACAGAAAGCGTCCTTGTGTCATTGCCCCAATGGATAACTGAGATTGGTCGACTCTGGGCAATCAAAGTAATGGAAGTGGTATTAAGGCTTGTTCCAGGGGGCGTAAGCGTGACGGACGAGATTGAAAAGGGTGAGTTAGATGGCTCTGCAACTATTGCATGCGACCCCTGGCTTAAATTGACACTTGTAGTGCCACAAATGTTAACAGCCATCGGTTCCGCTAACACTAAGTTTTGGTATGTTCCTGTTACAGAAGTCGTGTAGACAGTCGAGTCGATTGAAATTGGTGGACCCTGGCCGCATGGAATTGTAACTTTAGAGTTTAAAGGTGTTTGTTTCGGTTTCAAGCTATCAAGTCCCTTAATTGAAATTCCTGAAAGCCCAACAGGGAGCTGTCCAATCTCTCCAGTTAATTGATTCACCGCGACTATCTTTTGGACACTTGGAAAATTTAACGTTATTGCATTTGTAGTTAATGGCGCGAATGTAGCGTTCCCGTTGGAGTCAATTTTAGCCTGTCTGTCTCCATTCAAACTCGTTAAACTAATTGAGAGTGGACGAGCTGCAAAGTTAGTAGTATAGGTAAAATGTATCGTCGATATGGTTTTCTTTCCTTGCCAGGAAATAACAATTTGAGGGTTCGGGTTTCCAGCTATCCAGGCTGAAGTATGAGTTGAAGTTAGTAAATTAGTTACTGAGAACCTGGGGAGATTTCCATATGTTGAGTTTGAAAATATTTGGAGGTCGCCTTTTGGTGCAATCAATGTATTTAATGAACTCGATGGCACCGGCAATGCCTGTGCGTTTATATTGAAGTTGGTATTGTTGTCAACCGTGAAGATTCTTGCAAGTTGAGGATAAGCTGCACCACTGGTTACATTCGCACTTTGTGCATTTGTAGAAAATGAGAAACTTTGTGATGTAAACGATCCAGGAGAGACATCAGACGGTACCGCCAGAAAACGCTGAATCAATACTCCTGGAATTCCAATTTCTCGAATTCCAACGCCAGGTCCACCAATTTCTCCGCCTACTGCTCCAGAAATTGTTATTCTTGCAAATGAGGTAGGACCAGGAGCGACGTTAAGCTGTTGGGGAAGGTTTGTATTTCTTATTGGTGTAGTAACAGAACCAGAACTTGTCGTAACAGTCAAAGATGTGGCAACCGGTCTTAATTTGTCATTATCATCGAGCATTTCAACAG
>JAJYFT010000058.1 GCA_021790815.1 Actinomycetes bacterium
AAAGTCGAGATTACTTTCCTTTTGTTATTACCAGTTTGCCAAAAACAAGCTGGTAATTTGTGTATTTGAACTCCGTGAAGTTCAACAGAGTTTGGGACATCCTCGATTTACTTACTAATCCCGTAGAGTTTACTGGCTATGCTTTATTTCGCCAAGATATTGCAGCTCGGAAATCCTTATCCTATGTTATGGAAGTTGATTTACTTGGTGTCTATCTTAAAGGTGCCAATCGAGCGTTGTTGGAAGCGGGCGATACGCATCAATTCAGAGTTTTATATCACGCGGAAAAGATAAACTTATACTTCACAGATGGAGAGGCCGGCGAAATAGTTAACAAGCCTAGAGTATCCATTCCGGAGTTTATTGTTAAGGGAATTGGATTGGCTGTTTGCGAGCCATGTCGGGGATGGTGCAACATTGTAGCCGCGGTCTCGTCTCAGACAGAAAAGAATTGGAATATATTTGAGAACGGAGTTGGAAAGTGGAAGCGCTCTGGCTCCCAAGTGTTCGTATGGAAGTTCCGTGATCCATCTTTTTCGATAGTATTGTCGAGGTCAGAAGGGGAAAGCCGAGTGCCGTCAGATTTCGAATACCCAGGCTTATTTATCTCTTTCGGAAGAGATTGGTCAATACTGACTGCGGTATTGGTGCCCGCTAGTGACTAATTATGTGCCTTGAGTTAAAATTGGATCCGTGTGATGCATCGAGTAATTTGAGTGGGTGTGGATAGCCCTTGAGGAGTGAGAAATTATCGTCAATGAAAATGGTAAGAGGGATCGGGTGAACTTCCTTTTGTGGCATCTGTAAGTAGCGTCATGAGCGGTAAACCACAGTGTCCAAATCACAATACTTCTCTAGAATAGGTTCGAGAAAACGCTTAGAAATGATGAGTAAAAAAAGATCAATTTCGTGGCCTCAACGTGACCCCAGCATGGGTAAAAAAGGGTAAATAAAGGACATTTGCAAAAATGATCAACCAAATACACATACACTGATCTGGTATTTTAGTGGGGCTAGCTGGGTTTGAACCAGTGACCTCAGCATTATCAGTGCAGTGCTCTGAAAAATATTTACATACTATATGCTGGGCTGTTAAAGAGTCAGAAGTTAAAATGTGGGTGTTAGTGACCCGAATATTACCTGGTGGAAAAACTTTGTGTTTAGATAGCTAATGTTCTATTGCTTTTACGTGTAAGCAATTGAACCATTCGTATGCGAGGAGATCGAAAGAACATAAGTGACGTAAACGTTTTTACGGGGCAGATGCAGTCACACTACTACCTCCATAGGTACTAATAGTCCACTATCAAATCCGTCATTATTTCACACCAATTTAGAAATCATCTTTCCTTAGTCTCTCTTAGTTATTTGAACTATTTGTAGAATTGGGAAGACGTGCAAGTCCTTTTGAGACAAGGTCACGTACATCACAACTAACAAGGTGACCGCCTAAATAATCCGATGCGGCCACATATGCAGCATCGTAAACTGAAATACCTTTTTCTTCTGCAATAGTCGCAGAACTTGCCATGAGTGCAATTGTAACATGCACGAGTCCTCCGTCTTCGGCTACTGCTTTAACACGTTCTAGGAGACGGTGGCAAGCAACTTGGTCTTTCCATGAGCGGATGGCAACGTTGGTCACCTCATATAAGACAAGGTCAAGAGAGGCTAATGGAGTAGATGCTTTAAATAATTTGCGTGAATCTTCATAATACAAATCATTGGAATCTTCGGCAGCAAGAAAAACGCTAGCATCAAGCAATAGGAGATTCAATGTTTTGGCCGGGTTAACTTAACCAAGTCAGCTACTCCACCTCCGTGCCCAGTTGATGAGCCCTTTGTCTTGTCTAACTTAGCCATTTTCTCCGCCCGTCCAATAGTACGAAGCCGCAGTTCTTTTTCTGCAAGTTTACGCAGATATCCACTTCGAGTTGTGCCAGAACGATCTGCTTCAATATCTACGACTCTAAGCAAATCATCAGGGAGAGATACCATAACTTTAGCCATGCCATTAAGTATACCTGGTATTGCCAGCATCAGTTCCCAATTTAAAATTGTTATCGCTGCCGGATATTCAATTACGATAGCGTTGGCATAGTTTTGTCATCCCTAAAAGTCAGAGATATCGTAGAACCTTTCCTGAATAAGTTTGAGAAAACGCTTAGAAATGGTGGGGGTAAAAGATCAATTTCGTGGCCTCAACGTGACCCCAGCATGGGTAAAAAAGGGTAAATAAGGGGCATTTGTAAAAATAACTAATGAAATACACATACTCTGACCTGGTATTTTAGTGGGGCTAGCTGGGTTTAAACCAGCGACCTCAGCATTATCAGTGCTGCGCACAGGTTTATGTGAGCTGGGGTTATTTAAGAATGTCCTGATTAACAACTATTTTCTTTGACCTTTGGTTTCAATCGTTAACCGTTTCTTGCCTTCGCTTGTGGTGCAAATGTGGTGCAGAATTGATGTCATTGTCACTCATTAAGTGTGGCGGCAGCTCACTTTTTGAGCCGAAAAGTTTCTAACGTTACAACCTAAAACTTTTTGCGTAGGATCCAAACTTCAACGGGTAGACCAGTATGATTACGCGCAGTGAAAAACGAGCTAGGTTACCAAATTAAAAAAATGAAAAACCTAAGACTTATTTCGAAAGCGCATCACTACACAAGTATGCTAAGATGTTATTATGCGCACTACTATTAACATTCCTGATGATATTTATTATACGGCTAAGTCTTTGGCAAATGATACTTCAAAAACTCTCAGTGTAACAATAGCTGAATTACTGAAGAAAGCTATTGGAACCCCTCTAGTCATACAACATTTCTCAGAAAGTAACGTAACTGGGCTTCCAGAAATTCGACTAGGCAAAATTATCACCAACGAAGATATTCGCTCGTTGGAGGATGAATAGTATGACGATTTTACTGGATTCAAATGTTTTAATTGCCCTAATTGTCGAAGATCATGTTCATCATGAACTAGCTAAATATTGGTTCAAGAAAAGTCATCAAAAGTTTGCAACATGCCCGATCACTCAAGGTAGTTTAATTAGGTTTTTAATTAGAGAAGGTCAGGACTCTAGTATTTCTGTCGATATTCTTAGAAGCATTTGCTTGCATCCAAGACATGAATTTTGGATGGATGAAGTTGGATTTAGCGATTTTGAACTTAAGTCCGTTAGTGGGCATAGACAAGTTACCGACTTTTATTTAGCTCAGTTGGCACGTATAAAAAATGGCAAGTTGGTCACTTTTGATGTTGGGCTTCATGGCTTTCACAAGGATGTTGTAGAATTGATTGCAGTCGATACTTGATTAACATGGCTTTGAATAAAAATTTATTTTGAATTCCACTCAAAGTGTAGTCCGACCAATGCATTATAGTTTGAGTTTTCTCGACCTGAATTTCACTTCAACATTGATTAATTACGTCGGCTAATTTCATAATAATACGCGTGTATGGAGCTTTTAGCACAATTCAGATGTGCAAAGGCACATAATTACTTATCTCCAAGCAGCGAAATATTTACTTTCCAACAAACCCAAATTATGGTTGATAGCTGATGACTTTACAACATAAAGATATCTGGCCTGACCTGATTTGAACCTCGATCCAGCTATTCCAAGTCGAAGGAACACTAGACGGATTGTGGATTGTGGAAAAATCCAATTGGACTCGATTGGCACTTGCAGCACCTCGCCTGCACTATTCAATCTTACGTCTCCGACTGACACAGGACTAAGTCTTTAGATCTCCATTAATTGCATCGATGGTTTTGCAAAGCCCTCTCGCGAATGGTCATCTCTAGTGGAAGCGAACAGACGGCACAGCCTTGAAAGAAGTACAATACTTGGTTAAAGATTCTAGTTAAAAATAAAGGCAGCTTCGCTAGGGCTTTCTGCATTAATTCGATTTTCTTTACACAAGTCGAGAGTGTTTACTGGAATGGCTTTAATATTTAATGGCTTTAATATTTCTCAGTTAAGACCCATTCGCAATGCTGTTAACTTTCTCAAATTCACGGCACATTTTTTAAAAATCTTGTTGATTATGACACGTTTACGGTACGAACGCTATTTGTGGACACTAACCTAGGCTGACGATAAACTCCTGACCTGGTCTTTTGAGAGCGGGCGACGAGAATCGAACTCGGTTGCCAGCTTGGGAAGCTAAAAGTAACGACTTAGGATGAACGCTTTTGAACTGAAATGGCTGCGTAGTTTGTTTATGTGAACTTCAGTGAATCCAGAACTCCTGACATAGTGGCAAAAATAGTGCAAAGTCAATTCTTTTCTTTGCTCACCGTTTTGTATAAAGCAGCTAGTTATCAAGGTGAGTAAGTCTGAAACAGCTGGCTCGCCTCTGCATTGAATATCTCAGAGTCGATTCTCTGACCAACTACTTGACCTGAGGATATATAACCGTGGGTCAGGAGTTCTGGAATCACAGTGATTTGCTACAACTGCGCGATAAATGCGCGATGGAATGGATTTCACTTTGAACTCAAGTTCCGCCTTGGAGGGAGAAAAAGAACGAAGTAATAGCCAACCAATGCGACATCTTTTCTGTTACAGGGGGACTTACATGTATTCAAGTAAACTGTGCTACAATGTTATACATGAAAGAGTATGGAATACGTGAACTCAGACAAAATGCTTCACAAATCATAGCTGAACTTCATTTCGAAACAGTAATAACTATTACCGATAGAGGAAGACCAGTCGCTCAGTTAGTGTCTCCTTCAACCAGCAAAGTAGATGCACTAATTGAAGCCGGTAAATTATCTCCACCTATGAGATCACTAAAAGATCTTGGTAAACCTTTAATTAGGAAACAAAATGAACCAGCTCTTTCTGATGTTTTGTTTCAACAGAGAAATTCTGAACAATATTGATGGCATTTTATATTGATACCTCTGCGGCGTTAAAATTGGTTGTTCGCGAACAAGAGTCCAATGCCCTAATTGATTGGCTTCATAAATCGAATCGACATATTGTGTCATGTGATTTGCTAAGGACTGAGCTCATAAGAGCATCACGACGCGTTCATCCGCGTTGGGAGGAAAAGTCACGAGCCGTCATTGAATCAATTGGATTAATCCAATTGACACCTTCGATCTGCGAAATGGCAGGAAAATTAGATCCACCAGCTTTACGAAGTCTTGATGCAATACATATTGCATCTGCACTCCAACTAGAGAATGAATTGGAGGGTCTGGTGACTTACGACCAGCAAATGGCAGGCGCTGCTAGAAATATTAACATAAACATTCTTATGCCGACTTAAAGCCTTTTGTAAATTAAAGTCTTAAAACTAGTGCTCAAATCAACTTAGTTACTTCATAATTCTAAAGAGAACTGGCGACGAGAATCGAACTCGGTTTTTAACTTGGGAAGCTAAAAGTAACGACTTAAGATGATCACTCTTGAACTGTAATGGCTGCGTAGTTTGTTTATGTGAACCTCAGTGAATCACGGTGATTTGCTACAACTGCGCGATAAATGCGCGATGGAGTGACTTTCACTTTGAACACATAATAGGCCATTGATAGTGAAATGAAAATTTTCTGCCGGCAATCCGATGCGACATCTTTCCTGACACAGGGGGAGATTAATGACGTGCGGAGGTGAAAGCCACTAAACAAGTAACTATGGTTTAAACTCGATCACAGGTCCGTTTTTCCTACTGCCGTTGGTAGGGCCTTGGAGCTATAAACGCTGAGAATTGATGGGAGGTCCCGCTCTGGAAGACAACTCGGTAGTTTAGACTATCCCATTCAAGTATTTGATATCGCGTGACTTTGCCCCGAGGATTTTAGCTATACTTATGGCTATGGCGACTTCAATGCCCCTCGGGAAAGTTAAAGACCATTTGTCGGAGGTTGTAGATGAAGTGCGGCGCACCCACGAGCGTGTGACGGTAACGACCCACGGCAGTCCGGCTGCGGTACTCATCGCACTCGATGACTTGGAGGGACTAGAAGCGACACTGGAAGTCCTTTCCGATCGCAAGGCAGTTGCCGCACTTCGATACAACCAGGAACATCGGAATGAGGCTCTGGCAATTTCAAAGGAAGATGCGCTTGTTCGATGGATATCGCGATAGTTGGCGAAAGTCATATGGGAGGCTGCTGCTTCTCGGGAGATGGATCGACTTGCAAATAAGGAGCCAAAAGCGATTGGACCAATTGTGGAATTTATCTACGGTCCCCTTTCAGACAATCCGGCTCGCGTCGGTGCCCTTCTGACGCGAGAGTTGGAGGGCATGTACCGAGCAACTCGCGGGACCTATTGGATTCTCTACACCTTTGACGAAGCCGAAATCCATATAGAGTATGTGGGCCATCGCAACGAAGTATATAGAACTAGATAGCAAGGACCAAGATCCTAAAAAAACGTTATGAGTTACTCTATATTCACGAAGGTAACGAGCTTCGACAAACTCTCCCTATGTGACATTGCGAAAACCTGTAGACTCGGCACGCAAGACTGGTTCGTAGTATTTTCCACCAGTACTTACCCTACCTTCAAGCCTCCGTCTAAGGGTCACAACCGGAATACCTAAAAGTCGCGCAGCGAGGATGTCATCATAGAGATCTCAATCAAGCAATGAGTTTGACATGACAGGTAAAATTTATATCCCTGCAGTGGCAAATACAATTAAATCGAAGAATTTTCACAATCTCTTCAAAAGCTTGGCTCGGGATAATTTTATTCTCTTCATATTGTTGACGGACATGGAAATCTGCATGGATGTGGACAATTGATTGTACGGTGGCGGACACCAAAGTTGCACGCTGCGTTGATGGTTCGAATACCCAAAATGAATTCAAATGAGCGTTAACGTCAAAGTTAGTACTCCGTTGCTAAGACTCCCAATAACTTGTGACCAGCACTTTTAAGTGGAGCGGGCGACGAGAATCGAACTCGGTTGCCAACTTGGGAAGCTAAAAGTAACGACTTAGGATGAACACTTTTGAACTGTAATGGCTGCGTAGTTTGATTGTGTGAACTTCAGTGAATCACAGTGATTTGCTACAACTGCGCGATAAATGCGCGATGGCGTGATTTTCGCTTTGAAATTGAGATGTACCTTGGATTGGGAAATGAAAGCTTGGGACCCAGCACTTGCTGCGTCAACTTTAATGACTTTGAGAAGAGTCGGTCATGTGAATTGCTCCAAAATCTTTTCGATTTGTGTGCGCAGTGTTTCTAAGTTGTTTTCTATCACTCCCCATACGAGGGAAAGGTTGACAGTGGGGTATCCATGAATTAGGCGGTTCCGAATTCCAACAATATCGCTCCAGGGTACTTCTGGATGCTCTTGAGTTGTAGTGTCAGAAATTTTTGAAGCGGCTTCACCAATGATTTCAATCCATCGCAATATGGCTCCTTCAAGTACTTCGTTATTGCGTAGCACATCAACACTTTCAGGTCGATGTCTGATTATCTTGCCGATCATTTCGAGCATGTCCAACAGCCTTTCTCTGTCGTTGCTCAAAGTGACCTCGCATTAGCTAAAATTTGGTCACGAGTTCTAGCTCCTAGTTCTTCTTCTGTCACAATATCGACAGATCTCCCCATGAGTTCTCCAAGTTCATCAGCGAGTCGTACAAGGTCGAAAAGTGACCGACCCGGTTCGAAATCCACCAAGAAGTCCACATCACTGGCAGAGGTAGCGTCTCCTCTAGCGACAGAGCCATAGACACGCAGATTGTGGGCCCCGTATCGTGATGCGATCGTCGAAATCTCCTCACGGCGTGCACGAACCATTTCGAAGTTTGGTGTTGAATTCATATTTTTAGTTATGATAATATTATATCCCTTTCTTCATCTTTCTTATATTTGTATTCTCCTTTTTTATAGGTTCGAGTGTACGGTTATTGGAGTAGGTGCAGTTCATATGGCTCACTCTAGTTCAGCAGCCATTAGTTACCAATACGCAAGTTCGAGACACGACAAAGTAATTGCACAAGTACTATCAACTCTGGCAGAGTCGTCAAAAAATGCTCAAATTGATGGTTCGGAAACCAAAAAATAATTCAAATGCGCGATAACGTCAAAGTCAGTACTTTGAGGACAGATAGCCCACTACTTGTGAACTGGACTTTTTAAGAGCGGGCGACGAGAATCGAACTCGCGTTTTCAACTTGGGAAGCTAAAAGTAACGACTTAGGATGAACGCTTTTGAACAGTAACGGCTGCGTAGTTTGGTTATGTGAACCTGAGTGAATCACAGTGATTTGCTACAACTGCGCGATAAATGCGCGATGGAGTGAGTTTCGCTATGAAATCAAGATCCGCCTTGAAGGGAGAAACAAGAACGTAGTAATAGCCAACCGATGCGATATCTTTTCTGACACAGGAGGGGCTTAAAAGAGTCTGCCGCAATTACTCTTGTCTTTATGGAATTATTAGTCATTTCGGCACCGTTATAGATTGTCAGGCATACCACGTTCCTCGGCGACCTTTACGGCATCAAGCCAGTCGAACCAAAATGCTGGATCGCTTGACCAGATCGCGGCCTCATCATTTGGGTCAGCCGACGGTCCAATATCTGACATGAGTAGGTTCACACTACCGTCGCGGCGACCACCTCTTTCCCAGTAGGCACTAACAAAGTAGTACATGCGATGTAAGCGTCTTTGGCGCTGATGAGATCGGAGCCCAAGAAATCGCGGTCATTTGGGCACATTGTTGACACCCCCGTTTGTGATCTGACCGTTGTGGACCTCTGCCCACGCTTGCCTTCCGTCAGGGAGTACCTCTTGATATGTAGCCACCCCATTTGAGGATGACTTAATCGAAATAACAGCCGCAACTTTAATATATCCTTTGGCAGAACTATTCACTCACCCGCCTTTCTCCTTATTGTTCTCTCTTCTGCTTGGATCTTTCACAAATGCTTGCACCTTTCCTATTTCCAAAACGATCCGACTGCCTGATTCTCGGGGTAGAACACCGTGTTGAAATCGATTGGAATTGATCCTTTGAGAGGTGTGGGAGTGAAATAGATTTCAGTTCCGCTGGTCAATCTATCACCCAATTTATCTAGAGACGAGACCCCGACAAATACAAGGCGCGCCGGTTCGTTGCAATCGTCTATCGCTTTCTGTTCTTTCGAACTACCAAACTTGTGAGCGGCTTGCAGCGCCGCTTCTTTTGACTCCGCGCGTACAATGCAGACAGCCTCCCCAATTTCTGTAATACCCAAATCACCGACGATATAGACAAACTTTAAGCAAGCAGTATACCACGCCATCAAATATCTCCGTTTATCAGTAAATTGGGCATTCGAGTATTCTTCTCGACCTTTACCAATAACTTAGGGCTCACTTCATCATAGGTCCGTATTTGAATCTTGTTACTAAAAATCAACAATTCCTACTCCCGTCGACCCCACCTCTTGCTTATCGGGAAAAAACACGGCATTAAAGTTAATTGGTATTGATCTTACTTTTAATGCATTAGAAAGATAGACTACTTTTCCACTGGACAATCGTTTGCCCAATTTATCTAAATGCACAATCCCAACAAACGCCCAGCGCACCAGTTCCTTATCAGCATTTTCATAAAGTTGCTCTTTAGAATGCCCAATATTATTAGACGCCTCTACCGCCAATTCTCTGGTGTTCGCACGCACAATATAGATATGGTCCCAAATATCAACAATGCCCACCTCACCAACAATACATACTAGCCGGATACAAGTACTATACCATTCCATACACCGTCTCCATTCCTACTTGCAATTGCTCTTAAATAGTTTCTTATACTGGTCTTTCAAAATATTACCTGTCGCTTGAAATAGTGGTATTCAGACGGTGATGTAAGTAACAATGTTCCATGCCAAGACAGATAAAATAAACGCTTAGGTGTTATCAATACATTTCTCCCTATGATTAACCACTCTCGTTCAACGCATCTTGGGCTGCCCGAACGACATATGAGTCTGAATCAGATAGCGCCTGCCTTAGTTGGAGTTCCATCCTATGGTCTTTAACTTGCTGCCACCAGGCTCCAAGTTCAAAAACAGCAGAAAATCTCACTTCAGAGTTCTCGTCGTGACACAGTACGATCAGTGCTTCAAGCGACTGCGGAAGTAGATCGGGCAGCGAGGTATTGCATATTGCCGTGGCAACGTTATAACGGATTCCTGGATTTGGATGAGTCCTAAAAGCAAGTATCTCTTCGGTGACCGAGTCACTCTTTTGAAATCCAAAAGCTCCAATAACCCAATAAATTACTGCTTCATCACACTCTCTCAACAATAAATGCCGCAACAATTCAATCGCTCGCTCTCGATTATCCTTGACTTCTCTAATAAGTCTCGTTCCAAGAATCCTTCTGTCGACTTCGCAACTATCTATTAAACTCTCACCCGCGTCCAGCAACTCAACTTCCGGCGTGTTGCAAACAGTTTGAGCGATCAACTTCGAAGCAGGTTCAAAATTACTCGCAAATTCTAGGTTCTGCTCAAATAGCATAGCCTTAATATCGTGCTCTGTAATCTTGTTCATTTGAAGTGTCGCGATTGGCTTGGAGTTACATTCATTCAAGCATTTCCTCATACTTGGCCTTTATCTCTAAAAGCATTCTATCAGGGAGGACCGCGCTTGACTCGCATTCTCCAATTAATTACTTAAGTTGGTTAATGCAATCGGGAGTTCTTTTGGAATCCCACTCATATGTTATTCGACGAAACCGCATTTCCACAACTTTCCAATCGCGATTGCCATACTTGGATGTATTCTCAAGAATTAAGAAATCTACTTCTGCCAGCAGCGCATCAATTTCTACCTCGTCAGGGTGTACAGTTTTCTGCCGAATCAGCTTTCCAAGCAATCTCTGCTGTCGCCGTATTTCGATGGAATTTCCAATTCGGTCACTGCGCAACTTGGAAATCAGGTCAAATGCGTTCCGAGGAAGACTTTCCTCGTAATCTGACTTGTGATAGGCGCACCTGATGGAATCTATAGCAGAGTAAAGATTGTAATTCTTACCTATTGAACGTACGATATCGGCCTCCAACGGGTCAATAAGTTCCATCACTTTATCTTCATGTTCAAAATAGTGTAGAACTAGAACCAATTTCAGCCGATAACACAATGTTAATAAGTCCAAAGGCCCCCTTTCAAGTACAAGATCATCAACCAACTGTATCCAAAATGGAATCCATTTTTCATCTCCATCCCAGGCGAAAGTATTTTTATGTAAAAGTACGTCCTTTTTGAACTTGTGGTATTCGGACTTAGGTGCTATGAATGATAAGGTGCTTTTAAAACTATACAGTAATTGTCTGAAAGTAACTATATCGGCTTCTCATTACTTTGCTTGAAGAATTCGAAGTTTTCACTCACCGCTACACCCACTGCCTTCTTCAAGAGCCCTTTTAGTTGCCTCTTCGGCTGCCTCTTTTGACTCAAATACCATTTGTGTATGACAAAAAGTAAATTTTAGGAGAGATAAGGGAGGAGATCCGGTTTTTTGAGTCAGCATGATGGAAAAGATCAGAAGCCATATTGGGAAATAATCAAGATGAATGAATACAAATATGAGAGGCGTGAATTAGCAATAAGTTATGCAACTAGTAACAAATTCATTCTCTGGAAGTGACGGATGAGGTTACTCACACTATGTCTACAACTAATTCTGGCCTCCCTGAGAGATTATCATTCGCATCGTTGAATCTTTTATCCAGCACTAGGGGTAAATAGAATCCATGTGTAGTCACTCAGGGAAAGGGTCGTTGGTTTATTTGTTTGGTAAGATGTCTCTTATGCGGGTGAGCATTCCTCCTGAGCGAATCAGAGACGTCGGTGATCGCAGTTGGACACAAATTTTACTAGAACTTGTAAGTGCACCCGATACCGAAGATAGCGAGCGAGACAAAGCTTTCCGGACGCTCACATTCCTCGAAGACTACCGCTCGGTAGATCTGTTGGCTAAGTTGGTTGAGGACTCATCCCAACCAACAAGAATCAGGACTGCAGCTTCTAGGGTCATTTGTGGGATGGGGATGGTAGAAACTACTGACGTTCAACGACGTGCTTGGTGGGCTAGCGGCGATCCGGTTCTGATGGCGCACTCCCGTGCTTTAATGACACGTAGCCCTCGACTCCCCATTTATGTTTGTAATTATCAATAAAGCTAATTACTTGTAAAGGCGCCCCTTCTCCGCCTTAGAAAAAACCCGCAGCAGCCTTTAGAATCTCATTTGTCCGTTTCGTCTCCTTTAATTCTCATTTAAAAGCAAGTAATTCGCTTCGTTCATCAATTGATAATCCGTTACTACCTGCTTTACTCGCCTCATCTTCTGCAATCCAATTCCTTAGAGAGCCTTTAGAGATTCCAGAACTCCTGACATAGTGGCAAAAATAGTGCAAAGTCAATTCTTTTCTTTGCTCACCGTTTTGTATAAAGTAGCTAGTTATCAAGGTGAGTAAGTCTGAAACAGCTGGCTCGC
>JAJYFT010000165.1 GCA_021790815.1 Actinomycetes bacterium
TATATTTTGTTTGTTTTCATTGTTACTGCTTGTGCATGTCAATTGATTTTAAAATTGCTGTAGGTAGCCACTTTAAACTTACCCAAAGCCCTATTTGGGGACATAATTTGCATAAGTGGTAAAAATCGGCTAAAGTAATAAGTGCGATCAGCAATTACCTGCCAAGTTCTGAAAATGGATTTTCTGGAACTGGCGGCAGAGATAAATTATTAATGAAGCTGAGTGGCAAGTATTCGCACGAAATCGAAAATAATAAATTTTAATTTGCGTATATAAAAATCTATAGTGCAACAAGTTGTTAAATTCCAATGACATTTCAGAAATGAGGTACTCGGATGACCGGGGAAATAGTACAAAACAGAAATATTCTCGAAAGCAAGGATAAAACCGAACTCCAAACTATTGCAGAGGCAATGAGCTTAAAGGTAAATTCGCGAACAAAAAAATCTGACATGATTGATTTGATACTTAGTGGTTCTCCAATTACATCAGAAACATCTTATGTAAATGGAGGCTCTAGTACCCCTTCAAGTATTAATAGTTCCTTAGAAAATGGAGGTTCAACTCCTATTGAAAATCAAAATGGTTCGGGTAACAAGCCAAACAATTCCGGTCAGGTTGATAACGGGAAAGTAAATTCTGGACATGTAAACTCAGGAGATTCACCTTCGAAGGACATGAAACCGAAAACTCCTAGGGTAAATGCAGCACTCATAAAATTTGCTGATGAGGGATCTTCCGGGTTAGATGATGCCGGTGAAGAAGGAGTAAAACAATCTCAAGGGGAATTAACTTATACGCCTAGAGCCGAAGGCAAAGAGCGTGACGGTATGAAATCTGAATCCAATGAAGGAAGGGCAGAATCACAGTCTGCACATTCTGATAATAATTCACGACGAAATAGGAGACGTCGCGGGAAAGAAAGAGGTCCGAGGCCAGAACGTGATCAAAATCAAGAACCAAACTTTGATGGTGAGCCAATCCCGATCGCAGGTCTTTTGGATTTAAGAGATGAGGGTTACGGATTTATAAGAGGGATAGGGTATCTTCCTTCCAATAAAGACGTATACGTTTCATTAAGTCAAGCTCGTCGCTTCAGTCTGCGCAAAGGTGACCACATTGAAGGTTTTAGTAGGCCAGCAGCATCAAATGAGAAATATCCCGCTTTGCTAAAAATAGAGACCATAAACGGCCTAGCAGCAGAAGAAGCTAAGCACAGACCCAAATTTGAGGACCTAACACCGCTCTTTCCAGATGAAAAACTAAGACTTGAAATTCCAGGCGTAAAAGACAATATGACTGCAAGAATAGTCGATCTGCTTAGCCCAATAGGTAAAGGACAAAGAGGATTGATAGTGTCCCCTCCAAAAGCTGGGAAGACGACAGTCATGAAACAGATTGCTTACTCTATAGAAGAGAACAATCCAGGTGTTCATTTGATGGTCCTCCTGGTCGATGAAAGACCAGAAGAAGTAACTGACATGAGGAGATCGGTTAAGGGTGAAGTAATAGCGTCGACGTTTGATAGACCTTCTGAGGAACACACGATGGTTGCTGAGCTTGCTATTGAAAGAGCTAAGAGGCTTGTTGAACTTAAAAAAGATGTGGTTATCATTTTGGATGGTATTACAAGGTTGGCAAGGGCGTATAACCTTGCCCAACCTACAAGTGGACGAGTAATGTCCGGTGGCGTGGACTCTGGTGCACTTTATCCGCCAAAGAAGTTTTTCGGTGCAGCAAGAAATACTGAAGAAGGCGGGTCTTTAACTATACTCGCGACCGCTTTAGTTGAAACTGGCTCTAAAATGGATGAAGTTATCTTTGAAGAGTTCAAAGGAACTGGAAACATGGAGTTGAGGTTAGATAGAAGACTTGCAGAACGAAGGATATATCCAGCGATTGATGTTAATGCCTCATCTACGCGTCACGAAGAACTTCTTTTTGAAAGAATTCAGCTCCAGCAAGTTTGGAAATTGAGAAGAGTTTTGAATGCTTTGGCACAGGACGGAAATGCAGCGCCTGGCTTAGAGCTTCTAATGGACAAAATTAAAAGTACGGTTTCGAACGATGAATTTTTAGCTGAAATTGCTAAAAATCCATCATCGACAGTCTAGAAGGAAATAATGGTAGAAGGTTTCGATAAAGGGTCAGAAAGTGCCGTCCGTCAACCAAGGCGCGGCAAACCTGTCAAGCATTTAAGAAGAAAGAATAGGTGGAGGAAAAGATTAATAGTTGCTCTAATTGTAATCGTTGTTTTAGGTATTCTAACCTCAGCAACAGGGTACGGCTATTATCTCTATCGAGAACACCAACTTCATCACATTAACGTAGATCATTTAATAAAGGCGTCAAGCTCTCAGCCAGAGAATATCCTTTTGGTTGGAAACAACTCTCGATGCGCACTAAATGGCCAACAATCCTCCGTGTATGGAAGTTGTAGCCAAGTAGGTGGCGCCAGAAGTGACGTTACAATGGTAATTCATCTAAATCCTGCGACCGGTAGTGCTTACTTACTTTCTATTCCACGAGACTTATTTGTTCCAATTGCAAACTTTTCCTCGACTTATCCAGGAAGATTAGATCATGCAAAGATTGATGCTTCTCTTAATGTCAGTCCAGATAACCTAGTTCAAACAGTTGAAGAGGATCTCGGAATTCCAATTAACCATTTTGTAGAACTTGATTTTGACACATTTCAGCAAGTTGTTAACGATTTAGGCGGAGTAAATATGTACTTCCCAACTGAAGTAAAAGATACTTACGCATCATTTGGCGAGTTTAAAACTGGCTGCGTGTATTTGAATGGTACCCAAGCATTAGGACTTGTTCGCTCGAGACATATGTACTACATGCAAAATGGTCAGTGGGTGTACGATGGACTTGGAGATATTGGAAGGATCAGAAGAACTCATGAGTTTTTAAGAGTTTTAGCTTCTCAAGTAAGGCAAAAGATAACTAATCCTTTGACTGCTAACACGTTAATTGGTACTATACTTCCTTCACTTGAAGTCGATCAGAACTTTACATTTAATGACATGATCTCACTTGCTTTAGCTTTTAGAAACGTAAGCCCATCTAGTGTTCCGTCTGCAACTGTGCCATCAGTTGGAGTGGCATCGTTTTATTTTAAAGGTGCGGACTTTGGTGACGTAGTGTTTCCTGTTCAGCCAGCAGATCAACAGATTGTTAACCAATTTTTAGGAGGCAGCCCTCAAGGTAGTGGAATAAATCCTGGGTCGTTCTCTT
>JAJYFT010000059.1 GCA_021790815.1 Actinomycetes bacterium
TTTAAGCATTGAAATTATATCATCAATCTTGGTACCGTCTCTCAAGCGAGGTATCTCGGTAAGCATAAAGTTACTGGGGCTCATTACCCTATTTTACATTAAAATGCTTTCAGATCAATTCCGAATGGCATTCCAAACACCTGATCCAAAAGTTTGTTTATTTGCCAGTCCAAATCCATTAGCGTAACAATTTAAGTTTGAACCTTTAAATTTGATATAAGGTTTTAATGAACCAAAAAATGCGCCATATTTGCGCCATGATAGCAATTATTGGTTGCTGACTGAACTCCCCCCTACCCCTTTGAACAGGTATTTTATTGGAGCGGACGACGGGATTCGAACCCGCGACCCTCACCTTGGCAAGGTGATGCTCTACCAGCTGAGCCACGTCCGCAATAACTCCTACTTTAGCAAAATATCGAGCACCTTGGAGTGAGAATTTCTTAAAACCTCAACTTATTCTGTATCGCTCATATGCGACCTAGCAGAAGACGCTCCAGGTCTCTGAGGCCTTTTTCTTGTTCTTGCATTAGGGGCTAATCCATCTTTTTTCCGAGTTGCTGCCTTTACAAGCTCTTGCAAAGATTCGCCAATTTGACTCGCAATTAGGTCAATATCTGGAACTAGCTCTCTGCAAGATTGGAGACCAAAATACATTGAGCCCATATAACTCATTACCGTTATATTCAGTCCAACCCCTTCAGTAATGGGTCCGAGTGGGTACATTGCAATCATACGTGCACCACCAGCATAAAGCGGGAAATTAGGACCAGGCACATTAGATATTACAACATTAAATATTGGTCTCACTCTGTCAAATACCTGCAAGCTCGAAATTAAGCGAGCGGCCCTTGCAGCAACTGCGGGGGCAGCGAAATCGACCCAATTTGTTAGTGCGTCAGCCCCTATTGCTTTTTCCTGATCTTTCGCGTGCTTTGAGTTTTCAGATATAAATTTTAATCGCTCAACAGGATCTCTTTGTGTAGTCTCCAGAGACAGAAGCATCATTGAGACCTTGTTCCCTAAAGTACCTTTCTCTTCTTCAGTTCGAACTGAAATAGGTATCATTCCTACTAGCGGTTCATCTGGAAGTTCATGATGCTCTAATAAGTACTCTCTCAAAGCACTTCCACACATGGTTAGAACAACGTCATTTACCGTCCCGCCGAAGGTATTTTTGACAAATTTAACATCGTCTAATGAGACTTCTTGAAATGCGACTTTTCTATGTGGAGTTATAGCACCATTTAAAACACTTTTAGGAGCACTAAATGGAGCTGGCGGTGGCTTAACTCCAGGCATCCTATTTCGTTCCGACACATTTAAGATTGCTTCAATCGTTTGCTTAATGGTCTTTACCGCTGCTTTCGGATGTCGAGCCAATGAATTTAGCCCATAAGCAAATAGTTCAAAGTCAGATGGGACTCTATCTGGTTTCCAAGGCGGAACTTCAGGAGGAATTGCTCGCAATTCAGGTGACAAATCAAGAAAGTTTGCTGTAAGCTCGGCGCCTGAGACCCCATCGATTGCAGCATGATGAGTCTTTGTAATCATTGCAATCATATTGTCTTCGAGTCCTTCAACTATGTAAATTTCCCAAAGTGGTCTCCTTAAGTCAAGCGGTCTTTCAATAATGTCAGCGGAAAGTTCACTTAACTCTCTAATTCCGCCAGGAGCCGGCAAACTAAGCCTCCTCACATGATAGTCAAGATCAAAGTCCGGATCCTCTATCCAGATTGGAAAGTGAATTCCAAATGGAACATTAAGTACGCGACGTCTAAAAGGAGGCAGCAATGGCAGACGAGCTTTTACCAACTCTACAAATTTAGAAAAAGAATATCCACCTTCCATTGTAGACGGATCAAAAATAAACGTACCTGCAACATGGTTATGCATACTCGCAGTTTCCATAGACAAAAATGCCGCATCTAATCCAGAAAGTCTTTGCATACTGAGCCTCCATTAATACTATTTAACATCTAGGCTACAACTTTTTTTGCTACCCTGTCGAGCCGAAGCCACGGTCAGCTCTATCCGTAGCCAAATTAAGCTCACTCACTTCTTTAATTTTAACAGAAACAGGCTTAATAATTACTAATTGAGCTATCCTGTCTAGTCTTCTAACTCTATAGACAGTACTTGGATCAGTATTTGCCAAAACAACTTTAATCTCTCCCCGATATCCTGAATCTATTAAGCCTGGAGCATTTACACACGTAATGCCGTGCTTTGATGCAAGCCCACTCCTTGGCACAATAAGTCCTGCGCAGTCAAAACTTAGCTCAATTGCAACACCAGTTGGCACTGTTGCTCTTCCTCCTCCTGGTAGAAGTTCAACGTCAATAGTTGAGCAGAGGTCAAGACCAGCATCAAAGTAATGTGCATAAGCGGGCAATGGGATCTCCGTATCCAAACGAACAACTTTTAATTCCATAGAGAGAGATTAGCCTCAAAAGGTTGCCTAAGTAAAAAATGAAACAAAAAGGAACATAATAAGTTCTAGAAGTACTTCGATGCGAAACAATGTCGAACAAGTAGCAGTCCGTAATGAGCATCAGTACTACAAATATATTTGGATCATCATTGTCTCGTAAACCTTCATAAATAAAAACTAAGTAAAAGTAGTAACTATAATTGTTGCAGAATGACAAAAACTGAATTAATTGTATGGATGGATCTTGAGATGACAGGGTTAAATCCAAAAGTGGACGAGATAGTTGAAATTGCAACTGTCATTACTGACTCAGATTTAAACATACTTTATGAGGGACCAGATCTAGTTGTTAAACCGTCTCAGTCCTCAATTGACCAAATGGGAGATTATGTTCGATCAATGCATACTAAATCAGGATTGCTTTCAAAGATTATGAACTCCGAAGTTCTTTTGGCAGATGCTAAACAGGCTACTTTAAACTTCTTAATGGAACACGTAAAGGAACGTGAGTCTCCGTTAGCAGGGAACTCAATTGGGACAGATCGGCGTTTTCTTCTCGAATATATGCCTGAAGTTGAAGAATACTTACACTATCGCAGCATTGATGTTTCAACGATTAAAGAACTTGTAAAACGGTGGTTCCCTAAAGTTGAAATACCTAAAAAATTTCAAGTACATAGAGCACTAGACGACATCAAAGAAAGTATTAACGAACTTTCCTTCTATCGAAACACAGTATTTATCAAAAATCACCTCGACGCCGCTGAGGCAGAAATATTCTAGCGCTTAGCCCGCCACCTTCTCTGTCATCAAGTTCGATCACACCATTCAAAGATTCCACCATAATTCTAGCTAAATATAAGCCCAAGGAAAGCCCATCCATCTGTCCAGTTGGGTCAGCTCCATCCCGATCTGAGAGTGACCGCCACAACGTCTCTGGATCTTTTCCTTCTAAACCTGGTCCTCTGTCGCTGATCTCTATCCATAACTCTTGATCTTCATTAAGACCTGATGCAATTTCAACAGGACCATCACCACCGTGTTTCAAAGCATTATCGGCAAGTGCTGCCAGTATCACAGCTAATCTTTCCGCCGAAGTCGAAACTAATAAACCCTCTGGGACATAACGAACAACTCGAGATTTATCTTTGTCGTTGTCAATCTCGTCTACAACTCTATCCAATACCTCACTCAACGGAAGCCTCTCTAAGACTTCACGTTCGAAAACGAAAGTTGGATCAGTCATGATCGTATACCATTCGCCCAAAGCATCCATTGAGCGCCTGACACGATCTGCTTCTACATCGACAGCACCTATAAATACAGCTTTATCACTTCTCCTAATCCCCCAGTCGGTAGTTTTAAGAGCCTCTAGTGACTTTAAAAGTTCTTCAAGCGGCGCATGAAGAGCAACCAACTGAGTTTCAGCAAGTGAATCACGCAATGCCAATCTTCCCTCGAGAAGTTTAACCGCCCATTTCAAAGATACAGTATGTCTAGCCATAGCAATGATGAGGTCTCTTACAGGCTGGGGAATTACAGCAATAGACTCATTCAATATACCAGCAGCGGCATGCGCAGCTTCAGCTATTGAAACCTCTATTTGGGGTAACGATTCGTCATTTGATGCATCTGTCATTGGGGGCCATCCGCTCTTCTCTAAGTAACTTGAACGTCTCTACGTCGTCTTTGAGGAAGAATTACTATGACTTCCATCCCACCGCCTTCACGATCTGAAAGGGTTACCGATCCACCTAAAGATTCAGCCATCATTCTGGTCAAAAAAAGACCAAGCCCGAGCAACGGCGCCCATTCCTGAGTTTCGCTAGGCAACTGTGGGCGAGGTCTGAACAAGAGTTCAGGATCATTTCCTTTAAGACCTAAACCATGATCAGAAATTACTATTTTTAAGTCTTGCTGAACAGAGACAGAGAAGTTCATTTCAATCGGCCCTGGCCCACCGTGGCGAACTGCATTTTCTAGCAATGCTGTTACAATCGCAGCTAAACGAGCTGGAGCTGTTGTTACCGTTATTGATTCGAGTCCAGTTATAGTTAACCGAGTCCTGTCAAAAGTACTTCCCATTTCCGCAAACACTCTATCCATAACCTCCTCCATTTCAACTCTTTGTAGAGCTTCTCTAGGATAGAGAATTGTTGGATCTGTGGATGCTGTTAACCAATCACCAATACTTTGAACAGCACGGCGAACTTGATCCATGCTTTCTTCCACCTCGCGCCCAAGCTTCTTTAGGTGTTCGCTATCAGTTGCTGCAACTTCGTCCCGAAGTTTACCTAAAGTTGACATCACATCTCGAAAAGGAGTCCGCAAAGCTTCGGCTTGGACTTCAGCAAGAGAATTGCGAAGAGATATCTTTCCTTCAAGTATACCAACCGCCCATTTCAACGAAGAAATATGGTTCGACTGTGCTGTTAAAAGATCAGCAACTAAAGCAGCTCGCCCTGCCTGCTCTCTACTCGACGGTTCTGTACTTTTCACATCTGGTGGTATTGGGTTCACAATCAGAGTTTAGACCTTTCAAACACTTTCTTCAAGAAATACTTAAAACTAACCTACCATTAGGCATTTATTTATTCTACCAACGCATCAACAGTTACACTTACCTTTATATCTTTTTACCTTTTAAAGTGCGAATTTGTCAAATCAAACGACCTCTGAATCATTTCTGAAGAATGATCGAAGTCTCTCCAGTCAAGACCATATGGACCTGGAAACTGCAGCACAATAATTTCAACTCCAGCTTTAAGTTCTTCAAGTTCTCTTTCAAGCCGTCCTGTAACAGCCATTCCGAAGGCGTAAAGCATTGATTCAATTGGCCTTAGTGGTTCTATAATTTTTCTTTCCAAGGTAGAGCAACTCAGCAAAAAGATCTTCGTTGCCCCCAATTCAATTGCTTTAGATATTGGAGCGTCATTTAAAACTCCACCATCAATTAACGGAACATCTTCATGGTAAACAGGTGGGAAGATTCCCGGAAGCGCGGTTGATGCTAATAGTGCCTTAGTAACATTTCCTTTATCTATCCACACCTCTTTCCCAGTGTGCAAAGATGCTGCTACAACTTGAAGAGGAATCTTAAGATCTTCAAAGTCTACTTCCCCCATATGGCCCGAAATGACTTTTTCAAGTCCGAAAGAGGAAAATACTGCTGGTCTTTTCTCAATGAACCTCCATGCACCAAAGAATCTTCCTTTTGGGAAAATGTCCTCTGAACTTAGCCTTAACCATAGCTTTTTGAGTTTTTCCACTCCTTCAAGCGTTGGATCTTTCGCAAATGCAGCAGCATTAAGTGACCCAACTGAACATCCAACTACAATTTCAGGCATAAATCCATTTTTAACAAGCCCCTCAAGCATTCCAACCTGACATGCACCTTTATTTCCTCCACCGCTAAAGACAAAGGCAACTCGATCAACCTGCTTCTTCTTTCTAAATGACCATCGCTTCGTTTCTATGCTTGAGCCAAACACATCGACCAAACTCTTGGTGGATGCACCTTCGTAGCGAAAATCAGCTGTCTCGTGACTCATAAGCTTTTACTCCCTGGCACTTGATACATAAACCATAAATTAGCAAACACTTCAATATAATCGTTGGATTCACCACAAAATGCATAAAATCATCTCTCAGATTCAAGATAAACAAAAGTAAGAAGCATCTTAGATCACACAAATTAATTAACTCAGTTCTTACTGAGCTAGTCGATCTAAAGAGATTTAAACTCTCGATCTATCGACCATCAAATGTCACAACGGCACTTGCTGCGTTCATTTATTTCATATTGTATACGTCTACCTGGATCTTTATATGCCGAGCTGATGAAGACGATCCAACTTTAAACCTACTTTGACGTAATGTAGCAGCGAAAACTTCTAAAGTAAAGGTAGCGCAAGTTGTCATTACCCAGGGAATCCCGTGATTTTAATCATGGAGGAGGTAAAAACTAAAAATCAGGCCGTTTCATTTCAATTGCCTCTATCCCCATTCCTCCCATTGATGCGGACCTGTACGCAGCATCTATTAGCCAATGTGCCATAACTGCATCCTTTGCACTAGGACCAGGTTCTGAAATTCCCTTTGCTGCATGAAGAAACATCAAGTTCTCCTGAGCGTACATCTTGACGGTAAGCGCAATATCAGTGTCCGGCATATCAATAGATGCAACCTCTTTTTTCAGCTCGCACTGAACTACTTGCGAGCCGCTATCAGTCTGTAGATTTAACGGCCCGATAAAGTCGTTTTCAAGCCACACAAAACCATTCTCAAAAAACACCTCGAGTCGTCTTGTCGAAGGGCGAGTCGTTATTTGATGCCATACACTGATAAGGTTCGATATAGCGCCAGTCTTGTGAAACATCCGTACTGCAGCAACATCTTCAATGCCAACGTATCGAGCATTATTGGAAGTATTTGCCGATAGTGTTTCGACTTCACCAAAGCAAAATGTGAGTATATCAATGTCGTGAATAGAGTGTTCGATCAATGTTCCTCCACCCGCTTGATCCACATCGCTACGCCATTTAGATGCATAGTGCCCTTGGACTGGGAAGAACTGATCATCTCGCATATTAACTGCCATCGGCGCACCAAATTTTCCATCCTCGACAATTGATTTAAGCTTCAGAAAGACTGGGCAAGTCCGAAGTACAAGACCAACTTGAAATAGAATTCCTGACTCTGCCACGATCCGTTCGATCTCAAGAGCCTCAGGATAGTTTAAAGCCAGCGGTTTTTCACAGAAAGTCGCTATTTTACTATTCGCACATTTTCGAACCAGACCTAAATGTGAGGCTGTAGGGGTACAGATCCACACTGCATCTGAAGATGCAATTACCTCATCCGCACTTTTAGCTAGCGATGAGCCATTGACATGAGAAAATTGCTTTGCACGTTCAAAATCCTCGTCGAAGTTAGCCTCAAACGTGAAATCAACGAGATTCGCATCATGTATGGATCTGAGCGCCATAGCGTGAGCCCAGGAAATAAGGCCATTTCCTATAAATCCTATTTTAAAAGCCATTAGTAAACAATTATATCTTGCTGTCCGCACAATCCAAAGAGGTTTGATCTTCCCCCAGATTGATTTCTTATGTCGATTTAGCGAGATCCCACGTAGATTGAGATCCTGGAAATATAGTTTATGAAAGTTTTCGATACAAAATTGAAACTAACCTTTCGCTCAATCAGTTTCTCGGTAAGCTCTAAGTGATATCGATTCAGTCACTGCCTGCTCCTTTTAAAATAAGAGAACATTCCGCTTAGTTAGCAAGTCCACCATCACCTGAATATCCATATGTTCCGTTTCTGTCAACTGTGTAGATGTCGCCTTAAGTCACAGAAATTGGTCCGTAACATCCACGCCTAAACTAGTCGCGCGATAAAGACTTATGGAATAGAAATCGACAAAGATAATTTGAAGCAGTTCTTCTCAGTAACTCTCCTACTTCTTGACGATCGGGAGTGGCGTTTGATAGCTGCAGCTGTAGTGGAGATGCTAGGTCGTGGAGGTCAAGCAAGACTTGTAGAAGTGACTGGAATGAGCAGAAACACGTTGATCGTCAGTGTGAAAGAACTAGTTGGAAAGGTGCCCCGTCTCGGACATTATGCAGGGTCGAGTCTGTTTGAACGGATGCTCGGTTGGTTGGGTTACTCTCTCCAAGCTAACGCAAAGGTTACTAAAGGAGCACAACACGCTGATCGTGGTAACCAGTTCCGCTATATCAATAACACCGCAGCTCAACACTTAGAATCTGGCCAACCAGTTATCAGTGTTGATTGCAAGAATAAAAAACTCGTGGGTGATTACGCTAACTGTGGCAAGGAATGAGAACCAAAAGGCAATCCAACCCGCACTTAGGTGCATGACTTTCTCGATCCTGAGCTAGATGCAGGGCTATTCCCTATAAAGTACTTGATGTTGGTGCTAACGAAAAATGGGTAAACGTTGGCGATGATCACGACACTCAAGCATTCGTAGTAGCTTCTATCAAAAGTGGTGGAAGCGAAAGGGTAAAAATCGTTACCCTGATGCAGTAAAGTTGATGATCACAGCAGATGCTGGTGGCTCTAATAGTTACTGTTCAAGAGCGTTCAAGGTAGAACTAGCAAAGCTAGCTGCAACAATAGGTCTCGTGATTACAGTGTGTCACATGCATTTTAAAACTTCAAAGTGGAACAGGATTGAGCACAGCCTCTTCAGCTTTATCTCAATGAATTAAAGAGGCAAGCCGCTCACAACCTATCGCACAGTACTAGAGCTCATAGCTGCTACGACTACTAAGACTCTACTCTTAGTCGAAGCAGAACTCGACACAGGTTATTATCCTATTGGAGTGAAGACCACCGACGCAGAACTAGATGTAGTTCCACTCAAGCGACATGTTTGGCATCCTGACTGGAACTACAGCATCTATCCACCTCCAAAAGCGTTCACTTAATTCGGGCACGGACCGTAATTCATGAATGTCCTAGTATTGAATTAGACACCTAATCTGCATTTTATTGGTCGGGCTAGGGAGATTTGAACTCCCGACCTCTTGACCCCCAGTTATAATCATCACATTCGCCGCTATACATTATCGTCCATTAACTACCCTATTACCTGCACTTATCGTTCGCAGGCGTTTTTGTTCATTCGGAGAAATTTACAGTTCATAAGTGTCTGCGTAAGTGTCTGCAAATCGCGAAGTGTCATATTTGGCTTCTAATTAGATATAAAAGTGCACTCTCCCCTCCTCCGTTACTGGAGATAGGGTAGCTTCTACTTTTGTCCACCGGAATGGACTAGAATGACCTTGATACTAGATCCGTCACTATCAGGAGAGATCTCGAAATATCTTGTTTGAAAATTTACCTAAACCAAAAGTGCTTACAACCTATTGATGATGTTTAGTCCAGGTTAAAAATAGTCACTCAATCGACGAGGCAAAAGCGAAACTAAATGCTTGATACAAAAAGGTAGTCGAGAAAGATATTGAATCGTTTTAGCGTATCAGCGAAATCTATTGTATTGCGCGAGGATAGAGTCTTCAACTATTTAATGAACATATCTACCAATGTCTCAACTAAGTCTTCCAATGCAAAACCTAAAGAAGTCACATCCTTACTAATGATGAGTTAAGGATAGGAAGTTTTTTCCCATTCCGTGGATCAAAGCTAAATGAATGAAACTATCATTTGAGTACGATCCATAAAGAGTCACGGTTTAGGAATCAGATTGAGTACGTCCGTCTAGTAGCGTCTAGTATCATTTAGCATGTTCAGCAAAGGTGTCAGTCCGTCTATTATCGTCCTGTCTTAAGCAATATTAGGTATTTCATTCCCAAAAATTATGTCAAATCCATTGGTGCGCCACTAGGATCAGGTATATCAGTAAAATGAGAAAAATAATTGTCATATGTACTCATAGACTCTATGACTGCGATGCAAATTATTATAGATGCCACAACCCACTAATTTCATGAGTCATAAATCTGCCTTGTTGCAAAAAACTAAATTAGATTCGTCTTTGTCTTTTTCAGACAAAACCAGGAAAGACACTGCGTATTTAACACACGGTTACCATCGCTACCCTACCAAATTTATTCCTCAGGTTTTTGCTCGTTTATTTTTGAGATTTCCGCAAGAATAAAGGCAAGCTTTCTTTTGTCATCAGGCATAAACCAATAATAGATCCTTTCGTACTCAGGAGCGCTCACTGGCAAGTCCCCATTATAAACATCCAGTTTCATTTGAAACGAGATGAATTCCCTCTCGACATGCACAGGGTTCACGGGAGTACTCTTCGCTTTTGTAATCAGAACAGCGACAGGGTTAATATCAACTGCAAAAGAGGGGCGACCGTTTATCATTGCCCATGAGATTGGCCACATGTTACTAAAGCACACCTGCAATACATTGGATTCTGAAGATGGGATTAAAGAAACAGAAGCAAACAGTTTTGCGGCAGAACTGTTAATGCCATTGGAGATGATAAAAAGAGATTGTAGCAAGAAGTTCAATCTCGATGATTTGGCACGACGTTACACAGTAAGTAAAGAAGCAATTTGCTATAGACTTATGGATACCAAAATTATTTAATTTGTTTCCAAATCCAAGAAAAGTTACTCGTGTGTCACACTTGTTATTTATGGCATTATCAAAAATATCGTCAAGCAGTACTTTTGGAATCAAAATCCTCTTACTATTCTTGATTTTGCACTTGTATTTTCGTTTGTCGTAAATCTAGTAGCTATTGCCTCAGTTGACTTTACTGATATTAGGCCTAATAAGGTTACAAAGCCAACTGAACCTACTCCTAAAAGTTGGCTCAAATCTCATGAAGTCAAAAGTGTAATTATCCACACAACAGATGACCACTCTATCGATGGCCTTCTTTTAGTTGTTTCAGATGACGACTTAGTGTTAAAAGGAGCTAATTTTCTAAGTGCTACAGGTGAACCACAATCCATGGGCGGAGAGGTGTTTATTCCAAGGGCTAAAGTGGCCTTTGTGCAGGTGTAAATGTTAGGAATATCTATTTTCGACTAGAAAGTTAACTAAATATGATATATAATTAAATACAGTGAAGAACAGAATTGTTATTGTAATTATTTTAGTTTTTGGCATTATTTTGGTTCCGACACTAGCTGGTACGCCAAAACATAAAGCCATTGCTTCGACTAGTTCAGTTACCCTAGTATCACATACTGTTAATCCATTACCAGGTGGAGGTGAAGTTTACAGTTATACACTTAGTAATGGCAATGTATTAGATGACCCCATTCCCCCGTCTGGGTTTAATCCGTTAGCTGCAAGTACAAGCCAATTAGCCGAGTATGATCTACCACCAAAACCGGTAGATTCTACAGAATTAGCTAGTTGGCAATTACAAATGTCGAGTTTTAAATCTAAATCTATTCCGACTTCGACACAAGATGCATTTGATTTTGCAAGTATGAGTGAACCTGTGGGTACACATTATGTAACTAATAGCTCTGCAACTTCAGTTCGATGGGGTGGGTATTATGCAGTTGGAGGTACTCCAGGAACCTCTACTTATGTAGCTGTTAAGGATGAATTAACTGTCCCGTCAGTTGGCTGGACTTCATCTTGTTCTTCAATTTATGGTATTCCAATTATGGGCTCCTCTTGGATTGGACTTGGAGGAGGTACAAATGGTTCAACATCTCTTATACAACAAGGTTTGGAATGGTGTGAAGGTGGATATATGAGCTCGTCTCCGGGATGGGAAATGTTTGGAGAGGCATTAGATAGTACCAATCTCAACCCTCCAGGACCCTTATGCGGTGTGACAACGTTTCAATCATCAGGTGATCAACTGTATCTAAATATGAGTTATCAACAGAGTAGTCAGACTGCTTATTTCTATATTGACAATGTTACAACTGGAGTTGTCACAAGTTGCTCCCTAGGAATGAGTAATTCGTACTATGACGGAAGTACTGCTGATTGGATTAATGAACAAATCAATCCCGGAAGTTGCATCAATGCATTAGCGAATTATTCTTCATATAACATGAATGATGACTATGCTGAACTCAACAGTGATGGAACATGGGTTTCTTTAGGAAGTCAAACAAATTATCAGATTTACACTGCAACGCAACCACCAACAGCTCCCCAATATTGGGATCAAACTCCCGGAGGTATTAGTAATGATTCTTATGGAACAAATGACAGCTTTAACATGACGTGGAATGCCTGGACATTTTCAGGTTCACCATCATATTGTTAACAAAGGAGAAGGAAATGAAAAAAAACATGTTTGTAAATTTAGCAATCTTGGTAGTAATAGCTACTCTGGCCGTAAGTATG
>JAJYFT010000166.1 GCA_021790815.1 Actinomycetes bacterium
TGCTTGGACAGATCTAACTTACTTACTCTATAAACACCATGTCAATTGGGGCTATTACGTAACTAGCGGGAGTGAACCTGACTGCGAAAACCCTGCGGCTGAAACTTGTGCACCAGTGTTCCAAAGTGCTTCAACTCCAGGTATCTGGAATCCATTACCATGGTTTGATACAGTACAGGCAGATCATCAACTGGGAAATATTCAAGATGTAACTAACTTCTACACTGCAGCAAAAAATGGAACTCTGCCCGCCGTTTCCTGGGTGGTTCCGTCTGCTGCCGTTAGTGAGCATCCTCCAGCAGCAGTTAGCTTTGGACAAAGTTATGTTACAAGTCTTATAAATGCTGTTATGAGTGGACCTGACTGGAATTCGTCAGCCATATTTTTATCTTGGGATTATTGGGGAGGGTTTTACGACAATGTCGTTCCGCCACGCGTTGATCAGAATGGATATGGTCTGAGGGTCCCAGGGATTGGAATAAGCCCTTATGCTAAAACTGGCTATATCGACCATCAAGTGCTGAGCTTCGACGCTTACGATAAATTCATTGAAGACGATTTTCTCAATGGCCAGCGCATTGACCCTCTTACGGATGGAAGACCAGATCCAAGACCTGATGTTAGAGAAGACGAAAAGATACTTGGAAATCTAACTTCAGACTTCAACTTCAGTCAGTCTCCTCGCCCCCCAATAGTGCTTCCGGTAAATCCAAACACAACTCTTACAGGCACTCCCTAACTTTGCACTCCATTTGTTTCAAAGTGGCTTATTTGACCATCGCTAACTTCTAATTTTCACCGCGCAATGTGTGATCAAAACTCGTAGTTAAAATAAAGAGCCAGATTCAATTGATATAAATATTGGAAAAAAGGCATAACAGAGAGAACTAAGACTGTTGCTAATAGCACTAAATTCGCACTTTTAAAAACGTGGTAGCTCTTTGCAATAACTTCCTAAAGTACAGCGATTACATAGAACTCCCAGAAAGCTACACTGTTTTAAAATCGAAATTCCTACCAAATAGATAAACTCTTCCGAAAAATTACGTGCTTGATCCTAGTAATTAGCGCAATTTCTCACCATTCGTGTGTTTTTTACCACCCACAGTATAAAACGTCATATGAGCCACGCAATTTAAGACAAACTATATCTATGCGCATAACAGTTCTTAAAGAAACGCGCCCCTATGAACGCAGGGTTGCTATGGTTCCAGACGTAGTAGCGAAGTTAATTCAAGCGGGTTACGAAATCGGCATCGAAACTAAAGCGGGCGAAGAAGCGGGCTTTAGTGATGAAAGTTACAAAGATAAAGGTGCTTCAATAATTTCATCCACAAAAGAAGCGGTTGAGCAAGCTGACATAGTGCTAAAAGTTCAGCCCCCCTTTGTTGACGAAATTAAGCAGTTTAAGAACGGCTCAACTTTCATAAGTTTCCTGGCCCCGGGAACATACTTAAATGAGATCAAGGCATTTAGTGAAAAATCTATTACGGCGTTTAGCCTAGAACTATTACCACGCATTAGCCGTGCACAATCAATGGATGCACTCTCTTCTCAAGCAACCGTCTCAGGCTACATAGCTACCCTTACAACTGCATTAAGTTTGCCAAAGTTTTTCCCGATGTTCATGACTGCTGCAGGAACAGTACCACCGGCAAAAGTTTTTGTAATGGGTGCAGGGGTTGCCGGACTTCAAGCAATTGCCACAGCAAGACGTCTTGGTGCGAACGTACGAGCGTATGACGTTAGACCCGCTGCAATGGAAGAAGTCAAGAGTTTAGGTGCGACTTTTGTCACTTTGGATCTTGAATCACAGGCAGGTGAAGGGGGTTACGCAAAAGAACAGAGTGAAGAGTTCTTGGAAAAACAGCAAGAGCTAATGACTGACCAACTAAAAGCAAGTGATGTCGTCATTACAACTGCTGCAATACCTGGTAGACCTGCGCCCCGCCTAATTACGAAACAAATGGTAGAGGCAATGTCAAATGATAGCGTCATATTTGACTTAGCAGCTGAATCTGGTGGGAACTGCGAACTTTCACAACCAGGTGAAACAGTCATCCATAAAGGTGTCAAGATTATCGGTGCACGAAATGTTCCAAGTCAGCTGCCAACCCATGCAAGCTTCCTACTTTCTAGAAATCTGATGGAATTAACTCTCTTAATGACAAAAGAAGGTAACTTTGTTCCCGATTTTGAAGATGAAATTGTATCTTCGACTTGTGTTGTTAAGAACGGTGAAATCGTTAATGAATCAGCAAAGAAACTCTTAGAAGGGAGTAATTAAGTGGACATTTTAAGCCTTTTAACAACCTTTATTCTTTCAGCATTTGTAGGGTTCGAAGTAATTTCGAAGGTTCCAAGCACACTTCACACTCCCTTAATGAGTGGAAGTAACGCAATACATGGAATTATCCTCGCTGGGTCAATGTTGATTCTCGGAAGCGCTTCGGGCACACTTCAAATATCGTTAGGTTTTGTTGCTGTCATTTTGGCCACACTTAATGTAGTTGGTGGATTTGTCGTAACAGACAGGATGTTAGAAATGTTTTCAGGAAAAAAGCCAAGCTCGAATAAGAAGGAAGGTTAATAAATGTCTCTTTCAACTTCAATTCACGTTGCATATCTTATAGGGGCTGTCTGCTTTATCCTGGCCCTTAAGGGCCTCACTTCACCTAAGACTGCTCGCCAAGGCAATCTAATAGGTGTAGCTGGAATGATTATCGCAATTGGTGCAACGTTTGCAACCAAGGGACTTCACAATATAATTTTGATGGTTGTTGCAATGGTAATTGGATCGATAATAGCTGTTCCAGCTGCCAGATTGGTAAAAATGACTGCAATGCCTCAGATGGTTGCAATATTTAATGGTGTCGGTGGTGGCGCTGCAGCAGTTGTTTCAATGACTGAATTCATTAAAAACGCTGATCCGCATAGTTTCGCTATCTATCAGCTAGTTGAAGTTCTTCTGGGAGTCATCATTGGATCGGTATCTTTTTCAGGTTCTGCAATTGCCTTTTCAAAACTTCAAGAACTCATGACGGGAAGACCAATTACTTACCCTGGCCAACAGATACTGAATGGAATAGTCGCTCTTGGGGCAATCGGGGTAAGCATAGGAGTAGGGTTTCATCCTGCAACTATCCTGCTCGTCATCATCATGGCGTTATCACTTGTATTTGGAATTGCATTCGT
>JAJYFT010000167.1 GCA_021790815.1 Actinomycetes bacterium
GATCACAAGAGAGCTTTATATCAAGATATTGAAATTAGTTCAACACATAAAATAGAAAACTTTAAGGAACCAGGCATCATTATGCCAATGGTGCATGGATTTATAGCAGGTTGGGGATTTGGAGCCTTCGCACTGATTATCTATACGGTACTTGCTCCTGGTATGCCAAATGCGTATCTTGGATGGGTGCCGGGTGCGTTGTTTGGGCTAGGTACGGCAATTGTGCAGATGATATTTGGCGGAATTTTTGGGAAATTTGCGCAAAGAAAAGGCTTGAGTGGAGACATCATTAAACAAATTGCGTTAAAGACTGCTTACGCGACCCTCTTTTATGGAGGATTACTGTTTGTTTTTGCGGGGAGTGCTTCGATTATGTTTCCCAGTATTGGCAATTTTTCATTTTCGACTGGGGTTAAGGTTCACAATTTGGACTCAATTGGAGTTCCGATATTTTTAGCAATATTTTCAGTAATGGGAATTGGAGTTACTACATTAGTTAAAGAAATTAAGCGAGCAAAAAGAGATCTATCAAAAAAGAATTTACTTGGATCAAGTACTACTGAAACTAGCCTAACTCGAGCTGATTTAGAGGAACATAATATTCAAGTATCGCAAGAGCAAAAACTTAGCAGTACTGTTTCTGTAAATGAAGTTGCAGTTAAAATCTCTGATCGATCTAGAGGAGCGGAAGAAAGAAAGAGCATTGATGACTTTTCGAAAGCATAGTTGGTAAGCTTAAGGAATGGATTTTTTTATATCCAAAAGGTGTGAATATGTAATAAGAGCCGCAATTGACCTAGCACGAGCATATCCTGACCGAAAAGTTCGAAAAATCAGACAGATTGTTGCAGACATGGAAGTTCCAAGATCTTTTGCGTCTCAGATAATGGCTGATTTAATTAAAGCTAACATTGTAAGTTCGAAGGCGGGCAAAGAGGGCGGCTATGAACTGAATGTGGATCCAAGTAAAATCACGCTTTCTCAACTGATCCGGGCAGGAGAAAATGACATTGATTTAAGTATCGACGAAAAAATTCATGAGATGCCTTTAGCTAATGCCTCACCGGTACTGGCCAGGTCTATTAAACAAGCGGTTCATTCATTTATGTCGGTCTTTGATTCAGTTACCTTGGATGACTTGATGGCTGATTACAATACTCATGAGCAACTTTTTGATGAGACAATTTGTACTACGGGTGAAGAGGCGGTAACAGTAGTGGAGAGCTGTGACCTAGCAGTGAATTTTGTTAGCTTACGAGAGTACTTTAAAGGTCCAGATACACGATGGGTGCATTCAATAGCAAAACAAGTAAGAGAAGATGATGAAGATTTGTATATGAGGGTTGGCCCTGGAAGCCGTGCCTGGTTGGGGAAGACGGTTTCAATAAGTGTTGGCCAACCTAATGACAGCCTTGAGAAAGTTTCAATTCCAATAGCGTGGGAGGCGCGAGGGGCTAGCAGTTTATTTCCACGGCTTTATGCAAAACTAGTTGTTTCTAAGAAGACAGACGAAAATACGAGCATGATACTAACTGGCCATTATCACCCACCACTTGGCAAAGCGGGTCAAATCTTGGACCAGGCACTACTTCACCTATTGGCTCAAGCCACGATAAAAGCGTTCTTTGAGCGCACAAATGAAGTTATTGAAGACAATTTTATAAAGCAAGTCGTAGAAGTTTCCACGTAGGCAAATCACTTCCGCCTAACTTTTATGAAGTCTACTTTATTTGGGTTTAGCCATCTAAGCGTAGCTTTAAAATTAAAATGTTTTAGACACAGTTATTATCAGTTATTGAGCTAGATAACTAAGTAGTTGCCTAGCGTACTTTGGTAAAACCGTCCGCAACAAAGTAGTGTTGTCAAGTTCAAAGAGATAAAGGAAGGCTTATTTGTGTTGGTTTTGAACCAAATAGGCGATGATTGTGATTTTCTCTCGTCAGACGGGCTATTTATGTCTGTGAGTTCTGGGCAAAGAACGTAATGGGTGAGATCGACGAAAATGGCTTCCAGGCTCCGCCTAGAAAGTTAACGAGATTTGAAAATAGTGGATTTTCGACTGGACAAATGTGTTACAACGTGTAACACTATTAGTCAGGGAAGGTGTTAGCCATAGGTGGAGCGCCTCTCCAGATTTATTAAAAATTTATGACCAATAAGGAGGTCTATAAGATGAGTGAAGAATCAAACATTGACTTGATGTTAGGCGAGATTAACTCGCCGGAACAACTTAGAGCAGTTCTCGACCAGGTGGACGACGTGAGTATTGTCTCTGTGATCAAAGCGTTTGGTGTATCTGAGGTGCTAGGCAAGATTTTCCATACAATGACTGAGCGATTCATCGCCGACCATGCAGAGGGAACCAATGCATCGATTTTGTGGAAAATAGATGTCGATGGTGAGATCTTTCTCTACCATGTCGACATCGCTAATGGCACGTGTACCTCCTCCGAAGGTGACTTCCCAGGTGCGCGAGTAGCGATCTCATTAAGTCTCGCCGACTTTTTGAGACTCGTCTCTGGGCAACTCAATCCTATCAGCGCATTTACCGAAAGAAAGCTTGTAGTACAAGGGGATCTGACATTCGCTATGTCGATCCAGAATATGTTTGTGATCTAAGGATCGCAGGGATTGTCAGACGAAGTTGTCAATTACAAATCGAAAGGTTTTATAGAAGGAGTCGTGACAAGCTAGAGTCAGACGCTGTAAATGAACGACTAGCATCAAATAAAACTCGCATTAAAACCATCGTTGCGGTTGAAAAGGCAGCGAGGACTATTCTTGGAAATGCAAGAGCAGTGTGTTGGATAGAATTTGAAGTCACAGAAACTACTTCTGAGCGATACCGTCAAGACAAGCGTGGCCGACCTAGTATTAAAACCAGATATCGTAAACTTACCCAGATAGTTCACCGTGTTACCTTTGTAGTTCGTGAAGATATAGTAGCAGCAGATGCCTGTTCTGACGGATGTTTTCCATTAGTAACAAACCAAAAGGATCTCACGAGTGCCGAAGTACTAGTCGCTTACAAATATCAGCCAAATCTTGAACGCAGCCATAGTCAACTCAAAGGAGTCCAACTTGTTGCACCAGTATTTTTGAAAGATCCAGCACGAATTGAAGGACTTTCGTGCTGTCACTTCATTGCGTTAGTTGTCCAGGCACTCATTGAACGAGAGATACGCTGCAGATC
>JAJYFT010000008.1 GCA_021790815.1 Actinomycetes bacterium
TCGAACAGATTACGACACAATCTGCTTTTGGACTTAAAGGTTCAGAACATGGTCCGCTCAGCCATGGGCACTATCGACAATTCTGGCAAGAACGTCCGACAGAAGGTGGGACTTAACCGCTCAGTCTCATCCCAAGGTTGGGCGTTGTTCTACCAACACCTCACCGACAAAGCTACCAACTCCATCTCTCAGGTTTACTGGTGGTCGTCAACCCTGCCTACACGAGCCAACGTTGCTCGGAGTGCGCGTACACAGCACAAGAGAACAGCAAGATTCAAGAGGTCTTCCTATGCCAGGCCTGTAGATACTCTGCCAACCCTAACTAAACGCAGCCAAAAAATATACTTACTGCTGGATTGGCGGTCACAGGACGTAAAGAAACACCACTCGTGACGCTAGAAATGGCCGACCACAGTGGCCGAATGAAGTGTCAACTACCTTGTCTGAAAGCGGCTTGAGCCGTCCCTCTGGGCTTGAAATCCCAATCTGTTAGGGCGGGAGGATGTCACAGTATAGAATTATTTTTAAAGGAGAACTTTTTGATGACAAATGAGAACAGTTCCAATGAACTAAGTTTTGATATGATAGCGGCAAGTTTAAGGGCTGATGCTTCTGACGTGTCTACTTTTCTAGATGTTTTGGGTGGAAAGTTACTTGCAACACTTCCCGATAATGTGGAAGTTGATGTGCCAAAGAAAAAGAGATTCTTTGGGAAATCCGAGATGGAAGCCACCGCATTTAAGGCAGAGTCGATTTCCGTCAAACTAGGGGATGAGAAGTTCTTCTTAAAGAGAAGTAAGGGTGCCAATTTTAAAGCTTTCGTGGCTCAAGAGGTGCGCGGTATAAATTTAAGAACTGACGAACTTAATCTGGACGAGTGGATTTTAAAGCTTTCTGATGCTTTGTCTAAAGAAGCGGCGAGAAGTGAAAAGGCTCGCAAGGCACTGGGAGGATTAGTTACTTAGAAAGCGGTGTAAAATCTATATCCTCGGGTTCACGGGTGGGAATTTTCCAGACTAAAAATTCTTTGTTGTACTTAGCGTGTAAACGGTTTACTTCTGTAACAATTTCAGCAAAAATATTTTCAAACTCAACCCAATTTTCTTTTGCAACCGAGAGTTGGAGTCTTTCTATGTAGTTAGACAAGAAAAGATTCATGTCAGAAAGATATTTTGGTCGCACAAAAGAGCTCATCTTAAGAAGTTTCACAGCTTCACTGAGTTGAAATCTAGCTAGAGGCGTATTTTTATGTTTGCCAGCGTAAAAGCATTTTGACATGCGACCAGATATTTCAACCATCAGTCTTGCCATGCCTGGTTGAAGTTCGGCAAGTTGGTCAAGAGTCATAGTTGTTTTACCGTTTGAAACAAAATGAGAATGGCCCAAATAATAGTTTTCTTTTTGATTTTCCATTTCCTCCATGGATGTATTATCGATTGAACTATTGGCAGTACTGGCAAAATTTTCTTTTTCAGTCATAAAACCTCCTAATTTAGTTTTCCAGCAACTACACTAGCCTTTTGTAGAATTGTTTTTAGAAACAGTGAAAGTAAAGGCGTCTAACCTCAGTGTACGATTGAAAACACTGTACGATTATATATGCATTAAAATAAACTCATAAACTGGCAAAATTGTAAAAACGAGATTTAATATGATTCATAAGCGGAATGATACATGACTAATAAAGGTGACGTTTCATCTTCAAAAAAGAGAATAAGACGGAAGTCAAAAATTGAGCAGGCTTCGGAAATTGGTGACTTGCTAAAATCTTCGCGGCAGAAACTTGGCTTAGAAGTTATTGATGTTGCAAATCAGCTCAAGGTTCCTGCAAACCAAATTGCTGCTCTAGAAATAGGTCAACTTGACATCTTTCCAAGTCAACTGGTTGCAGTTAAAATTCTTAGGCAGTATGCAACGGCTTTAAAGCTTGACGGAGACTATCTTGCCCTAATATTGATGGATTCATGGAATGAAAACGGTAGTTCAAATGACGCCCTCGAACCAGAAAACCAAATATATGATTCCAATGCATCTGGGGTCGTTTCAGGCGTGAAAAGTGGAGGAAAGGTTAGCTCAACTGTTTTGTCTAACTTTGCTGGGGCGAACCGATCAACTTCTGAAATCCCAATTGTGGGGGGTGGTTCAGCTATCAGAGGTGGGAAGAAAAGCAGTAGAGAAAGAAACTACAATCCAAGAAAACCTAGGACTCCCGCATCACTAAAAGTAACTCTGTGGATTCTGGTATTTCTGGTTATAGTTGGTTTGATTGGGCTGTACTCTGAGCATACACATCCTAGCTGGTTTTTATCCCTTCATGCACCGACAACTATTCCAACTACAGTTCCAGTTACTGCACCTGCGACAACTGCTCCAAGCATTGCACTTAGGACATTAACTTCGACAGCGTCGAATGCAACTTATAGCGTTGCATCATCTCAGTTTTCAATTACGGTTGCAGCTTCCGGGCAAGGTTGGGTAGAAGTCTCAGACGTAAATTCTGGTTCGGTGCTTTTTGAAGGAACGCTCAACTCAGGGGACTCTCAACACTTTGCCAACCTTAAAAATGCAACTATCCAGGCCGGATCGGCAAGTTTAACGGTTTCAGTTGAAACTGGAAGTACTGTGGTTGGAAACCTCAAACCTCCAAATGCCCCTTATGTATTTACGATCCAAGGCTCGTGAGCTAAGTACATTCTTTTCCAGGTCCAACTGTAACGCTGACCTTACTTTGTCCTTTGTTTGCTACGATTCCTATTGTGTTTCCGCAACCTGAAGATAACTTTCCGCCTATAACTGATACCGAGTAGCCGGTTGGGTAAGAATAGGAAGGAACTGCAAAACTTGTGACTGAGCCATCTGGAAATGGCTTATTGTTAACACCCAATGTTGAATAAGTAAATGTCAACGTACTTGAACTGAAATTATACGTATCTGATATTGGCGTTCCAGCTACCGCTAAGGGGTATGGCTGGACCAAGGACGAAAGTGTTGAGGAGGTTAAGTTGCTTGTTGACGGAGCAAGTGATACGTTTTTAATCATCTCACCGAGCGACCAGAAAATCCAGGGGACCATTGCGGAGTTGAATAGTTCACTTTGGCTTTGAATTTCAGATGAGTTTGTTGTTGCGCCCCACTCAGTATTTAAAAGTGCACCGTTAGTCTGTTTTGACCAGGCTATCGCGTTATTGATTACATTAGGATTGTCTGAAGCCGAAAGCGTGTACATATGGAAACTCATTCCAGAATTTGGATCATTGCCAGGGAGACTGATACTGGTTGTCGAAGTACCAAAATTAAAAAGCACAAATGGTTCTCCAAATATTATGTGATTGTCCCCTTGAGATCTTATTGCTTTAACTGCTCCGGTATAGGCTACATTTAACTCTTTTTGATCTAGAGTTTTGCATCCATTTGGGTCATTCAGGCAGTTTTGCCATGTTAGACCGGGCCAAGGCTCGTTGAAAAGATCATAACCTATGATGCTAGTGGACCTAGCAAATTTTTTAGCTAGAGATTTAAACATGTCATCGTAATAAGTTTGGATTGGCTTACCGTTAACCACTGCGTTGTCCCAAAAACTTTGAAATGCATTTTGAATAGCCGGGTTACTAATGTAATAGAGGGGAAACCCTACTCCGTTATTAATGGCCCCGTTAGTATCGGTCAACCAGGTGGGAAATCCATCGGAACCAATGGATGGACCGTAGCCATCTTGGTGGAAATCGATCAAAGTGTAGATGCCTGCATTTTTCAGAACTTCTACGGTAGAGGCAATGCTGTTTATATAATTTTCATCGATATTCCCTGGAGTAGGCATTAGCCCTGTGGCTAATACGCCGAGCCGAACAATCCGAAAGCCATTTTTTGCTAAAAACTCAGCGTCTGCAGCATTAAATCCAGTAGCAGCTGGTTCATAAGGTGGGCTCTTAACAACTTCATTTGTACCGTGAAATAGTAAAACTCGTCCGTATTGATCTATGATCCACCGACCACTATGACTCAAAAGCCCTTGTGGGGTAAGGGACGTAGGAATTTGTGACTGTTGAGTGGTAGCTGTCTGTGATGAACTGGTTGAGCTGCATGTACTCAAGAAAAACGCAAAAATTAGACAAAGTGGAAAGAAAATGGACAGCTTGTTACGATTAGAAAATTGGTTCAATATTGATATCACACATTTACTATATCGGACAGTTCCAATTTGGGCGAGTCCAAAGAAAAATTATTGAAAATCTACAGATTGTAAAGATATTCTGAGCGGGAGTTTACGCGTATTCAAAGTCTAGAAGTTTTGCTTTGAGCTTGTTTCCTCCTTCTACCGAAAACCCCCCTATATTTCCGTCGGACCTAATTACTCTGTGGCATGGAACGATTATGGGAATAGGATTTGATTTCAGGGCTTGTCCTACTGCTCGATAGGTTTTTGGGCGCTTAATCGATCGGGCTACTTCTCCATAAGTTAACGTATTTCCCCATGGAATAGTACGGATAATGTAAAGTACTGTCTGAGTAAATTCACTTAAACTTGTTAGATCAATTTCAACATGCTCAAATGACCGTTTGTGCCCTTCTAGCGCCATCTTGATGTCATCGATGATGTTTTTTACGGTGCAATCAATTTCAGACTGATCAAGTCGTTTAAAATCTGGGCTTAATTTCTCTTTAAGTATTTCTGAAGGAAACATCATGTGACGCGAAATTCCGTTGGCCGTCCAAAATATTGCATGGGAACCTAACGAACTTTCAAATTTATGGTAGAAAGTCACGAGTCCTGTTTATTAGTTGCAAGATTTGCGAAGTATTCAATGGTAAATTTAAGTCCATCCTCTAGAGCTATTTTTGGTAACCAGTTAAAGTGAGTGTGGGCAATTGAAATGTCGGGATTGCGTCGTTCTGGATCATCTGGCGATGCAGGCATAAAAACTATCTCAGAACTACTGCCAACCAGGTCTCTTATCGCTGTTGCAATTTGAATGACAGTCATTTCGTTAGGGTTGCCCAAGTTAACGACTCCTCTAAAGTCCGAATTTGAAATCTGAACAATACCATTTACTAAATCTGACACGTAGCATAAACTTCTCGTCTGAAGTCCCGTCCCGTACACTGTTAATGGAGTGTTGTTTAGAGCTTGGACAATGAAATTTGGAACTACTCTTCCATCGTTAGGTCGCATCCTTGGCCCATAGGTATTAAAAATTCTAATAATTTTAGTATCAAGTCCAAATTTATTTTTATACGAAGTGGTTAGTGCTTCAGAAAAGCGTTTAGATTCATCGTACATGCTTCTTGGTCCTATTGGATTTACGTTGCCAAAGTATGACTCGACTTGAGGATGTACGAGAGGATTACCATAAACCTCGCTGGTTGAGGCCAAAACAAACTTAGAACCCCACTTATTTGCTAGATCCAACATGTTAAATGTTGCAGTCGATCCTACTTTTAAGGTCTCTATTGGGAATGCAACATAATCAACGGGTGAAGCTATTCCCGCCATGTGCATGACAATGTCACATTTCGTACCAATCTCATCTTCTGTGACTACGCATGCGTCAGCCCTGCGGAATTCAAAAGACCCATGTCTCATTAAATCAGCTAAGTTATCTGGGTTTCCAGTTATAAAGTTGTCAATGCCTATAACAAAATAACCGTCATCAACAAATCGTTCGCAAAGATGAGAGCCAATGAAACCAGCAGCTCCTGTTATTAGTACTGACTTTTGAGACAACTATTCTCGCTTTCCTGCTAGTTTGATCTAATGCTTCAAACTTGAGTTTAGTCTCAAACTAATAGTGGAATCGCAAAAGCACAAATTGCTATTTCGAAACGATAAGCTGAGAACAAAGTTAGGGATTCTTCTTAGAACTTGAGCAATTGATAGGTTTCATCTGACGTTGGAGCCGTTAAAATTGCAACGACTAAATCTTTTAAATGACTTATAAACAGCCTGTTGTCAGATTTCGGGACTTGGCTTGCTCTTCTTCCCAATTCAGAAAAAATAAACCTGATTGCTGTGAATCTACGGTGAAGTTTAGTTATGGCCTCTTCCGCCATATAGCTTTCAACTAACATTCGAAAACGGTAAGTGCTGTCATGAGTTTCGATAGAAAAATTTTCAATTAATTTGATAGTTGGGTCATTAATAATTTCAGACATGATCCGTAGAAAATTTCTACCACTTCCAGCATCATCAAGTTTTGAAGCTAGCGGAACTATGTATGCTTGAACTAATGAACTTAATTCCATAGAACCTGTTGATTCAAGTGTGTCAAAAATAGCGTTTCTTTTAGTTTCTATTTCTTCATAGTGCGGCATTATTATGGACCGAATAACTCCCTCTTTATTCTTAAAGTGATACTGCACTGCATTTGAGTTTTTTTGACCTGCAGCTATGTTTATCTCGCGCAACGACACGTTGGCAATTCCTTTTGTCGCGAAAAGTTCCTCAGCGGTTGCTAAAATAATCTGCTTTGAATCTGGAAAACTATTTCTCATAATTGATTAGACAAGTTAATATATATGTATTATATACTAATATATATGTATTATGGAGTACTTTTTGATTTTGCTGGAACGCTTTTCAGTTTGAGGGATATGAGAAAACAGTTTCGCGAGGTATTAATCGACGTTTTAGAAAAGGGAAACGTCCAATATGCTACTGATGACATAGGTGCTGCATACAAAGAATCGGTTGCAAAGGCGTTTATTGAGGTCGGCGGCACCCCTTTTTACTACCATCGTGATCTATTTAAAGTAGCATTTATTAATTTTCTTGACCATTTTGGTGCTGAAAATACGGAAGAACTTAGTACTTATGGACTTGAGAGACAGACCTCAATGGCTATTCAAGCCCCAGCCCTAAGATCATCAGTGTTGCCAACCCTAAAATTTTTGAAAGAGAGTGGAATTAGCACAGCAATTGTTTCAAATATTGATAATGATCATTTCTATCCAATGTTAGAAAGACTTGACTTGTTTGAACATGTCGATTTTGTAATTAGTTCTGAAGAAGCATGTTCTTGCAAGCCAGATCCCAAAATTTTTAATATTGCACTTGACAACCTTAAACTTGAGCCTTATCATACTCTCTTCGTTGGAGACACGCCTTTTGCAGATATCGAAGGAGCCAAATCATTAAACATGGCAACCGCTCTTATTAATGAAAAAAGCGATTTTGGCCTAAAGATCATATCTGATAGGGAATTTCAAATATCGGACATCAAAGACATCGTTGAAATTGTTAGGGGGAAATGATGGATATTGAGAGCTTAAGTAAACTTCAAGAAGTTGTTGGCAAAGACGTAGTTGATTTTGAGATACTTCTTGGGTGGATGGACGAACACTCCATTGGTTCAGGGCCTATAGAGAATGTAAGACTCTTAGCCGGTGGTACGCAGAACATTTTAGTTAGATTCGATAGAGAGAACAAAACTTATGTCTTACGAAGGCCCCCAGTCCATCTTAGAAAGGCGAGTAATGAGGTACTTCGAAGAGAGGCTACAATCCTCAAATCTCTCGGCAAAACTTCAGTGCCTCACCCCAAATTCATATTAGGTTGTGATGACGAGACTGTTATGGGGGTTGTATTTTATCTTATGGAGTATATCGAAGGTTTTAATCCTGCAACTGGTTTACCTGAGTGTTACTTGAAGAATGAATCTTTTCGATTTGAGATGGGTCTGGATGCGGTAAAGGGCGCAGCAGTACTTGGATCTCAGGACTATATTTCACTTGAACTTCAAGACTATGGAAAGCCTGAGGGGTTTTTAGAGAGACAGGTCAATAGGTGGCTGAGTGAACTTGAATCATATTCGGTCATTGAAGGTTATGAAGGTCCTCAAATAGCTGGTCTAGAAGAGGTGTCTAGATGGCTTGAAGAGTTTAGACCAATAACTTTTGAACCAGGAATCATGCATGGAGATTATCATCTCGCAAATCTCTACTTTGATTTAAACACACCTAAACTTTCAGCAATTCTTGATTGGGAAATGTCAACTATTGGAGATCCGCTAGTAGATTTAGGCTGGCTTATAGCAACTTGGCCAGGTGATGACGCTCTTGCGGTGGGCCCAGCTATGGGCCTAAAGGATGTAACAGGTTTCCCAACCAAAAGTGAGATGATTGAGCACTACTCAAAGTTTTCCACTAGAGATCTAGTTCAGATTGACTGGTATGTCGTCTTTGCCTGTTTCAAGTTAGGAATTATATTAGAAGGAACTCACGCAAGAGCTTGTGGTGGAAAGGCTGATAAAGGAGTTGGAGATTTGTTGCACTCGATAACGGTAGCGCTTTTCGATAAAGCGTTAAAACTATGTTGAATTATTCAAGCGAAAAGTTTGTCATTTAAAGAAAGGATAGAAGATGCCAATTGATTTTACACTTTCAAAGGAAGTAGAGGAGATTCGGAATAGAGTTAAGGTTTTTGTGGAAGACACAATTATGCCTGCAATAAAGGATTTTGATGACGAAGAGAAGTTACTTTCTCGCCAGGAGTATATCCTTACAATTCTGGATTTGAGGGAGAAAGCGAAACAAGAAGGTTTGTGGTTGCCCCACATGCCAAAAGAGTGGGGAGGCATGGGGCTTGGCCACGTCGAACTCGCCATGGTTCAAGCTGAAGCTGCAAAAACCAGGCTAGGACCGTGGATTCTGAACTGTCAGGCGCCTGATGAGGGAAACATGCATACGTTGTTACATTGGGGAACTGACGAACAAAAAGAACAGTATTTAAGACCTCTTTGTGAGGGAACTACAATGAGCTGTTTTGCGATGACTGAACCGGAAGTTGCGGGTAGTGATCCAACTTTAATTCGCACAACTGCGATAAAAGATGGGGATGAGTGGGTTATCAATGGACATAAATGGTTTATATCAAATGCAAGAAGAGCAAGTTTTGCAATCTTGATTGCCCGAACTGAGCTAGATGTTCCAGGAGGATCGAGAGGTGCTACAACTGCATTCTTGGTCGAAACTTCAAAGAGTGGCTGGAACGAAGTAAGAGAAATTGAAACAATGCATGGCTCAACTGGTCATAGTGAAATTCTGATTCAGGATCTACATGTGGATGATTCGAAGGTCTTAGGAGGCCGAGGAAATGGACATAGGCTAGGGCAGTACAGGTTGGGTCCAGCAAGGCTTGCGCACTGTATGAGATGGATCGCTCAAGCAGAAACAGCACTAAATATGATGGTAGATAGGTCTTTAAGTCGGTATTCCCATGGCTCTCTTTTGGCAGAAAAGCAAGGTATTCAGTGGTTGATAGCAGATTCTGCAATGGAACTGTATCAGTGTAAATTGATGGTTTTACATGCTGCTTATAAGATTGATAAAGGTGAAGATTTTAGAACGGAGGTCTCGATGGCAAAGCACTTTGTTGCAAACAGTCTCAACCGAATCGTAGATCGAGCAATTCAAGTTCATGGTGCACTTGGATATTCAACAGATACACCATTAGCAAGTATGTTTCAGCATGCAAGATGGTCTCGTTTTGCTGATGGTGCGGACGAGATTCATCAGATGAGAATTGCTGAAAGAACAATCTCAGCGTACAGAGATACAGGGTCTGTAAATAAGGCAACTGGGAGCCTTCCAATTTAAGCAGGAGAGTAATAAATGAAATATGAAGGAAAGGTCGCGTTTGTAACGGGTGCTGCAAATGGGATAGGGCGCGAAGCAGCTAAGAGGTTTAAGGAAACTGGCGCAAAAGTAATTCTTAGTGATATTGACGTTGAAAAAGGTGCACTACTTGCTAAAGAACTAGATTCTTACTTTATCAAGCTTGACGTATCAAGTTACGATGAAAATCAAAGTGCATTTAAAGTAGCGAATGAAGTACATGGCAAACTCGACATTGTCTTTTTAAATGCTGGAGTGTCGAGTAACATAGGGATTGACAGCACTTTTAACGCCGCGCGTTACCGAGAGGTGATGGGTATAAATCTAGATGGTGTGGTCTATGGGCTTAACTCAGCACTTCCGTATCTCTCATCAAATGGAGGGCAAATAGTAGCAACAGCAAGCATGGCAGGAATAGTAGCTTTGCCACAAGACCCAATTTACTCTGCGAATAAACACGGTGTTGTAGGTTTAATTAGGTCCGTTGGTGAGGGTGTTGCTCAAAATATAAAGGTTAATGCCATCTGTCCATCTTTTGCTGACACAAATATAATAAAAGATGTCAAAGCTGTTTTGGAAGAATTAAAATTTCCAATTTTAAAGGTTTCTGAAGTTATCGATACTTTGTTTGAGATTCTTGACTCGAATGAAAGAGGTAAATGTTGGTTTGTAATTCCGGGGAGAAAGTCAGAACCATTTAGTTTCAGAAATGCACCAGGACCAAGAGTTTAGAAAAATCCATATTTTGTCTAATCATAAAAATGTTTCTTATGTTTAGTAGGTGTTGACAGTTTTAACCATTCTTAAGGTTTTCGAGAACTCTTTTAGCAGCATCAATCATATTTGGTGAATTTGTTATGGATCGACCTAACACTATAAAATCAGCACCTGATTTGAAAGCTTCAGAGGGTGTTGCAACACGTTTTTGATCGTTGTTTTCATTTCCCTTAAGTCTTATCCCAGGAACCAGCGTAAGAAGGTTTGGCGCAAAATTGTTTACGAACTTTAAGTCACTCGACGCGCAAACAACGCCTTCAATATTGGTGTTCTTAGCAATCGATAATCTCTCTGTCATCGTAGCTTCCGTGGCTTGTGGTTCGCTTGTCAGTACTGTCACTCCAAGCACAGTTGTTGGTGCACTGCCAACTATTAATCCGTCTCTCACCCCTTCCTTGCATGCTAATACCATCTCTTCTCCACCACTCAAATGAACCGTTATGAAGTCAACGCCAAGCTTTGCCAATGCTTTAGTTGCTGAGTAGACGGTGTTAGGTATATCAAAAAGCTTTAAGTCGATGAATACTTTCAAATTTATACTTTTTAGTTCGCTAATTATTTCAGGGCCAACATTTGAAAAAAGCTGTAAGCCAACTTTAACAATTCCAAAGAAAGGATTGAGTGATGAAGCAATGCTTAAAGCATCTCGCTTTTCATCCAAATCTAATGCCAGCACTAACGAATCACGCCAAATATTTTCCAAGTTCTCTCCGTATCAATTAAATAATTACCTTAAGCAAGTCTTTCAATTAGCTTCTAACAAGATTCTAACTCGATCATAAATTTGTCCAGAATTAATTGCAGGTTATGCAGGGTTATTTTAAATTAAGATACGCTCAAAATTTAATATGTGTAGGCTTAATAGTATGACTACCACGGAACCAATATATTTAGAGGGAGTATTTTTGATCGACATCGTCGACGGGTCACCTGCAACTATTCCAGGTAATTGGACCAGATTTGACGAAAGAGGTATTACTTTTAAAGGATCAGATGATACGCACTCAAAAAGCTTTTTGTATGGCGAAATTCGAAATATAACTGTTGGTTCACCTGCCAGGCTTTATGATGGTTCAGACGGATGGGAAATTGATATTTTACTTGCTGATAGAAGCGTTTCATTCTTAGTCCCAATGGCTCGTTATGGACAAGATTGGGTTACTTCGCTTTCTGCTCATATTAATAACTGGCAGGCACTTAGTAAAACTAGCTTTTCTCAGCCTAACGACGTTCCGGTATCAGTGCCAACAGTTCAAAGCAACCAAATCACAACGGTAGTTCCCCCAGCAGCTTTTTACCAAGGGCACGTTGACCAGGGTCAATCACGGTCAATGACTTCTGTGTCAAGCAAATCTAAAAAGAAAAAAGTAGTTTTATTGGGTGGTGTTGTAACGGTATTAGTAGCTGCTCTAGTTGCAGTTGCGGTAATCATGATGTCTTCATCACCACTGAGTGGCCCGCCTGCTGGAACTTCTTTAGCTGCCGTTGGTCCAGAAATGTCACTTCAGCCAAGTGATCTACCTTCAACTTTTGCGACAACTATAGTGGGAAATGAGTGCAGCCCAACCTCGCATTCCGCTCAGATCTGTCAAAATAGTTCTTATAATGGTGGTGTTGCTGCTCTGGCATCTTGTTTGTCACTCCCGCAAAGCGATATTGCGTCAGTTCTAGGAAATTACGTAAATGGTTCTGACGTTTATTTATCCAACAACTTTAAAATTGAGAGCTTGAACACCACTCTTCCTTCAGCAATTACCAGTATGGTTAAAGATTCAACCTCACTTCAATCGTCCGCACAGCTATTTGCTACAACCTCTGAAGAAGCGGAGGTCATTGCAGCTCTTCAGAGTTCTCTTGGCGCAAGTTGCTTTACGCAGATGCTTAAAAATAATTTGCTTCCTGGAATTCAGAATTCGGTAGCAGGAGCTGGAATAAAGTTAACGGTTACCAGCCCTGTTCAAATTACCGTTCCTTCTTATTCTGGACTTAAGATAACGGGGTTCAGTGTCGGGTTTATTATGAATTTGCCATCCCCAATTGGAAATTTTAGCTCTATAGAGTTTAATTTTTATTTGTACATAGCAGGTGCGGGTAGAGTAGTTGAATCAATGCTAGCTACTGACACAAGTCCAGTAAGAATTCCAGAGAGTGTTAAAACGCAAGCTTTTAAAGATGTTGAAGCTGGGTTATATTCTGTGGTGAGCAAGTAGAGAAAAGAGTCTTTCAAAAGTTAATGGTCTAAGGGTGGTGGAACCATGCTAACCAGGTGCTTGTGTTTTCTGCAAAAAGAAATGCAAGTGGAAGCGAAAGAACTACAGAGATTGCTGCGGTTATGTACGTAATCCTTGGTACTTTTTTATGGCTTACAAGCTTTGAACCGTACTGAACCATTTCTCTTAAATGACCAAGTACATGAATAGTCATTGCGCCAAACCAAAGGATAAAAGAAGCTTTGTGGATGAAGAGAAGGTTTAGTCTAAGAGACTTAGGTCCTACTGTCAGTAGCACACCAGAAACGATTAACACATAGGTCAAAATTACTACGAATGGACCCAACAAACGCAAGATGGCGTTCGGTGGACCTTTTCTTAAGTAAGCGTCTGATCTTGTGTAATAGCGTAACATTTTATACCCTGTTGTAATTGTTTTAAATATGATGGGGATAATTAAGAGTGATCCTAGAAAAATATGAATATATAGATTTATTTTTATAAGAGGCAAAGTCAATCCGACTAGGGCTAATAAAATAAATAGAGCTATTCCAATTGAGGTTGTAAACATTGAATTAAGTTCAACGCCAAAAGTTTTGCGTCTGAGTTTTCGACTCTGTTGGGTGTTAGTTTGCATAGGTAATAACATATGCGCTAAATTACCTTTTGTGAGCGCGCCCAGAAGAAATCGCGCATGTTTTAAGGAGATTTTATGGCATACGACGAAGTATCGGTAGAGATTGACAAGAGCGCATCAAATGCATGGGAAATTGTAGGTGATTTCGGCGGCCTTAAGCGCTTCGCACCTGGAGTAGAAGAGTGCATTCTCGATGGGGACGTAAGAAACTTAACAATTATGGGAAACAAGGTTGCTGAGAAACTTGTGAGTAATGACAGTTCAAATATGGAGCTAAAGTATACAATTATCGAAGGTTTTCCATTGACAAGCCACGAGTCAACAATGAAAGTTGAATCTCTATCTCCTACAAGTTGTAAAGTGACGTGGAGTGTGAATGCAGAGCCTGATGACATGGCATCATTTCTTTCTACTATCTACAAAGCAGGTCTGGATGCCTTAAAGCAGACTTTGGAAAGAAGCTGATATTTGATTTTGACTCCACTAAAAAATAGTACTATTCCTTGATGCAGAAAATGCCTCTTTGGTTTTGGGTAAGTGTTGCTTTCGTAGCTGGCGCAATTATTGGTTCATTTTTGAATGTTGTTATTTACAGAGTCCCTGAGAAGAAATCTCTAGTTAAACCGCCTTCACACTGCCCAAAGTGCAACGCAAACATAAAGCCTTATGACAATATTCCAATATTTTCATGGTTAATCCTGGGTGGACACTGCCGAAACTGCAAGCAAAGCATCAGCGCAAGGTACCCAATTGTTGAATTCATTACAGCTGTCCTCTATGCAGCTGTAGTTTTTACTGCACGTCCCATAACCGCATCATTAAGCGAGTGTGTAGCTGTTTCAGGCATGTTAGTTGCGACTGTTGTTGATTTTGAAAGGATGAGAATTCCTACAAAGGTCATTTATGCAACATTTTTGATCGGATTTCCTCTTCTCGTTGTTCCAACTATTCAAGATGGTCAGTGGTGGAGACTTGGAATAGCAGCTGCGTGCGGAGCAGGTGGTGGGCTTGTATTCTTTTTATTTTTCCTTCTCCTCCCTCCGGGTGGTTTTGGGCTCGGAGATGTGAGGTTAATTGCGATGCAATCCGCGTTTTTAGGGTGGTTTGGATGGAGGGTAGCAGTATCTGCAGTAATAGTTGGTTTTATCGCAGGGGGTTTTATCGCAATGTTTCTTCTTGCAACAGGAATTAAGAAGATGAAAGACAAAATACCTTTTGGGCCGTATCTAGCCCTCGGAGCCCTTATTATGTTTTATCTTGTACCTGTTTTGCCGCCAAAGTGGATTATTTAGACTGAGCAAGTTTAGTTTTTCCGCTCTATATTGGTTCCCATCATCTTCAAGTCTCTTGTGGCCAAGACTAAAAGAAGTTTTTTGGGAGTTTAAGATCGCAGCAAATCACGACAGTTAATCTAATATTGACCTTTACCCACACCAAACTAACTGCGCAAGGACAAAAACTAGAATAAGCGTTAATTAACCTTCTCTAGAAGTGACCTGTAGAAGCCCTCTATTTTGAAGCATAACTCTTAAGTCGTGAGAGTTTGTTGCGGTCATCATTGCTGATCGAAGATCAATTACGCCATCTTCAAAAAGATCGGCCAGGCTCTGGTCGAATGTAGTCATTCCGTAGTAGTCACCTTCTTGAATGATTTGGACGATATCACCAGTTTTTTCAGGGTCAAGAATGCACTGCTGAATTCTTCCATTGCTAATCATTACTTCCACAGCCGGAACACGAGACTTTCCATCTGCGGTTGGAACAAGTCTTTGACAGACAGTTCCTTTTAGCGCACCAGCTAGTGTAACTCGTGCTTGGTGCTGTTGACTGCTCGGGAAGAAGTCTATAACACGGTTTATCGTTTCTGTAGCGTCTATTGTGTGGAGCGTTGAAAGGACAAGGTGACCCGTCTCAGCTGCTGTCAAAGCGGTGGAAACTGTTTCAAAGTCACGCATTTCGCCAACTAGTATTACATCCGGGTCTTCCCTAAGTGCTGCTCTAAGAGCTGTCAAGAAGGAGTTGGTGTCAAAACCAACTTCGCGTTGATTGATTGCGGCAAGTTCATCTCGGTGCAGGACTTCAATAGGATCTTCGATAGTAATGATATGGCACTCGCGTGTTTTGTTGATATGATCAATCATCGCAGCTAAAGTAGTAGTTTTCCCACTTCCAGTCGGCCCAGTTACCAGTATTAAACCTCTTTGTTCATTGGATATTTGGCGAATTGATTCAGGAAGTCCTAACTCTTCAATTGTAGTAGTTGTGTGGCGGACTCGCCTAAAGACCATCCCAACTGATCCTCGCTGTCTAAAGGCATTTACCCTAAATCTTCCAAGCCCTGTTACACCGTAGGCAAAGTCAGCCTCATTGTCTTGGTGGAACTTAATTGCTGTGTCTGGATGCATGATTGCTTCAGCGATCGCTGAAGTATCTGTAGGTCTTAATGCCTGCTCTTCTGGTAGCTTTCTTAGCTGGCCATTGACCCGAATCCTAGGTTCTGATCCAACTTTTAAATGCAGGTCAGAACCTTCAAGATCTGCCAACATATGTAACAAACGGTCTAAATCACCTTTTTCCATCTATATATCATGCACCTTTCTTTATAGTATTTCAATTGTTTTGGTTATTTATTTTACAGATTCGATGAAAATACTCTTCATTATCAATGCAAAATGCCAGTATAAAAAGAATATATATCTCATTTGCGTATGGCATTAAAAAAAACACTATTATGAAATATTGTAAAGTATCTATTAAATTAATAGATTTTAGATTTGCTAATGAGGAGTAGCGGTATGACGCAGGTGCCGGAAAACGCTGGTATGGACCAGGTGGCAACGGGGGTTCAAACTACCTCTACAAGTGGAGATTTATCTGGTTTTAGTCCGATTCAACTATCGGAAGTCTCGCTTGTTACACAAAGTGATACTGGATTAGTTGAAGTTCCAGGTTTGAACCTGTCATTCGATGATAACGGGATGACGATTAGAAAGAGAACAGGTGATCTAGTTAAGGTGCTGCCGTGGGAAGCGCTTTTAGATATTACCATCGAAGATATACAAATAAATCCTATTGATCCGATAGCGTCTGCTATGTCTGTTGCGACAGAACGGCGTTCGCATGAGTTTCGAATTAAAGGACTCGAGGCAAGAGAACTGTCAGATAATTTGGCAAAACTTGCTAAGCATTACACAGGCAGTCAAGGAATTGTAGAAGGTGATGGTGGTACTTTAAGCCTATTGCTTCCATATATAGTATTTGCCGGTATTGCTTTGTTAGGCCTAGTTCTGTTGGTTGGCCACTTGACAGGTCATGTATCTGTTTAGACGGCCTAGCAAAAATATCTCGATTGCACTGTTGCTAACAACTGGCCATATGTGGCAGCGTAATTGGTGAGGCAAGTGTTTTATGCCAAACCATGATGGGAAAGATTACATTGTATTGGAGTCATGTAACTCGACGTGGCTGTTTAATGAAGAAAAATGGGAGTTTAAGCGAGTCCTGAAAGGACTTGACTTAGATAATAATTCAGCAAGTACTGAGTGGCGTAAATATTTCGGTTTGGAAGTCGATGATGAAAGCGATGCTTTTGTGATTAAACTTAATGAAAGTGGCTCAAGACTTTTGAGAGCGTGGCAACACCGTGACCCATGTAAACAGTGTGGCTATACCGAAACTAGTGAAATATCACTTGCTGAGATAAAGGATCAATTAAGAGAGGACATATGAAGTCAGCTCTATTGAGAGGTGGGAATATTGTTGTCGATGAAATAGATGATCCAAAAATTTCAAAGGGGCAGGTTCTTGTTAAGACAAAAGCTTGTGGGATATGTGGATCCGATCTTCACTTTAAAGTACATGGCAGCGAACTTATCCATAAAATGAAGGAAATGGAAGACTCAATGGGGAAGGGTCCAATCTCAAGTTCCGATGTCGATATTTCTAAAGATGTCTTTATGGGGCATGAATTTTGTGCAGAAGTACTTGAAACTAATACGGATACAAAATCATTTAAAAGCGGAACACTTGTTGTTTCAGTCCCGATTGTAATCGACGGTAGCAACATTCACCAACTTGCATATAATAACCTCTTCCCAGCGGGTTTTTCTGAGAAAATGGTTTTATCAGCCCCTTTTCTGCTCGAAGTGCCAAATGGAATTGACGCAAAAATCGCATCAATGACTGAGCCTCTGGCAGTGGGCGTCCACGCCGTCAATATCTCTCAGTTAATTGGCGATGAGGCTACTGTAGTTATCGGTTGTGGGCCAGTTGGCATGTGTGTAATTTCGGCACTTAAGGCGAGAAATATTAGTCCAGTTGTAGCAGTAGATTTTTCTTTATTAAGAAGAGATGTAGCTCTAAAGATCGGAGCTGATTTTGTTGTAGACCCGGCGGAGGAAAGCGCCTTCAAGTTATTAGACAAAATCGCTCCTTTTCGCAAAACTTGCGTATTTGAGGCTGTCGGGGTGCCTGGCGTGATTGGGAAGGTACTTGATGAAGCCCCAAGAGGCACCAAATTGACCGTAGTTGGGGTCTGTATGGAAAAGGATACTTTTGTACCATTTTCTGGAGTCATTAAGGAGTGTGAAATTAGATTTTCTTTTGCATATACTCCTGATGAGTTTAAGCATGCTCTAAAGCTTATTTCAGAAGGAACTGTAGATGTACAACCAATGATTTCAGGACAAGTTGGTTTAGATGATGTAGCAATGGCTTTTGATCAAATGTCAAATGCTAAAGAAGTATCTAAGCTACTTGTAGTTCCAAATTAGCGAGGGCTTTGCTTGTCACAGAGTTACTTCATTTGTAGTTTTCTGTTGAGGATATTTTGTCAAATATGAATGATGTGCGCAGTGATAAATTAAATCAGTTGGAAAGAGCAACAGATCTATTTTTGCTTCTTAAACACTCCAACAAACCTCTTTCTTTGCGTGAGATTGCTCAATCAATCAGACTTTATGCAGATTACGAGCATCAGATCTATGCATGCAGGAAGCAGATAGATAGAGATAAGGCACTTCTACACTCGCAGGGGATCGAAATTGAATCGATAAGAATTGAAAATGACGATCAGGTGGGATATCGTTTAATTGACAAGTCTCCCAGTACATTTTTTAACCAATTGACGAAGGTGGAACGTGAAGCACTTGCAAAGGCGTCTGTGATGCTTGAAGTTGGGTACATCGATAACCCAGAGGTCGATGTAGGACTAGACCCATTTAAAGTGATGAGGCTACTTTCGTTGTCGCAGAATTTAGTTAAGTTTCATAGGATCCTAAGAGAAAAACGACGGATATCTTTTAAATACAGGGGAGAAGAAAGGCTGGCAGATCCAGGTGGTTTAATTTTTAAAAATGGATCGTGGTATTTGGCGGCATATGATGTAAACAAGGAAGATACTCGGATCTTCAAACTTGATCGAATTGAAGGTGACGCAACTGAGTATGATGCTGAATCAGCTTTGCAGTATTCTAAGGTCAAATTAAATGAGGAAGCACAATCATTTTCGATGATCGAACAGGCAAAGGATACTGAAATTGTAAAAGTTTGCTTGGACTTTAGCAAGTATCTAGAGATTGAAGAACTGGGCTTGAGTAAATTTAAGGCAGAAGTTCTTGATAATGGGAAAGTGCTTCTTGAAATTCCTATTACCTCGAGGTCAATGTTTTTGTCATGGCTTTTTAATTTCATTGACCATGCAGAGGTATTAGAGCCGCTTGAAATCAGAGAAAGTGTTGTCGAGTGGCTTGAAGCTATGGCAGCGGAAAGTTAGAGTGGTTGACAGTGGGGAATACTAGTAATTCAAAAAGGTTTAATGAGTTAATCTCAGTTCTTGAGTGGCTGCATCTTTTTGGGGGTGCAACTGTTGGTGAGATAGGAAGAGTATTTAATTTTCAACCTGATCATGTAGTAGAACTTTTAGAGCTTGCTTCATGCTGTGGTGTTACGCCATTTACGCCGGATTCACTTTTGGAGGTTTGGATAGATTTTGATGATGATGGTGAAGACGACATTAAGGATGCGGTAGTCCACGCAAAGATGAGTGACTTTTTCGATCAACAAGAAATTACCGAAGAACGTTTATCGTACATAGCTTCAGTTGCCAGAACTTTGTTACAGTTGCCAGGGTTAAATCCGGACGAACCTCTAATGACCGCACTTGAAAAACTCAAGAAATTCTATCCAGCCCGTATTCTGGTTGACTTCAGCATACCGAAGGTAGTCAATCAAATCAATTCTTCTATTGATTTGAAAAGGCCGATCTGTTTGGAGTATTTTTCAAACTATGAAAATGAGTTTGTTGAAAAAGTAATTGTACCGCTCGACATTAAATTTTTAGATGGAAAATTGTATGTTGATGGATATGATTTAGAAGAACGGATAAACAAACGTTTTAGAGCTGATCGTGTAATTGACGTTATTCAATTAGATGATACTGCAGTTACGTCAGACACTTTCCCTAACACGCTAGACGAGGCGAAAGCATTTTCTGCTAACGAAAACAAATCTTTTGAAGTTGTTATTTTGATACCAAGCAAATCATCTTGGCTATTAGACGCTGTTGAAATTAAAAATCTCGATCAAAGTGAAAACTCCAGCTTAAAAATTACTTTTGATGTAATGAGCGTGAAATGGCTTGAAAGGATACTGCTTTTGGCTGGACCCGGTACAAAAGTGTTAAGCCCAGCTTATCTACGAGATCTACCAGGGAAAACAGCGAAAAGATTACTTAAAAAGTACCAAGAGTAAGTTTTATGTATTAACATGTAATGACATGATATATAATTAAAGATCATGTTTAAAATTCAGGCATTCAGATCTGGCCACGAGCAGTATTACTTTCAAACTGCTAGTTATGGCAGAGTAAAAGGGATCGAGCCTGCAGGACTGTGGACTGAAGCTTCTGACAGGAACTTGGGTATTGAAGGGGAAGTTCGCCCAGATGAGTTCTCAAAGTTTTTAATGGGCATTCATCCGTACTCAGAGTCTGTATTAGATGAAAATGTTTCAAAGCGAAAGATAGCTACTTTTGATTTTATATTGTCTGCTCCAAAATCAGTGAGTTTAATTGGATTGATAGGAAGTAACGAAGTTGAAACGAAAGTATTTGAAGCCCATAGAAATGCAGTGAGAGAAACGATAAATTGGCTTGAATGCGATTTGGTTAAGGCGCGGCGGGGTTCGTCGAAAGAAAATATCAGAGTTAATATCTCCGGTCTTTATGGTGCTCAATTTCTCCATAGAACTTCTAGAATGAATGATCCACATCTTCATTCTCATGTAGTAATCGCTAATATGGTGAGGGGACCCGACGGATATTTTAGTGGTGCAGACATGAGAAATGTGTTCTCTCTAAGCACCAATATCGGCTCGAGATATCAGTCACTATTACGAAATGAATTGACAAAAACTCTTAATTTGAACTGGGACAGATATAGAAATGGTGTAGCTGATGTTTGTGGTGTTTCCCAAGAGGCAATCGAATTATTTTCAAAAAGATCTCAATACTTAAAGTCTTTCGCAATTAGAGATGGTTTCGATGCTTCGACTGTTGCAAAACCTGAAAAAGATTTGACTGTATCGGTAGATTCACTGAAGTCTATTTGGAGAGAACAAGCAACACATATAGGGCTTTCAATAGATAAAGTACTAAGAGATAGTTACAAAAATGTTGGCTTTGAAAAAGGTGTACCTGATTACATAAAAAGCGAAATTGGTGAAATGCCAAAAGGTTCAGAAAGTTTTAATAACTGGGCAAAACTGCGAAACTCAATTGAAAATTATAGAGAAAAATGGAACATAAATGATAAATTCCGTGCGCTAGGCAAAAGTAAAATAGAGCTTTCTCAACTGAAAAATGTCCAAACTTTGCGACTCAGTAATGTTGACGCCCTCGAAAAGCAAATATACGCATTTAACAGGGGATATTCACGTTCTTTAGACAAGAAACGCTCACTTGAAATTTCTCTTTAAAAAATATTTACCCCTAAATACTTGACCTAGAGCGAAAAAAGCTCTTTTATGGTAAGAAATGAAACCACGAGGAGGTGGCGGTGAATAAGACAGAGCTCGCAGGAGCTATTAGTAGTAAAAGCGGGTTAACCCGGAAACAGGCAAGCGAAGCGTTGGAGGCAACTCTAGGCGCGATCATGACTGAAATTAAAAAGGGTGAGAAGGTGATGATTCCAGGTTTTGGAACGTATCATCCCGTTTCACGACCGGCCAGAATGGGACGCAACCCAAGAACTGGAGAGCCACAGAAAATTGCGGCCTCTAAGAGTGTAAGGTTTGCTGTTGGAAGTTCGTTCAAAGAGCTACTCAACTCAAAGAGTGCAGCAAAGAAAGCTCCAGCAAAGAAAGCTCCAGCAAAGAAAGCTCCAGCAAAGAAAGCAGCTGCTAAGAAGAAAAAGTAAGCTTAAAATTTAAGCTTTGAATTGAGCCTGTCCTGAGACTTTCAGGGCAGGCTTTATTTTAATTAGATTTAATCATTGCTAACTTTAAACTTTACAAATGCGACAACTTTTTAAAACTTTCACATGGGTAGCGTCGGTCCGAATTTTCAAGAGCAATGTGTTTAACCCAATCTGAAAATTTTTTAATTTCAGAGTTTAAGTCATTATTGGCTTTAATGTCCATAGTACTTACGTGTTGGCTTTTATGTTCAAGCAGTGCTGATATTTTAATATCAATACTTTGACTTATATCTTCGAAATGATCTGGCTCATCAGCTTCAAAAAGAAAAAGCAACTCTGGTCTAAAAGGTGCCAAATTGAGATCTCTGTAAAACAAGTGATCTCTTGCAGCAACGATGGCAGAGATTACCAGCCATCCAGCTACTCTGTGATCAGGATGTAAACGGTACCGTTTCCACGGGTCATGCGTAAGCACCACTTCCGGTTTAATCTCTCTAATCCACTTGCAAATCTCCTTAACATTTTCACGGCTTTCCTCAAGTTCTCCGTCAATCGCATCGAGGAAAAGTACTTCGTGTGCCTGAAACAGTTTTGCTGAATTAAGTTGTTCAGTTTTTCGAAGTCTTATTAGATCGATTTGATCAATATTTTGTTCCCATGATCCTTTAGATCCATCAGTGAGAACTCCAAAGAAGATTTTTGTACCGAGACTAGCCCACTTAGAAAGTGTGCCTCCAGCGTTGAATTCAATGTCATCTGGGTGCGCTCCAATTGCAAGGGCAGATTTTGGGAAGTAGTCATTCATAAGTAGTATCCTTTAAGTACTTTAAGTCTGCTTCAGTGTCAACGTCGAATGAGAATGGTGAATTTTCAATGATAGTTATGTTTGCTCCGAGGTCAAGAGCAGTTTTAACATGTTTTTTGAATGAATGTACTCCATACTGAAATTTGAAGTTCAGGTTTAAAGGGAATGACAGAACATTGGTACCATCCTTGTATCTGTCTGGCACTACGAATATTTCATCTTTGAAAAATTTTGATGATTCAATAATGGGAAATGTATAGTTAGATAGCGGCAAAGCAAGATCGCCGTGCACAACGGTTGCTCTTTTAAGTCCAATATCAAGCAACTTGTTACTTGCCACAGTAATCGAACTATTAAGATCGGTACAATTGACACTAATAAAATCAATGCCTTCGTTCTCTGCCCATACCATCACCGCTTTGTCTTCAGTGATTATTTTCAGTTGGTGAGGTTGAATGGACAAAACTGTGTTTTTGAGTAAAGTTTTTGTTAAATCGTACCTATCTCCATCAGTAAATAAATGCTTTAGCCGATGTTTTCCTTGCGCAAATCCTTTAACAGGTATTAAGAAAATATGAGAGTCGTCAGGAACTGATGTTAAATCTGTAGTTTGTGTAGACATGTTAATGTACTCATTATAATTAAAGTACTTAGCTCTGTAGCAAGTTTGATAAAGTGAGGTAACTAAACTTGTAATATCACCAGACTCAGAAATGTTGATTTATTACAATGTTGAGTAACTAATTTCACTTAAAAACTAGGATAAGATGTCGAGAATATTGGAAGTTCAAAAATGGAATATGACGTTAGCAAGTCTGAAAAAGCAGAAGAGCATTGGAAATCTATTGTAGGGGAATCTGTCGAACACCCTCCTTCGTTGGATTATGTAAAAAATCTACTTAATAACGCTGGTCTCAGTGATGAGGAAATAGCTTTAGCGGAACGTGAAGATAAGCTGACTCTTCTTGTCATAGAACACCTAATGGTTGGGAAAAGCAAAGCTATGACTGAAGAAGAACTTCTGCAAAAGACCGGTTTAGACCAAGACCTTGCAAGAAGATTTTGGAGAGCGTTGGGATTTCCAGAGGTAAGTCCATATGACTATGTTTTTACTGACTTCGATGTTGAAGTAATAAATGCTATGCGTTCCTTAATAGGTTTAGGGGTAGCGGATGAAGATCGAGCAATTCAAATTGCAAGGGTGATTGGATCAAGTGTCGCGCGAATTGCTGAAGCTGAAGTAACTATGTCGCAGGCTCTTATGACTGAAGATTTGGGTACAGAATCAGCAGTATTACTTGCTGTTGCTTTTGAAGCGTTACTTCCAAAATTGGCGATGGTTTTAGAGTATGCATGGAGGAGACACCTTCAGGCTGCCGCAAGGAGAGCTTGGTCGAATCGACAACAAAACGATGAATTTGGCCCAGTGGATTTAGCAGTTGGCTTTGCGGATATGGTTGGGTTTACGTACTTAGCTCAGCAACTTGATGAAGTTCAGTTAGCTGAAATAGTAACTAGATTTGAGACTGTGGCTCACGACACCATTGTAAGTGGTGGGGGTCGAATAGTAAAGATGATTGGCGATGAAGCAATGTTTGTGATTGAAAATATTGGAGACGCTGCTTCAATTGCTCTGAACTTGGCCGCTGCTTATGCGGATGACGATTTACTCTCAGACGTAAGGGTAGGCATGGCTTTTGGCCCAGTTCTTGCTTGGGATGGTGACTATTTTGGGAGTATTGTAAATAAAGCTAGCAGAATAGTCAATTTAGCAAATCCTGGTTCGGTTCTGGTGTCTGGTGAGTTTTACAGCGCCCTCCATGAAGATGATCGATTTGTTTTTCGCCCGCTTAGGCCGAGGGTACTAAAAGATATTGGACGAACCGAGCTTTGGTCTATGGCTTATGCGGGCAGTGACAGTGACGATGCAAATAGGAGAATGGGAGTTAGATGGCGGAAAATCACCGAAGTTTTACGTGATCTTGATGAATTACGTGAGCACGGCCAGCGACTTGTTATAGGTTCCCTCCAACCTGACAGTGACAATAGTCCAAGGGGACAGGTTTAGCGCATTATTGAAGGCGTAGAGAGGCTTACCTGCTAAATCTATTACATATCCGCTATGGGTCCCAAAGTCTGCAGTTACTTGTGCATCAGTCGGATTAAATATTCGGATTTCAATATTTCCTGAAACCCGTCTAATTGACGAAACTTCAACACCGGAAATTGATAGGTAGTGCCCAGTTGGGGGTAGAGTTCCCATTCCTCTTGAAATTGCGCAAATTAGTGGGTTCAAGAAGTTGTCTGCTAATACGTACGGATTATTTTCTCCAACGCTTATGGCGTAGTGTGAGGTTATGTAGCCTTCAAGCTGAGGTCCTTTAACCGGGATAGGTGGCCCTGCTGATAATGGTCTGTAGGTCATCGTGATTTGGCTTAACATGCCAGTGCATCTTGCAATTGTGAGTGCAATTTCATTAGCTTCGTTTGGTCTGTTAGAAGAGATTCCTACCATTTCATATTCACTAACTCCACGGTGAACAATAGTGAGGTTAGATGCAGTTACAAAACGAAGTGAAGGGAATGTTGGTAAACCTCTTTCGCTTATGCCACCTTCAGCCTGCAGTCCTCTCGTTACAACTCCAAATGCTGTTTCTGATTGTGAGTATGCGGAGGGAAACGGAAGTGGAAAATGAGCACGAAGCCTATGGTCTTTGGCCATATTTTTAAATGAAGTAGTGATCCTTATGATGTTCTCTAATGTTCTAAGTTCAAGTCGGGAAGTTATTTCAGTTTCAAGGGTTCCAACTCGTGATCGAGACGCTGAATCAATATGAGAAGGGAATTCATAAGTTCTAATTACGTCTACAATTGCCCTAACTGGACCTTGCTCAATTACGTTTATTTCTACAGAAATTGGTGTATCGACTATTTTGTCATTGTCTGGTGGAGAATAGTTGTAAGTGTCTCCATGATCTCCCATGTCTACGAGTCTGTTCATGCCGCTTACCCCGTTTAAAGTGAAGGTTCCACTTGTCTTGTCAATAAGAGTTTCGACCGTTAAGTTCTTTAGAATAATATTTTCATCGGTTACTTCAGTACTTACTGGGTCAATTAAATCCCTTTCATTCCAGCTTAAGTATCCATAACCTGGAACATCATTGACAAATCCTAAGAGTCTCATTTCATTTGGCCCTTCAAGCTTTACGTGGACCATACTATTTGGATGTAGTGATAGAAGTGCCGCAATATCTCTCTTTGCCGCATCGGCTGAAAATGATGGATTTAACTCGGGTGACGTCTTAATTAGAATTTCGATATTATTATCTACTACTTTTGACATAACTCCAGCAATGAATGTATGGTCGTCAATTGATTGGCCGTTGAGCTGAACTAATATTGCCGATACTTCAGCAGCTGTCAGCACGAGTTCAGTTCCGTCCATAGCGCTTCCAGTTTTAAAGAGCAACTGTGTACCGGGAGGAGGGACTGTACCAGGAAGCATGAATTCAATTATGCCCGAACGTTGACGGTTGGACATGTTGAGGGCCACAGGTCCCTCGTGGGACAGATTATTGGTGAACTCAGAAATAATGTTTGTGCTAATTCCCGTAGCAATTTGTTGAGTTTCTTTAAATCGGACGAGAACTTGATCAACGACGTCATCTACCGAGCAGGCACAAATTGAATCGTGTGCTGAGTTTAATATCATATTTTTCCATGCAATATCCAGAAGAGACTCAGGATATTTATCGGGATCTGCAAATATGCTACTTAGGGGTTCAGCTAGTTTTTCAAGCGCAAATTCAGCATTAAACGCATTTAACCTTACGTCAACCCGGTTAGATGTTACGCCCATAAGAAGGTTAGAGCGCCATCCAGATCTAAGTTCTCCTTTAAACGCAGGTAGGTTAGTTTTAGGCGAGTGTTCAATAGCTTCGGACAAACTTACGATTGAAAATTCATATTCATCTTGAGTCTCGTTGGCTTCCTTGACAACTTGGCCTAACCATGGTTGGGGCTTTTGGTGGTCAGTGCCGTTCATCAACAAAATGCTTTCGTTGTTTTCTTTTGTTAAGAAATCAGTTTCTTGGGTAAAGCCTTTTACACGAGCGATAAGCGATTCTGCATCGTCTGGCAGCCCAGCTCCGTTGCCGTATCCCATTGGAAGAAATTCCGTAACAACAGATGAACCATCTAATGAAACCCAATTGAATGTTCGTCTGTCTACCTGTGACGGTACACCTCTCCAAACCACGGCGTGACTAAGTCCAGCAAGTTTGAGAATTTGTGGCATTTGAGCAATGTGACCAAACATGTCTGGCAGGTATCCAATTTTCATGGCACCACCAAATTCTTGAGCCTTCTTCATTCCAAGTTGAAGATCCCTGATTATTGTTTCTCCAGACACTAAGAACTCGTCTAGGAGTATGTACCAAGGTCCCATGCTTACTCTGCCCTCTAAAGCAAGACTTTTTATCCGATCACGATCGTTCGGTCTTACTTCAAGATAATCGTCAATAACTGCCATTTGGCCGTCTACAAGGAAATGCCTATAGGACGGGCAGTTTTCTAAAAGAGGCAGTAGATCGTCAAATAAATCGACTAACCTGAGTCTAAAAGATTGAAAAGGTGAGTACCACTCACGGTCCCAATGAGTGTGGGGAACTATAAAAACTTGACGACGCATACTTGAAGATTACAATTAATTTTGATACCAATCAATAAAATAAGCAAAAATGGTATAAACAAATTCTAGGTACATGTGATGAAAGGCAGGTATTATGTTGGTAGCGTTTGGTTCCGATGAAAGGTGCCCCACTTCCGAATTCGTACTTAAATGTTTAATGAAACAGTATGACGTAGATGTATTAGCTCATGGCGAACATTGGATTGAGGTTGGATTTCGCCTGGGTCGCTTTGTTTCAAGCTATCCCGATTCGTTTGGTGTGGGCTTGTGTTGGACAGGTACTGGTGTTTCTATTGCTGCAAACAAAGTAAAAGGTGCCAGAGCAGCACTTTGTTTCGATTCTGAGACTGCGCATGGAGCAAGGAAATGGAATAACGCAAATATTTTAGCTATGAGCATTAGGCAGGTTGGATATGGAACGTGTGAAGAAATAATTGAAACATTCTTTGCTTCAATGCCAGACCCCGATCAACTTAATGAACTAAATAGATTAGATATAGTGACAAACTGACGCAACAGTATTAAGATGTAAGAATGGCAACATATCTTATGCTATCAACGTTAGGACCCGATGGGGCAGCCAGGCTTCGTGACAATCCGCAGAGGTTACTTGAAGTAAACGACGAAGTGGAATCAATGGGAGTAAAAGTAATTGCTCAGTATGCGCTACTTGGGCAGTATGACTTTTGTACTGTTTTAGAAGCTCCGGATGAGTCTGTTATGGCGCGGGTAGCCGTAACCTTAGGGGCCAGAGGGACACTGAAGACACTTACTCTCACTGCTATGCCGATAGGTGAATTTATATCTTCTCTGAAGGGATGAGTATTTTCCGAAAGTGTGAATGGGAGTACGTGATAATGAAAATTAGAACCACCACATATTCTTTTTCTTTTCTTTGTGCACGTCTTCCATCCTAAATGGTTCTGGCATCAATAGACCGTCTGAGTTTCTCGTTACCCAAACAAGGTAATTGTCTAAATTGATTTTGGATACTTTAAATCCTCTTACCCAAGATCGTTCAAATTTATCTCTTACTTCAACAGCATCACCAATATTAAGAGGTCTAGTCTTTGATTCATCATCTTCTGTCGGGTTGAGAGCCAATTTAAAAGTTCTTTCTAAAGGAAATGAGCATTAATTGTATCCTACATTTGAATATGAAGGTTGTCTACATCATAAAGGACATAATTTTATCGCTGGAATAGACGAGGTTGGAAGAGGTGCTTGGGCTGGTCCGATGTGCGTTGGTATAGTTGTAATAGGCCTCAAACAAGTTGATTCATTTAAGCAGTATGACCTTGGAAAAATCAATGACTCCAAAAAACTTACTGCTTTGAAGAGAAGTTACCTTGAGCCGATAATTAAAGCTTGGTGTGCCGATTGGTCAGTTGGAAGCGCGAGTGAGAACGAATGTGATGAGTTCGGTATTACAAAGTCTTTAAAACTAGCTTCAGAAAGAGCAATTAGGTGCTTAAATATTAAACCAACGCATTTTCTAGTTGATGGCCCAAATCGAATTTTATCTGGAGACGAGCAAACCAACATTGTTAAAGGTGATCAAAAATCTATAGCCATCGCTGCAGCTTCTATTGTTGCAAAGGTGTCTAGAGATAATTACATGAAAAGCATTGAGGATAGTTTCCCTCCATTTGATTTTGGATCAAATAAAGGCTATCCTTCGTACCACCATCGTCGCACTCTATTAGGTTATGGACTTACGTCGATTCACCGGAGATCCTGGAAATATGTGGCCGATCTGCCATGGCCATAATTGCCACTTAGAGTGTGAATGTGCACACAGTCAAAAAAAGGAATAAAATATAAGTGTGCGCATACTTTTTTCTGCTTATGTGAGGGCATCATGACGTCAAATTCGTCAGACGCGTTCGATTTAGAGGCTTTGTTGGATCAAGCGCTCAGCACGCCTAAGGCTAATGGAAATGGAGCGGCTGGGACCGTAGAAATTCCTAGTTCAGCCTCCGACATTCCCGCTTGGCAACAGATCGAACAGCTAAAGCGAGATTTGGTAAAGGCCACTGAGAGTGTTCCACAGATTAATTCTCTGGATAAAGTAGAAAATTCTCATGCAATTGAAAACATTGCTCCTGCCAGCCAAAATGATGATCTTTTAATTCCTCCACCGCCTGTACCTGTTATGGATTCAAATGTAGCCACATCTAATGCTGACTTTTTTAATACAGATGAAATGTTGAATGAAGTAGTTGCAGCCACAAATTTGGACAGGGGTGTAGCCGAAAGTAAACCAGTGTTAAAATCTTATGATTTTCCACATAAGACAGCGTCGAGTGTGAAGGAGGAGAGTTCTTCTGTAATTGAACTAGAAAATATTAGTGTTGGGCCAGCAGCAGCTATTTCACTCGCCAATGAAGATAAAGTAGACGATCTTCTAGCGGCCGAGTTTGATTTTGATGATGAACCCTCGTACGCAAGTGTTACTTCTTCGAGAAGCGAAGCCTCGTTTGAAGTTCAGATGCCTCCCGCAGCAGCTATACCACCTCAACCAATAGCGCCGCCGCAAGCCGCACCTCAAGTTCAGATGCCTCCCGCAGCAGCTATACCACCTCAACCAATAGCGCCGCCGCAAGCCGCACCTCAAGTTCAGATGCCTCCCGCAGCAGCTATACCACCTCAACCAGTTGCTCCGCTTCGAGTGGCACCACAAGTTTCTGCAAATGGTAATGGACAGCCCAATACTGTTTCGTTACCTAATACTGGTTCAAATGAAAGTATTTCAGTCGAAGTTTCTATGTCCAATACTTTTGGAGAAGACTTGAAATATATGAACCAACAGCATGCTGAGAATGAAAAATCTAAACCAGAACCTGAGCCTGAGTTTAGAACCCAGTCATTTATTTTGCGGTCAGATAATAATAAGAAAAAAGGGCGAAAGCGTTAATTGTAGTCAGAGATTAAATTTGATAGGTCTTGTAAGAGGTTATTTTGGAAGTCCTAAGACCCTCTCCGATATTATATTTCTCATTATTTCATCTGTCCCGCCTGCAACTCGGAGACCAGGAGTGCCCAATATTATTTGAGACCAAGCGTAAGTTCCCCATTCTCCAGAGTTGGCAACTAGCTTAGGGCCAAGTACTAACGAACATAGGTCGCCTATCCTTCTTAAGTTTTCCGTGAGTGAAAGCTTTCCAATAGACATCTCCGGACCTGGGAGTTTCCCAGCAGTCAGTTTTGCAAGTGCGCGTTGACTTGTGAAACTTGCAATCCTTGAATTAATATAAATTTCTACAAAAAGTTGGCGAACTAATGGCTCATCGTCTGCACCAAAATGTTTGATCATCTCCAGCATTCTCGAAGACATTGATCCCGAGGAAATTCCACCACCACCACTTCCAATTGCAGCTCGCTCATTCATGAGCGTTGTTAGTGCAACTGTCCAGCCTCCATCTATTTCACCAAGCCTGTGGCTATCTGCAATAACTACGTCATTGAAAAATATTTCGTTAAAGGTAGCTCCGCCAGTCATTTGTTTAAGTGGTCTAATTTCGACGCCTTTAGCTTTCATGTCAACCACAAAAACAGTCAAGCCTTTGTGCTTTGGGACATCGTTGTTTGTTCGACATATTATCTCGCCGATGTCAGAGTATTGAGCACCAGAAGTCCAGACCTTTTGACCGTTTATTATCCATTGGTCGCCATCTTTGGAAGCCTTAGTCTGTATCCCGGCTAAATCGCTCCCGGCGATAGGTTCACTGAAAAGCTGACATGCGATAATATCACCTCCATAAAGCTTGGACAGGTATAGTTTCTTGACTAAAGGGGTACCGTGTGCAAGTATCGTTGGTGCTACCATCCCTAGTCCTATGCCTCTACAATTATCAGATGGAATTTCATACTCAGAACGCAGCTGTTCCCAACATGTTTGGTAGTCTTTTGGTAGTTCTCTTCCTCCAAATTCTGAAGGACCAGTAATCCAACCAAAGCCTGCGTCAAAAACTTTTCTTGCAAACTCTTTTGCAGATCGAACTTCAAGTTGCTCTTGTTCTGGTGTGTTTTCAGAAAACAAACTAACGTCGTCATCTCCTTCACCCCAGACAAAAGCTCTGTCGGTTTTTTTTGCTGCGTTACTATCTAGAAAGTTCCTTGCTTCATTTTCGAATTGTTTTAGTGAAATGGGCTCAGGTAGAATTGACACATTTATAACGATACACTTATACGGAGATTAGATGTCAAATTTTTCGCTAAATTAATTAGGATTTGAAACGTATGGAGACAATGGTTAGCCCTGAATCAGACTTGCAAGCTGATGATTTGCAACGAACAAAATGGATTAGAGGGTTACTTCCATTTTTAGCAGCGCACAAGTTAAAGCTATTCGTGGCATTCGCGGCTTCGTTGCTAGGAATGGCTATAAATTCTTTAACTCCATTAATACAAAAAGTAATAGTGGATAATTTAACAAAAGAAGGCGCTGTCAGCAATTTACGTATATGGATATTTCTTCTAGTATTAGCAGGTGTTCTGGGGTTTATCTTATCCTATGTCAGGCGTTATTGGGGAGGGCGAGTTTCTTTAGATGTTCAAAATGATCTCCGAAAAGCTATATATAGCCATCTCCAAAGATTAGATTTTGCACGACATGATGACATGGAAACTGGGCAACTCGTTTCTCGCGCGAACTCTGATACTGGTCTTCTACAAGGTCTGTTGGGATTTCTACCGATGATGACGGGTAATTTTCTCTCTCTGTTGGTTTCACTAGTTATAATGTTCGTTCTTTCAGTCAAACTTGCTGTAGTTGTACTTTTTGCAATACCAATCATGTTTGTAGTTTCAATGAGGCTGAGGTCATCAGTATTCCCTGCCTCATGGGTGGCTCAGCAAAATATTGGAGAAGTAGCTTCTATAGTTGACGATAATGTGACAGGGGTAAGGGTCGTAAAAGCATTTGGTAATGAATCGCGCGAATTCAGTAGACTAAGAAATACAGCGCTAAAAGTATTCCAATCGAGGGTTAGAGTTGTTAGGCTTTCGTCAAAATTTCAATCGACGCTTCAAGCTGTCCCTGCAATTACTCAGGTTGTCGTTGTAGGATTTGGGGGGTATCTGGCATTAAAAGGAGATATAACCCTTGGGACATTCTTGGCGTTTACAAACTATGTTTTGCAACTAATAGCTCCAGTAAGGATGTTGGCGGGACTTATGGCATTTGGTCAACAAGCAAGAGCTGGTGCAGAAAGAATTTTAGATCTTCTAGCTTCAAGCCCGGTTGTGCAAGAAAATGATCATGCGGTTGACTTAACTCACTTTAATTCAAGCATCGAATTCGACTCATTAAGATTTGGTTACGTTAGTTCGAAACCAGTACTAGATAACTTTTCTTTAAAAATTAATAAAGGTGAAACGGTTGCACTAGTAGGTACGTCAGGGTCCGGGAAATCAACAATTGCTCTGTTGCTTCCAAGATTTTACGATGTTCAAAAAGGGAGCATTCGGATTGATGGATGTGATATTCGAACACTGACTTTAAATTCACTAAGAAGGAAAATAGGCGTTGTATTTGAAGAGTCGTTTCTCTTTTCAGATACTGTAAAGGCAAATATAGCTTTTGGTGCAACCTTAGCATCGGATGAAGACATAGTTAAGGCTGCTAAAGTTGCGGAAGCTCATGATTTTATAATGTCTCTACCACTTGGATATAACACTATTGTTGGTGAGAGAGGTCTTACACTATCCGGTGGACAAAGGCAGCGAATAGCTTTAGCACGAGCGTTGGTAGGTGATCCCGAAATTCTAATATTAGATGATGCTACAAGTGCTGTAGATGCAACAACTGAAGAAGATATCCATCGAACGTTGAATAAGTTGATGTCTGGAAGAACAACATTATTGATAGCCCATCGAAAGTCAACATTGAAACTAGCTGACAGAATTGTTATTATCGAGCAAGGCAAGGTTGAAGAAGAAGGCGTTGAAATCTCTTTAAGTAGAGACAGTGAGATGTTTAAAATGCTCTTTTCTTCACAAAATGATTTTATTATTGAAGGCGAGTTAGATTTAGATTATTTAAGAAGCATTTCGACTAATAATGATGAAGAAAATCTTGAACCTACGTCAAGCGTTATCGACACAACAGCCTGGCCAGAGTCGTTTAATGATGGCCTTGGCGCGGCAAACGTTCCTCCTCGTCAACAGGCAAATTTAGGCATGGGATTGGGCGGGGGGTTTCAAGGAGGAGGTGGGCTAGGTAGTATGTTGGCACCAACAAAAGAGTTACTTGAACAAGTTGCGCTACTCAAAGATGAAACTAGTGATCCTAATGTCGACATTGACAGCGAGTCACTTGGTAGTTCAAAATTTAGCTTGAGTTCATTTCTAAGGGCGTTTAAGGGGGGTCTTATTATTGGGCTATCTTTAATAGTCGCAGATACTTTGATGACATTAGCCGGTCCATTGTTAATTAGAAATGTAGTTGATGCAGGTGTGATTCATAAATCGGTTGGAGCAATAGTCGGAGGGTCGACAATTTACCTTTTGATTGCAATCCTTGACTACCTCGACACTTGGTTGGAACTCTATGTGGTAGGAAAGACTTCAGAAAGAATATTATTTAAGCTTAGGTGTTATATTTTCTCCCACCTGTCAAGACTGGGACTTAACTTCTATGAGAGCGAAATGGCAGGTCGTATAATGACGCGAATGACCACCGATGTTGATGCGCTATCTCAACTCTTCCAGGGTGGTTTGGTAAATGCTCTAGTCAACGTTTTTACTTTTCTTGGGGTCGGGATAGCATTATTCGTAGTTAACTCTAAGTTGGCTTTAGCAACATTTACCGTTGTCCCAGTATTATTCGTTGCTACGTGGGTGTTTAGAAACTACTCTAGAAGAGCTTACAGGTTGGCTCGAGAAAGAATTGCACTTGTCAATGCGAGCCTCCAAGAAGGTATTTCTGGGATTAGAGTTACGAAAGCTTTTGGGCGTGAGAATCAGAATAATGCATCTTTCGCAAGCTTAAGTGAAAACTATTTAGAAGCTAGAGTTGGAGCACAAAGGCTAGTTGCAATTTATTTTCCGTTTGTACTTTTTATTTCCGATGTGGCTACTGCTATCGTCTTAGGGTACGGAAGTCATCTTGTCGGCAATAAGCAACTCGGAATCGGTTCTCTCATAGCTTTTGTGCTGTTAGTTGGACAGTTTTTTAACCCTATCCAACAACTTTCTCAAACTTTTGACCAATGGCAACAAGCACAAGCGTCCATGCGCAAGATTAAAGAATTGATGGATATTCAGTCAAGCGAAATTTATAAAACTGATGCTCATCAAGTCTCGATAGACGGACACGTTTATTTTCAAAATGTTGATTTTTCATATTCGTCTTCTGGCGCAAAAGTACTCAGTGATCTTAACGCTGAGATACTTCCCAACCAAGTGACGGCGATAGTGGGCGAGACGGGTGCTGGTAAATCTACGGTTATGAAACTGCTGGCTCGATTTTATCAGCCTTCAGGTGGCAAGATAATAGTTGATAGTGTTCCTTTGGAGGATATAGAAATTAGAAGCTACCGGAGTCAGGTAGCTTTTGTCCCCCAAGAACCTTTCTTATTTTCAACAACAATTGAGGCAAATATTGCCTACGGTAAACAAGATGCGACTAAAGAAGAGATTGAAGCTGCTGCGAGAAGAGTAGGAGCTCATGAATTTATTCGTAAGTTAGACGGAGGTTACTACCGAAAAGTTGGTGTCCAGGGAAGGGCACTTTCTTCTGGTCAGAAACAGCTAATATCTTTGGCTAGAGCAGAAATTATGAAGCCAAAATTGTTGTTACTTGACGAGGCTACTTCAAATTTAGACCTTGCAACTGAAAAAGCTGTCTCAAATGCGATGGGGTTATTGCTGAGAGGGAGAACAACCGTGATAATAGCTCATAGATTACAAAGCGCAATGAATGCAGACAGGATAATAGTAATGGCCGATGGAGCAGTAAAAGAAGTTGGAAGTCATGATGAATTGTTGGCACTTGATGGTGAATATTCTAGAATGTGGGAATCTTACGTAGCTACTTCAGTTTCAAATCAAAAGCAAGTTAGGTTTTAAGGAAAAGATATGTCAGGAATAGAAGAATGGAATGCAGTTAAAGGTCGAATAGTTGCATGTGCCAGACGAGCAAATATTGATGAATCAATCTGTAATTTGATAGTTGAGCCAGAAAAGTACTAGAAGTGTCTATTCCGATAAAATTAGACAACGGCGAGATCAAACTTTTTAAGGGTTGGAGAGTTCATCACGATACAACTAGGGGACCGGGAAAAGGTGGATTACGATTTCATGAAGAAGTTGATGTGGAGACGCTAAAAGCTCTTGCAGCAGATATGACTTTAAAAAATGCTTTAGTAGATATTCCATTTGGTGGAGCTAAAGGTGGGATTAGAGTAGAGCCTTCAATATTAAGTATTGGTGAGTTGGAAAGACTCACAAGGAGATTTGCCATTGAGATAAAAGAAATGATAGGTGAATCAAAAGACGTCCCTGCGCCCGATATCAACACCGATGAACGTGTAATGGCTTGGTTTGCAGACACGTTGTGGACTACTTCAGATAAACATGACAACGGCTTAATAACAGGTAAGCCATTTGCAATTGGTGGCGTATTGGGCCATCAAGGTTCAACTTCTCAAGGGGTACTCAATGCTGTAAGGAATTACCTTAAAAGAAGTGAGGGTAGTTTTTCTCAGCTCAGGGCTGTGGTTCAAGGGTTTGGAAAGGTTGGTGCGCCACTTTGCTACCTACTTTCTTCGGTTGGTGTCAAAATATTAGGAATATCAGATGTAACTGGTGGTATTTACTGTTCAGCTGGCATTGAAATGACAGAACTGTCTAAGCATTTAAGAAATGGTGGTCAAATATTAAACTTTCCGGGAGCAGAAGCGGTGAGCAAAGAAGATATTTTCCAGATTGAGTGTGATGTCTTTATTCCCGCAGCACTTGGAGGTGTAATTACTGAAAAGGTTGCACAGACTATACCTGCCCAGTTCATTGTTGAAGCAGCTAACGGACCGACAACTCTAGAAGCTGACAAGGTTTTTGCTCAAAGAGATATTCCAGTAATTCCAGATATTTTGGCCAACACTGGGGGGGTAGTTTCATCTTATTTTGAATGGGTACAAAATCGACAAGGTATTCGATGGGATGAAGGTGAAATTTCTAGTCGATTGCTCTCGTATCTCGATCTTGCATTTGAAGCAGCTTGGATAAAAGCCTCCATAGACGGAGTTACTTTAAGGGATGCTGCAACTCAAATTGCCCTTGAAAGAGTTGTGGATGCTCATAAGCTCAGAGGTTTATTCCCATAAATCATGTCTTTAGGCTGTCTGCCTTTTATTTGACTGACAGTCTTTATTGAACTAACTTTTTAAAGTGCACTTACAGCAATAAACCCTCCGTCAACGATTAATGAAGTTCCAGTAATAAATGAAGCCTCATTTGAAAGCAAAAATCGAATCGATGTTGCTATTTCGTCCGGTGAACAAACCCTCCCTAAAGGCGCTTGTTTTTCGAGTTTTTCCTTAAGTTCGCCAAATGCAAGTACCGGAGCCATCATTGGAGTGTCAACTACACCGGGGCATATAGAGTTGACTCTTATCGAGTCTGTGCCGAGACGCTGCGCAAGTGAGCGAGTGAGTCCAAGAAGACCTGCCTTTGAGGCGCAGTATGCGGGGAGGAACCCACTACCCACATGACCCTCAATTGATGATAGAAAAACGATTGCCGATCCTGGATTCGCCTCTTTAAGCGTTGGAATCAAGTTTTTAGTCAAAATTGCAGCTGCTCTTAGATTTACATCAAGTACAGAATCCCATAATTCATCATCAACCATATCTATAGGCCCAGGCCCAGGAATTCCCGCAGCATGAACGAAACCTCCTATAGGCCCTATCTGATTCTTGCAAGTGTTTAGAGCATCATCAAATAAATATGAATTCCTCACATCAATTTGAAGAAATGCAGTCTTTACGCCGTAAAGATCATTACACTCGTTTGCAACATGTTGGGCATTTTCTCCGTTCAAGTCCCAAATGCCTACTGGTCGACCAACTTGGGCAAGCGCAAGTGCAGTTGACTTTCCTATTCCAGAGCCTCCACCTGTTATTAACACTCCGGAACACGGCTTTCCCAAAAAATTTTCCTTATTCATGTTTACTCTCCTTATATTTTCATCGATGCTGGAATTGAAAAGTTTAAATCTGACTTTCTAGCTGGTTCTCTCCTTTTAAGTGCTGAGGCTACAAAAGGTTCAAGCTCACTTTCTTTTTTCTGATCAATCTGAAGCTGCCGTTCTTTAAAAGAAGGCATGACTTCGGAAGCGAATAGCTGAAGAGATTCGATTATATGTTCGGATTTATTTCGTCCACACTGAGATACGAAGATTAGTTGGTCAACTCCCACAGCTTCGTAACGGCTAACTAAATCAAGAATCTGATCAGGTGTGCCAATGGCGCCTCTCAACGCTTTAGTTCCATCATTTATAATTTGGGCTCCTAGAACCTCGCCTTTGGTAGCCGCTACTTGTCGACTGAATCCAAAGAGAGCCCTATTTTTCTCGAACTCTTCGCTAATATTTGTTTTACCAGGTGTGTGATCGCCAAAAACGTAATAATGAGCTAACGAGTAACCGAAAAAATGACCACCGTCCAGGCCCCTCTCTATCGCTGTTTCTTCATCCTTGTGACACATCAAAGGGATAACACAGGCAACTTGCGCATTAACAGAGAATCCAGCAGGTACGCAGTTTTCTGATTTTATTGTCTCGTAGTAGTCGTCAACCCAAGCTTTAGCTTCTTCAGGTTCTATGAAGGAAAATGAAAGCGCACCGATACCAAGCGTAGCTGCAAGATGAATAGTCTCACGCCTAGAGCAAGCAACCCACAACGGTGGGTGTGGCTTCTGAACCGATTTAGGAACGATATTTCGGGGCGGCATGGAAAAGAAATTTCCGTTATAACCGCTAAAAGGAGATTCCACCATCATTTTGGTTATTGCATCGAGCGACTCGCGCCACTCATCTCGCTTGTGTTCTCGATTGACATTAAATCCTTGAAGTTCAACTTCCGAAGACGATTCTCCCGTACCAAAATCAACTCGTCCATTAGAAATTAAATCAAGAGTAGCTATTCTTTCTGCAACCCTCACTGGGTGATTGAATTGAAATGGAAGTTGCACAATCCCATGCCCGAGCCTTATATTTTTAGTTCGTTGGCTAACCGCTCCAAGAAAGACCTCTGGTGCAGAAGAGTGAGAGTACTCTTCTAAAAAATGATGTTCTACTTCCCAAACATAGTCGAAACCCAGTTTGTCCGCGATCTCTATTTGATCGAGGGCATCTTGAAATAATCTATTCTCATCTCCACTTTGCCATGGTCTAGGTAGTTGGAGTTCGTAAAAGATGCCAAATTTCATATGACCTCCTTTGGTCTGTTATCACATTTCTGGAAGGGAAGCGTAGCGTCATTCGTATAAATATACTATTTGCAGTACCACTGCATCAAATCAAGTTCAAAATCGCGATAGTTTCTTATTATGGATTTGGACTATAAAAGTGACTTTGAGGAGTCAGAGCTCAGTGGCAAAATAACTGAACTGAGAAAGCAGGGACAAGAAAATTCGACGGAAACAGATAAGTCAAATTTAATTGACGGACGTCAAGAGAGGGCGACCAGAACACGGTTATCTATAATCGATGCGCTTCTAGACTTAATAGTTGAAGGGGACCTTTCTCCAACTGCCAGACAGATTGCCGTCCGTGCAGGTGTATCGGAACGCAGTGTATTTCAACATTTCGTTGATCTGGAATCTTTGCATAGGGCGGTGGCAGAACGTCAATTGGAGAGAACGTTAAGTATGGTGGAGGAAATTCCGTCGATTCTGTCGTTTCATGAAAGAGTGGAGATGTTTATAGACCAAAGAGGACGCATTCTGGAAGCGCTAACTCCAGTTAGAAGAGCTGCACTGGCTATTGAGCCACATTCTCAAGAAATTAGAAGGAGTCGCGATCTTTTTTACTCACTTGCGAAGGAACAAATTGAAAAAGTGTTTCAACTCGAGATAGAGTCTAGTATAGAGACGGACAAAGAGAGTTTTATCTCAGCGCTAGATTTGGTTTGTTCTTGGAATTCTTGGGAATACTTAAGAGTACAGGGTCATTCTATTGTAGGTTCAAAAGCGGTAATGAAGCGAGCGCTACTAGCACTGCTAAAGGAGAGCTGCAAGATTAATTGACTAGTGTTTTAACCACGAAGAACCTTGTAAAGAGATATGGCGATAGATTAGCAGTTGATGGCATAAGCTTTGAAATTCAACGTGGCGAATGCTATGGCCTTTTGGGTCCAAATGGTGCAGGGAAAACAACGACAATCTCTATGGCCTGCGGACTACTTGCCCGTGATAATGGAGAAGTTTATATTAACGGCATTCCTCTTACCCACAGGTCAATCGAAACTAAAAAATATATTGGTTATGTCCCACAAGACCTTGCTCTGTACCCAGAAATTTCTGTCTCCGACAACCTTAGATTTTTTGGGAAACTTTATGGTTTAGTAGGGGAAGACCTGGAGAAGAGGGTTGATCAAACACTAGAGATTGTCGGATTAAAAGACAGAAAAAAAGATAAAGTTGCGAGTTTTTCTGGTGGTATGAAAAGGCGAGCAAATATTGCTGCAGGTCTTTTACATAAACCGTCTCTTTTGGTCCTAGACGAACCAACCGTAGGAGTTGATCCTCAAAGCCGGAATGCAATATTAGAGGCAGTTTCAGTTTTAGGAGATGAAGGTATGGCTATTCTGTATACAACTCACTATATGGAGGAAGCTGAGAGGCTCTGCGACAGAATAGGAATCGTTGACCTTGGGAAAATAGTGGAAGAGGGCACTAAAGAAGAACTTGTTGAGAAAGTTGGGACTAAGGACCGGATCCGAATTGGCATTAGAAACAATTACGAGTTAGCGGTCAAGATCTTAAAAGAAAAAGAACCTAGTGCCAGCCTCGAGCTAGGCAATAATTTTATTGGAGTAAGCACAGAAAATGCACCCTCAAAACTTCCTGATTTAGCTGGTATTTTAGTGTCAAATGGTGTTGAAATCTCGTCACTAGTTGTAGTTGAACCTAACCTAGAAGCTGTATTCTTGAAATTAACAGGCAAGGAGCTAAGAGACTGAAACCTCCTAACTCACTTCGCGTCGTTTTCTATGTTCATATGCTTGACATAAGGCGCAGGCTTCTAGATAAAAGTGCATTAATTACATCATTTGTTGCCCCTTTTTTACTAGCTAGTATCCTTGGTCTCGCTTTTGGGAACTCCCAGTCATCTGGAGTGATGACAATTGGCATTGCATTTTCTAATCCAAATAGTTATGTAAGAAATCTTTCAAATGCAGGGCTTGCATCTGCTTCTCTTCCCGCTTTAATTAAAGTAGATAAAAACTTAACTGTTGCGAATTTAGAGCATGAAGTAAAACTCAACAAAATAAGTGCAGGAGTAATACTGGATGGGTCGCTGGGTAGTCCTTCAAATATTGAATCATTGGTTAATGATGTAAATGGGTTGTTATCTGCTACTTTCGTTCACCCAAATGATACGAAGGTTAATATTGGAATTGATGTTGTTTCGGGTTCTTCAAGTTTGGCTGGACAAGTGGCACAAGGTATCGCAGCAAGTATTTTGGGTCGAATTTACAACGGTATACTCGTTGCGACAGTAGTTAGTTCAAACAGAACAGGGTATTCTGCGACTATTCCTAAATCAGAGCAAACCAAAACGTTTTTTAGAATTGCCGAGAGCTCAGCGATCACACCGCTGCCATTTATTTTGAAAAATGACAATTTTGGAACTGGAAGGAACGTAATTGGTTATTTTGCACCGTCAATGGCTGTTGTCTTTTTGTTTATAGGGGCAGGGCTTGGAGCGCGAAGTATAGTGCAAGAAAGAGGTGAGGGGACTTTGGCACGTTTGGCAGCTTCGCCAGTGAAATCGGGTGCAATTGTTTTTGGGAAAATGGCATCAATAATTGTTATGTCCCTTGTAAGCGTCTTCTTGTTATGGGGAGAAACGGTGTTGATATTTGGTGCATCTTGGGGAGATCCGACTGGGGTAATAGCTATGTGTGTTGCTACAACACTAGCTATGTGTGGACTTTCTATTTTTCTAACTTCACTTGCAAAAACTGAACAACAGGCTTTTAATGCATCAGTAATAGTCGGATTTGTGCTTGCTTTAATCGGAGGTAATTTCTTTCCACCTGGCAGCCTTCCGCCATTTATGCAGACATTGAGTTTATTCACTCCAAATGGGTGGGCTCTTGTTGGGTTTGGTCGTTTGTCACAGGAAGGTTTGGGCTTTACAGGAATTTTGGGCCCAATAGAAGTTTTGGGCTCAATTGCATTGGTTTTTGTTGTGGCGTCACTCTTTAGGATTGGAAGAGTTATCGAACTATGAGGGCATTTCTTGCGTTTTTGTGGGTTGGGAGAAAACAAGCTGGCACAGACCGCAGACTTGTTTTAGTAGCTTTAGGTTTACCGGTACTTATAATGCTATTAGTTGGTATTGTTTTTGGCACGAACAAGCCAGCTCCGCTTGGCATAATTTCCAATAGTAAGGACCAGTTATCAGCCAGAATTGTTGATCTTTTAAATGTGTCAGGGTCTGTTGCAGTCCGAACCTATTCAAATGAAGCATCACTTAAAGATGACATAATGAGAGGAAGAGTAGTCGCAGGACTTATCATTCCATCTAATTTTACTGCTCAAGTAGAATCTAAGAGATATCCAGCAATGGACCTCATTGCCCCTGTTGGGCAAGCACCGGCAGTTACTGCCAGAGAAGCTGTTGGAGCTGCGTACGATGTTGCCGCTGCAGAATGGCTTGCAGCACTAAGTTCATCGAGTATAAATAAAGTTAGATTCAATCAGGCACTAAAAACTGCGCAAATTTATACAAATGGCGTTTCTTCCTATTTAGACAAGAAAATTACTCACTCAATGAGCCCATATTCGTACACTGCACCTTCAAACTTGGTCTTATTTGTCTTTCTGACTCTTTTTGGCTCTGCTTCAGCAATTGTAGAAACGAGAAAATTAGGTATATATAGGCGCGTGTTAGCAACTCCGACAAGACCAGGTTCTATAGTGCTCAGTCAGACAGCAGGGTTTTTCTTTTTGGCATTTGGTCAGTCTGTGATGCTGTTAGTAGTTGGTAAATATTTGTTTGGAGTTAATTTTGGACCCGTTTTAGCCGTATTTTGCGTAGTTTTTGCTCTTTCGCTATGTGC
>JAJYFT010000060.1 GCA_021790815.1 Actinomycetes bacterium
CGTTTGAGTTGGTCTTAGAAAAGGTCGTTAAGTAACTCGCCTATTGCATGTCACGTGTTCTTTGCTTTTGTGAGGGTTACTGAGACAGCGAAGGTTAAAAAGGAGGTCTAGTGGTTGTATTTACCCAACTCATGTGGTCTTTTAATATCTCGCTAAGTACTGTAATCAGGCCCCTGATCCTTCAAGTCAAAGCTTGCAAAGTTGAACGTTGGTCTTTTTGATATTGCAAGGTGATTGTCTTTTATAAAGAGTATATGAGAGGCATGCCAGCCAAGTGAGCAGAATAAGTCGAGTTTTAAATTTTCCGTGATAGATCCACTTGCCGCTCTTCTTTCCATATCCCAATTCATCTCGTTAAACGTGAATCCTCCGCCTTTTAGCACGTCCCGACGTTTCAGCTCGGGTCAGCGAAAGTCTTAACTGCTATAAGCTGTATGGTTTGAACACTATATTCTGAGTGATCCCTTTCCTGGCTATCCCTATAGCCACGCTTAGCAAATGGCCGTAGAGGATTCTTCGTTGGATCTTTACTGGCTATAAGTCAAAAGTTAAGAAAAGCTATCAGAAAGAAGATCAGTGCTTGGCACCTTAACAGAAAAAACGGCTTAAACCTATTAAACCTTGCTAGGGTTATCAATCCAAAAATACGAGGTGGGATCAACTATTACGGAACCTTTTATCCTTCGGAGTTGTACTTTCTCGCATTGCACATCAATGAACATGTTGTTCAATGAGCAATGCAGAAATTCAAATGGCTAAAAGGCAAACCAACTAAGGCATTTTCATGCCTTGATGCAATTTATAAAACTAAGCAAAGCTAATTGCCCATTGGTACATGCTTTAATGCAAGAACAACCGACCTGTGGGACCTAGATGAGGTGAGAGTCTCACGTCGGTCCTGCGAGAGCCAGGGGGTGAAATTCCCCTTGGCCACTCACCAGAACCGCATGCACGGTTTAAAAGGGCGCTAAAAACGGAGTAAGTCCTAAATGTCAGGCTGGTCTTGGCCGGTGAAAAAATGTCACCATGATAGCCCAGTCGAAACCCAACATTTAGAAAACTACAAACGCCGAGTGGCCCACTCTAGAGTGTCTATGGACCAGTTTCAATGTCTCGTTTTTCATTTCGTGCCTCAACGCGCACAATTCTGTTGACGGCATTTAAAAACGCTCTTGCTGATGCTTCAACAACGTCCGTAGAAACACCTCGTCCAGAAACGCGAATGTCGTTGTACTCTGCTTGAATCACCACGTCGCCAAGTGCATCTATTCCTCCAGTGACTGCTGAAACGTTAAACTCTTTAAGTTTCGCGCCAACTCCTGTGGCTTCACAAACCGCGTTAAGCGCCGCGTCTATCATGCCATTTCCATTTGCGCTTGCGGTGAATATCTTTGAATCTTTTTTGATCGTAACTTTAGCATTTGGAATTCCGACAGTTCCACCGACAACTTCAAGACTTTCCAGAACAAATTCTGAACCAACAACAGTGCCAAGTTCTTCAGCAATTATCGCTTCTAAATCTGCCTCAGTTATCTGCACCTTGCGATCGGCTAGTTCTTTAAAACGAGTAAACGCTGAGTTTAGGATGTCGCCTTTTACATGAATGCCCATCTTAGTTAGTGTGTCGCTAAAAGCGTGTCTTCCAGAATGTTTCCCAAGAATAATCTGCCTTCCGGATTGACCAACTGAATCTGCCTCTATAATTTCGTAAGTTGATCTTTCTTCAAGTACTCCATGTTGATGGATGCCTGATTCATGCGCAAATGCATTTCTCCCAACGATGGCTTTGTTGTATTGCACAGGGTAGCCGGTCAATCGAGAAACTAGCCTAGAAGTCCGAGCAAGTTCGTCAGTTTTAACTTTAACATTTATATTTGGAAACTGATCCGGCCTTATTTTTACTGCCATTACAACTTCTTCAAGTGCTGCATTACCTGCTCTTTCACCAATACCGTTGACACACACTTCAACCTGACGTGCTCCAGCTTGTATGCCTGCCAAACTGTTTGCAGTTGCAAGACCTAAGTCGTTATGACAGTGAGTCGAAATTATGTATTCGCCTTTTACTTCTTTTTTGATGTGTGAGATCAAAGCCCCAAAATCCCAGGGTATGCCGTATCCAACTGTGTCAGGAATATTTAGACATGTCGCACCTGATTTGACGGCTTCATTAAGAACTTCGAGCATGAAATCAAGCGGAGTTCTTGTGGCATCTTGCGGAGAAAATTCCACATCGTTAGTGTGTTCACGAGCTCGGCTAACTCCAGCTCTAACTTCTTCGATTACTTGAGCCTCGTTCATTTTTAACATATATTCCATATGTGAAGGAGAGGTTGAGATAAATACATGAATTCTAAAGAATGGAGCATCTTTCAGTGCTTCGTAGCATTTATCGACGTCATCCAGGTGAGTACGTGATAGTGCTGCAATGACAGGTCCTCTGACATTCCTCGCAATTGCCTGTACTGCGTCAAAATCTCCTTGGCTTGCCACCGGAAAACCTGCTTCTATGTAATCAACATTAAGCTGGGCAAGCTGCTCAGCAATCTCGACCTTCTCTAGTGCGTCAAGGGAAATACCTGGGGACTGTTCTCCATCCCTTAAAGTCGTATCAAATATAATCAAATGATCATCAGTTGCCATTGTTTCTCCTTTATGCATAATTAACTTTGTGAAACAGATAAATTCTAAGAACTAGATACTTTAGATCTAATTACGGTATAAATAAAAAACCCCCTGTCCAAATGGGAGCAGGAGGCCTTAGCGAGCGAAATTCGCCCGCTTTTAACTTAGAAGTAATTCGTTAAAACATATTTGTGTCACAACTAAATTCTACACGTTTTAAAACCCAGGTCAAGTCGTAAGCAAAATTATTTAATTTATATGCAAAAATTTTGAATTAAAACGTGAGCAGTCTAACCGCCCATAGGATAATGACGAACCTAAAACGCAGCTATTCTGTGAACATCAAGAATGCCATCAACTGATTTTAATTGCAAGATCAAAGAATCAGGTACCAAGGTATCCGTTGAGAGTACCATTAGAGCAGTTGGACCCACAGCAGAAGGACCAACAGCCATAGATGAAATTCCAACATTTGCTTCGCCCATTGCCATGCCAACTACTCCTATCATTCCGGGTCTGTCATCGTTTCTTACGACAAGCATATTTTGAGCTGGAGGAACCTCAACAACATGGTCGTCCACCATTACTAGCCGTGGCGTGGACTGAACCCCGACTAACGTACCAGCTAAAGAGTGCAATTCCGACCGAAGTGAGATTAAATTAACGTAATCGCGAGATGAAGAGGATTTAGATTCTCTAATTTCGAGTCCTCGCTCGGCTGCAAGTTGAGGTGCATTAACATACGACACTGGCTCCTCTGTTCCAGCTGCGAATAGACCCTTTAAGAGTGAAAGTGTCAATATCCGTGTATCTTCATTTGCTAGGTTTCCTTGAAATTCTATTTCTAAGTGGTCAGGTAGGCCCTCTGACAAACATGCAAATACTCTACCGAGCTGTTCAGAAAGTTTGAGAAATTGACTAACATCACCAGTTGCCTCTGATGCGTTTATATTAACTGCAAATGGAACAAAGGCTCCTTCGAGGGCTAGAAGTACCTGTTCAGCGATCGTGATGCCAGCCTTATCCTGAGCTTCTATTGTCGAGGCGCCTAGGTGAGGTGTGACTACCACAGACGTCAATGAAAAAAGTGGCGAGTCAGTAGTCGGCTCTTTCTCGAATACATCAAGTCCCGCACCAGCGACCTGACCCGATTTAATGGCTTCATAAAGTGCTTCTTCATCTATGATTCCACCTCGAGCGGTGTTTATAATCCTGATTCCACTTTTTGCCTTTTGAAGCATGTCTTGATTTATTAGGCCAATAGTCTCTTTAGTTTTTGGAAGGTGAATGGAAATAAAATCTGACTGAGCCATTACTTCGTCAAGTGGAAGTAGCTCAACTCCCATGTGTTTTGCTCTTTCTTTTGAAACGTATGGATCATAAGCAATAAGTTTCATTCCGAAGGCTAGACCTCTTTGAGCAACTAATGCTCCGACACGACCAAGACCAATAATTCCAAAAGTCTTTCCATACAGCTCTACGCCTTCCCACTTAGATCGTTCCCATTTTCCAGAAACTAGCGCATTGTGAGCTTGGGGTACGTTTCTGGCTTGAGAAAGTAAAAGAGCCATAGCTTGTTCTGCAGCTGAAAGAATGTTAGATTGGGGAGCGTTGACAACCATAACTCCGCGTTTTGTGGCTTCCGCGACATCTACATTGTCAAGGCCGATCCCAGCGCGACCTACAACTACAAGGTCTTTCCCCTCTTTAAGAACTTCGGCAGTAACCTTAGTTGCAGACCTTATGATAAGTGCGTGAGCCCCAACAATTGCTGTAAGAAGTTCGTCAGGATTCAATCCAGTCTGGACGTCCACAGTATGCCCAGCGTCCCGCATTTGATCGAGACCACTTTGAGCAATTTCTTCAGTTACTAGTATTCGTGCCATTAATTTTCCTCCGCAAAAAGTGCTTTTATTCTGCTAATTCCTTCAACTAAATCGTCGTCAGACAAAGCGTAAGAAAAACGACCGTATCCTGGAGCGCCGAAGGCCTCACCGGGCACGAATGCTACTTTTGCTTCATCTAGTACAAAGTCAGCTAACTCTAGTGTAGATTGATTTACCCTACCTCTAATTTCTTTTCCAAGAATTCCTTTAAGAGATGGAAACGCATAAAAAGCTCCTTCAGGCAGGTTGCAGGTAACGCCTGGAATTTCATTCAACATTTCAGTTATGATGTTACGTCTTTTTAGAAAGGAGTTTTTCATTAGATGAACGTAATCAAGACTGCCTAAAAGTGCAGCTTCAGCTGCCTTTTGAGAAACGTTTGAAACGTTAGACGTAAATTGGGACTGGAAAGTTGTAGCAGAGTCAATGATGTCTTTTGGTCCTATCATCCAGCCGACTCTCCAGCCTGTCATGGCGTAAGTTTTAGCTACTCCGTTTAAAATTATGCACGTATTTTTTAGCTCAGGCACTAACTTTAGAATCGAATACTGCTCAATGCCGTCAAATGTAAGGTGCTCGTATATCTCGTCAGTAATTACCCATAGATTGTTCGATAGGGCAAATTGACCAATAGAAGTAAGTTCTTCGGCCGTTAAGACTGCACCTGTTGGGTTAGTTGGAGAGTTAATAAGAATAGCTTTAGTATTTGAAGTTATTAGTTCTTCAAGTTGAGTGACTTCAACATGAAACCCATTCTCTTCGGAGGTTGGGACTTCGACTGGAACTGCACCTGAAAGTCTTATTGCTTCAGGGTAGGTAGTCCAATATGGAGAGGGTAAAAGTACTTCGTCGCCAGGGTCTAAAAGGGTAATACATGTATTTGCAACAGCATGTTTCCCTCCATTTGTTACAAGTATCTCTGACGGTTGAAAACTTAAATCCGAGTCTCTGTTGGTTTTTTCAACAATAGCTTTAATAAGTGATGGCATTCCTTGGGTGGGCGTATACTTGTGGTTCTTACTGTCTTGCGCAGCGATTACAGCAGCTTGAACGACATGATCCGGACTTGGAAAATCTGGTTCGCCGGCACCAAAGCCAATCACAGGCTCCCCAAGTTGCTTTAATTCTTTCGCTTTCGCATCTACTGCCAAAGTCTGAGAAGGAGATATGTTAGAAACTAACTTTGAGACTCTATTGCCACTCATGATGTCATCACCCATGATCTTTTGCATTTCTTTGCCAACTCTAAAAAAGACATATAACTAATGTTGTCATAACTTAGACAGGTTGTTTTTCAGCTACCTATAAAACCTACTAAATTAGAACTAGAAGGTTCACTTTAAAGTGTGAATAGAATTGTACTTTCTCAACTGTAGAAGTCATAGATGTACTTATTTGAATAGGAGATTGAATGTCAGCGGCCGATGTGTCAAATGTAAAAATACCGATAAATCTTTTGCCAAGGGATGGGAGATTCGGCTCTGGACCATCGAAAGTTAGAAAAGAGTCAATTGATGCGGTTGTTTCATCAAACTTAATCGGAACGTCACATCGTCAACAGGCGGTTAGGGGGCTTGTAGGTAGTGTACGGGACGGGTTAAAGAATTTATTTAGCTTGCCTGATGGATACGAAGTTATTTTGGGAAACGGAGGTGCTACGGCATTTTGGGATGCAGCTTGTTTTGGATTGATAAGGAATAAAAGCCAACATCTCTCCTTTGGTGAGTTCTCGTCTAAATTTGCCGCATGTGCAACAAAAGCACCTATGATTTCAGAACCAGAAATAATAAAATCAGATCCTGGTACTCATCCTGACCCTAAAGTTAACGATGAAATTGATTTTTATGCTTTTACCCACAATGAGACATCTACGGGTGTTTCCATGGACATAGTACGTCCAAATTCAGATAGAGGTATCGTAGGCGTTGATGCAACTAGCGCAGCTGGCGGACTTATCGTTGATGCAAATCAATTTGATGTTTACTATTTCGCCCCACAAAAGTGTTTCGGGTCAGATGGTGGGCTGTGGCTCGCTCTTTTCTCCCCATTGGCGTTAGAGAGGGTAGAAGAGATAAAAAGTTCAGGTAGATGGATCCCAGACTTTTTTGATCTCAAAACTGCGGTTGACAATTCTTTGCAAAATCAGACTTATAATACCCCAGCACTTTTAACATTAATTATGCTAGATACACAAATTCAGTGGATGCTCGGCAATGGGGGTCTTAGATGGACAACAGAGAGAACCGCTGAATCCGCTTCAATAGTATATGGTTGGGCAGAAAAATCAGATTTTGCAACTCCGTTTGTCGAAGATCCAAAAATGAGGAGCAACGTTGTTGCAACAATTGACTTCAATGAAGGAGTAGATGCTTCTCAAGTTGCAAAGATACTTCGTCAAAATGGTGTGTTGGATACTGAGCCTTATAGAAAACTTGGGAGAAATCAGCTTAGGATAGCGATGTTTCCTTCGGTTGAGCCGAGTGATCTAGAGATACTAGTAAGTGCAATTGATTTTGTGGTAGACAAAACTAGATGAAATAGTTAGGCTATTTGACCGAAATGCTAGGTCTTAATCCAAAGATTCTTGCCGGCACTTTGCAATTTTTTAGCCACCTGATACATCTTGTAGTTTTTGTCTTCCTTGGCTTACGAACGGCATCATTGCCCTAAGCTCAGTACCGATTTTTTCGATTTGGTGTTCTTTCCCTTCTTCTTGAAGCCTCTTGTAATTAGGTCGTCCTTCTCTATTCTCTTTTATCCACTCATTTGCAAACTCACCGTTTTGGATTTCGTCTAAAACCTTTTTCATCTCGGCTTTCACATTTGAGTTAATAATTCTTGGACCTCTAGTCATGTCACCGTATTCAGCGGTATCAGAAATTGAGAATCTCATTCCAGAAATACCTTGTTCATACATCAAATCTACAATTAATTTCAATTCATGAAGACATTCAAAATAGGCAGATTCCGGTTGATATCCAGCTTCAACGAGAGTTTCGAACCCTGCTAAGACCAATGAAGTAAGGCCACCACAAAGTACAACTTGCTCACCGAAAAGGTCAGTTTCCGTCTCTTCTTCAAACGTAGTTTCTAAAACTCCTGCTCTTGTTGCACCAATTGCATTTGCGTAACTGAGAGCGAGTTCTTTAGCTTTTCCTGAGTGGTCTTGTGCAACAGCAATTAAAGAAGGTACTCCACCCCCTTCGGTGTAAGTACGACGCACTAAGTGACCAGGCCCTTTGGGTGCCACCATAGCCACGTCTACTCCTTTTGGTGGAGCAATTTGATTAAACCTTATATTGAAACCATGTGCGAAAAATATGGCGTCACCATCGCTCAAGTTAGGCGCAATTTCTGCATCATATACAGATGCTTGCTCTGTATCAGGTAACAAGATCATTATAAGATCTGCAGCTCTTGATGCTTCACTGACACTCATTACTTTAAGACCTTGTGACTCGGCTTTTTCTATTGATTTAGAGCCTTCCCTCAACCCAACAATTACGTCGACTCCTGAGTCTTTTAGGTTTAGTGCATGTGCGTGACCTTGAGAACCGTAACCAATTACAGCTACCTTCCTTCCAGAAATCAGAGAATCGTCCGCATCTTTTTCATAATAAAGTACTGCCATATTTTTCCTTTCTACCTAACCAATAATACTCAGTTAAAGACCTTAAAGTTTCTAGAACCAGTTTCGAAGCTATTTTCCGTGCGTAATTTAGGCAATGCAACTCGTCCGGTTCTTTGAGTCGCAACAATTCCAAATGATCTGAGTAACTCTTCGAGGGTATCTATAGTGTCAGGAGTTCCTGCTAGTTCAACAGTGATATGAGATATGCCGGCATCTACAATTGATCCTCCAAGGGCAGAAACTATCTGAATTATTTCAGATCTGCTCCTTGAATCTGCATTGACTGTCGTTAGAAGTAGTTCTCTTTCAAGTGCCTCGGTGGGGTCAAGTTCTTTTATCTCAACCACATTGATTAATTTGTCTAGTTGACTTACGATTTGGTGGAGAGGAGCTGACTCGACGTCTACTACAATCGTAAAGCGACTAATATCCGGATCGTGAGTAGGAGCAACAGCTAATGAATAGATGTTAAACCCGCGTCGTGCAAAAAGCCCTGCAATTCGAGCGAGTACTCCTGCTTTATTCTCGACTAATGCCGTAATTATGTGGTGTCTATTTTTAAGTTCTGACATTTCCAGTTCTCCTTATGATTTCTTCCCAAATGGGCCAACAATAATTTCATCGTTTGATTTTCCAGCGGGAACCATCGGGAAAACTTTTTCAGTAATGTCCGTTCTAAAATCGATTACAACCGACTTGTCATTTATTTCATTTGCTTTTTCAATAGTTGGAATAACTTCTTCAGGTGTGTCAACTCTAAATCCGACGCATCCCATAGCTTCTGCCCATTTAACATAGTCTGGCAGATCTGGCGAAAGGTAGACCTCAGAATACCGTTCTTCGTAAAACATTTGTTGCCACTGTCGTACCATACCTAGATATGCGTTATTTAAGATGGCTATCTTAACGGGAATATTCTCTGCCGAAGATGTAATTAACTCCTGGGCCGTCATCTGAAAACATCCATCTCCATCAATTGCCCAAACGGCTTTGTCAGGTCTGCCAACCTTTGCGCCAATTGCAGCCGGAACTGCAAATCCCATCGTTCCAAGACCGCCAGAATTAACCCATGAATATGGATTATTGAACTTCCAGTACTGAGAAGCCCACATCTGATGCTGGCCAACGCCGGAAACAACGATTGTCCCCTCTTCTTGCAAGTTGGAAATTGACTCAATTACGTACTGAGGCTTTATTGTGTCACTTTCAGATTTATCGTAACTTAAAGGATAAGTTTCTTTCCAGGAGTTAATTTGATTTATCCAATCTCCGATGTCAAGAGGTAACAGGTTCTCATTTGGTTTGGATAGTTGAGAAGCGCTTTCGGTTAACCCCCGTGTTAATTCTTCGATTGACCTCCTACACTCACCAATTAGCGCAACGTCAGGAACTCTAACCTTTCCAATCTCTGCCGCGTCAATATCTGCGTGTATAACTTTAGCGTGTTTTGCAAACTCTGAAACTTTGCCAGTTACTCTGTCATCAAACCTGCTTCCCAAAGCAATTAGGAGGTCACTTTGTTGAATCGCAGTAACGGCAGTGTAGTTTCCATGCATACCTGGCATTCCTAAGCAAAGTGGATTGTCATCTGGGAAAGCGCCTCTAGCCATTAGTGTCGTTACAACAGGAATGCCAGTTTGTTCAACCAAAATCTTAAGCGCCTCAGAGGCACGAGACTTCAAAACGCCTCCACCGACGTAGAAGACAGGGCGTTTTGCTTCTAAAATTAGTTTGCATGCCTGCCTAACAGCTTCTGGGTCGGGTTCAGAAATGTATTTGAAACCAGGTAAGCTGACGTCATCAGGTTCAGCATAATCAATTAAATCGTTTGAGACGTCTTTTGGAATGTCAACCAAAACTGGTCCCGGTCGTCCATGCGTTGCAACGTAAAATGCCTCTGCAATTGTGTTTGAAATATCATTTGCATCTTTGACTAGCCAGTTATGTTTTGTTATTCCCATGGTAATTCCAGTAATGTCGCATTCCTGGAAGGCATCTGTTCCAATTGAAGTAGTTGGGACTTGACCGGTGACTACAACGAGAGGAGTAGAATCCATCATTGCATTTGCAAGAGGGGTAACAATATTTGTCGCTCCAGGTCCACTCGTGACCATTGCAACTCCTGCTCTTCCAGTAACGTTTGCATATCCTTCTGCCATGTGACCAGCGCCTTGTTCGTGTCTAACAAGAATATGGCGAATTGTGGACTCCAAAAGAGGATCGTATACAGGAAGAATAGCGCCACCAGGCAGACCAAAAATTACCTCTACACCCTGGTGCTCCAAACTCTTAATTAATGCTTGAGCTCCTGTCAGTTCCATAATTACTCCTTTTTATATTCTTGTTTCCCGGTCCTTGTTTCCCGGATATTGGCTTCCTATGTTTGCTTTGTTTGGCAATTTAGCCTACTAAATAGAAAAACCCCCCGATTTGGGAGGTTAAAGCACACGCCATATGTTGGGGCGTGCGCTACATTACTACTAGTACAATCAAATTTGAAGACATTACTAATTAGCATACACCAAATTTTAATTGGGTGTGCAAGTAAAAAGAAAAACTACTTATCTGCCTAGAATTTTTAGCGGATCTGTCTTTATTACGGGGTCATCCAGAGGAACGGTTAATATTGGCTCAGCTAAATGGTGCTCATTCGACACCAGCTTTACGGCAGTACCAAAGGCTAGAAATTCAATTACGTGCGAACCCCAAATGTGCGAACTTTCAACTATTTTTGTTCCAACAACACCGTTTGCGCCAAAGTGTTCAGCTTCAGATTGCATTCTCGACATAGCTAGTTCTCTTGCCTTGTACATTGCTTCTGTAGGAAGTTGTAGCTCAATATTTGTGGTTTGATTTTTAAAGAATGATCCAAGGCTTTGACGTCCGACTAAATAGACGCATGCTCCAAATGCAAGTCCAAGTGGCACATAGCCAGCTCTTGCTAACAAGAGAAAGTCCTTTCCAGAGAGATCAGATGTAAAAAATCCACCTTTTTTAAGGTGTTGAAGTACGCTTCCAATCCCACCACTGTCGTAAAAAGAGCCACCGCTACTAGGTTTAATCGCAGTACCGACTGCAACAAAATCAACAACATGACCGTGAACTGGCTTAATTTCAATCTCAACACCAACTACTCCAACTCCACCAAGTTGGCGTCCGTGTGCCACTAATTGGGAAATAGCATTAGCCCGAGCTTGGTGAACTGCACTTGAAAGAGCGGTGATTTCAGTACTTTGACTCATGCCGTAAATGCCAGTAAAACCAACATGAAATGTTGAAGACCCAACTATTAGGCCAACAGGCTCAAATCCAGACTCTGCGAGTAAAACGGTCTCATCAATAGAAAGATCACTTGCTACGGTTGATTTAACTTGTTTTGGAAGAGCACAGAGAATGTCTGCCACTTCATTAGGATCTGGTATTGGGAGGTCTTCGATTCCTGGCATTTGATTAGGCGTCTAGTGAGAGGATCATTTGTGGCTGTGGGATAGTATGATTTTCCCTTATTGGCCTGACAGCAGTTCCAACTGCAAGATATTCAATTACGTGCGAACCCCAAACATGTGACTTTTCAGTCAGTTGAACGCCAACTATTCCTTCGGCACCAAGATTTTCTGCCTCTTGCTGCATTCTTGTCATTGCCAGTTCCCGTGCTTCATAAAGGGCTTGAGTATAATTTGTTAGCTCAAGTGTTTTGGAAGATTGTACTGCAGCCTGCATGATGCCTCTGTGAGCAACATGGTAGACACAAGTTCCCATAACTAGACCAAGTGGTGCATATCCAGCCTGTATAAGTGTCCAAAAATCCTGCCCCGATAAATCCGAGGTAAATGGTTTTCCAGATGGGGCTTTCCAGTTTGAGCCGTCATCTG
>JAJYFT010000061.1 GCA_021790815.1 Actinomycetes bacterium
AAGTCCTCTATTAAGACCTCCATAGTTCAAAATGCGTGGGCACAGACGCCTCAGTATAAAGTCGCTTACGATATAATCGCGAATACAGTTCCGAATGCTGCCACTGCAGGTGCTGTTTCGGGAGCACTTTCACAGGTAGAGACAAATATCCAAAACGGCCTCAGCCTACTCTCAACTGGGACATCTGTTTCCGATGTACTTGCATCACTAGTATCACCTTCAAACCAGGCGATTAGCACCTATAACAGCAGTATCTGATAATGGCTTCGACAGCCATCAGTCTCGAATCCGTCAACAAACGCTATGGGTCAACTGTTGCGTTGGATTCACTTAACCTGCAAGTAGAACCAGGAGAATTCTTCGTTCTGCTCGGACCTTCAGGCTGTGGGAAAACTACGGCATTGCGAATAGTTGCAGGGCTTGAGACTCCAACAACTGGTACCGTGAGAATTGGTGATCGGGTTGTGAATGATATTGAGCCAAAAGATAGAGACGTTGCAATGGTTTTCCAGAATTACGCACTCTACCCACATCTTACAGTGAGACGAAACATTGAATTCCCCTTAAGAGCACGTCGGGTGTCGTCTCATGAACGTGAACGGCGGGTGATGGAGGTAGCCGAGTCATTACAATTAGAAGACCAACTCAACCGCAAACCGGGGCAGCTATCAGGTGGCCAACGCCAACGTGTAGCCCTCGCCAGGGCGATCGTGCGTGAACCTAATGTCTTCGTGATGGATGAGCCACTATCTAATCTCGATGCTCGCCTCCGAGTCGAAATGCGTGCCGAACTCATAGATTTACATTTGAAAAATGGTACAACGGTGCTATATGTTACACATGATCAAGTTGAAGCAATGACAATGGGAGATCGAATCGCCATATTAAAAGATGGAGTGTTGCAGCAGGTCGGCACTCCTAAAGACGTTTACGACCGCCCAGCCAATACTTTTGTAGCTGGATTCATCGGTAACCCACCAATGAACCTTATGCCTGGAGAGTTACTTGGTGAGCCTGGCATGATCGTCGGCATCCGCCCGGAGAATGTTTTCCTTGATGACAACGGTTCAATCGAGACTCGAGTTACACTGGTAGAATCGCTCGGGCATGAACATCATGTTGCTTGTCGTCTGAATTACGACAATGAAACCATAGTATTTGTCAGAGTTCCCTCCACCGTCTCCCAAGTCCCAGGTATTGGCGAAAGTATCAGATTGTCAATTACGGAGCCGTTATACCACTTCGACTCTGTCACTTTAGAACGAAAAGCCATCAAAACGTGATTTCGGGTCGTCGAAGAACGCGTATTCGCAATTCCGCACTCGCCTATGTAATGATTCTGCCGGCGTTCGTCATTTTTATGATCTTCGTCTTCTACCCCCTCGTAAAGACATTTTATCTAGGGATGTATAGAGTTCCGCCATTTCCCGGTCTCCCGCAAAAGTATGTTGGTTTATCACAATACTCTTCTGTGCTCTCGCACTCGGAATTTCTCACCCCGCTTTGGGACTCCACCTTGTATGTGCTATTCACTGTTCCAGCAGGGATCATTCTCGGACTCGGAATAGCTGTCTTGGCACATCGGCACCTCGCTGGTATACGTATCTTTCGCACGATCTTTTCTTCAACAATCGCTACTTCGGTAGCTGTTGCGTCAGTGATATTTTTTACTCTCCTTGATCCGACGACTGGACTATTCTCATACTGGATCGGACAACGGGGCGGAGTAGGAATCCTTGGAAATCCGACTTGGGCTCTTCCTGCCGTTGCTACTGTAAGCATCTGGCAGAACCTAGGTTTCGCTTTCATATTAATGAGTGCAGCACTAAACTCTGTTCCTGATGATCTGCTTGATGCAGCAGCAGTCGATGGTGCCAGCGGTACTCGACGCTTTTTCCGAATTACTGTTCCGCTGATCTCCCCAACGCTGTTCTTCGCAATGATCATCGGTGTGATCTCTGGATTCCAGGCTTTCGGACAGATCGACCTCTTGACTCAGGGCGGTCCTGATGGTCACACGAACGTACTGCTCTACCAGATCTATACGGTCTTTTTTACAAATGCCGATACTGGTACCTCTTCAGTCATGGCTGTAGCTCTTTTTGTAATCCTCGTTTTATTGACGATTGCTCAATTCTTACTCGTGCAGCGGAAGGTCTTCTATGCGGACAAGCGTTAGAACAGCACTGCGATATGTATTTCTAATCATTATTGCCTTGGTAGTACTCTTCCCAATATATATTGCGGTCGTTAACTCTTTGCTATCTGGGCAGCAAATCGCTCACCGACCACCCACCCTGTTCCCATTGCATCCCTTATGGAATTCGTTCTCCCTAGCGTGGTCCTTCGGCCATCTCGGGACATATCTGCGGACAAGCGTCATTGTCAGCGTGTTAACTACACTAGCGGCACTCACTACTTCAGTCCTTGCCGCGTATGCTTTCGCATTTCTTGAGTTTCCATTAAAGCGAATTATGTTCTCGCTCTGTCTTGCAACGCTCATGGTGCCTGCCGAAGTGACGATCATTCCGAATTTCCGTACTATACAGATCCTCGGATGGTACAATACCTATCCCGCACTTATTATCCCCTTCGCTGCGAGTGGAATCGGGATATTCTTGCTTCGTCAGTCATTTCGCCAACTTCCCAGGGAACTTCACGATGCCGCGGTGCTAGACGGTTATGGACACTGGAGGTTTTTGGTCCGTGTAGTCCTACCGTTAAACCGAGCAATGATTGGGGCGTTTGCTATTTTTGCCTTTCTTTCGAGTTGGAATCAGTATCTTTGGCCGCTCTTAGTCACCAATTCCGACTCGCACCGTACAGTACAGGTTGGATTGCGACAACTAGAAGGGCTTAACCCAGACCAACAGAATATAGTCTTAGCGGGGACTATTCTTGCAGCGTTACCGATCTTCCTAATTTTGTTTATTTTTCAGCGCCAATTAGTTCGCGGTTTAACCGCAGGAGCTGTAAAGGGTTAAAGCCGCTCATGGTTGACATCGTCCCAGCGGCAAAAACTATTAGATTTCTGACGGAAATGGACGTGACAGTACAAAGAATCGAGAATCAATAGAAGCTACTCTTATTCATAGACTCCCCAATGCTTCGATTGAATCAATTAACACCAAGCTACGATTGATAACGAGAATAATCTAGGAATTCAGATTGATTAATAATCTAAAAGCACAGAGTCTTCTAGATCAAGGTCGGCTTTGCCTGCCTCTTGGAGGACGTAAAAGCGAATAATCCACCCAGCGATTAGAGTGAAGAGCCATAATCTTGCCGAGATGAGGATCGCGGGTTCGAATCCAGTTGTCCGCCCTATAAATAGTAGGTTAGAGGGGTCGGAGAAAGTAAGTTAATTTAAGGCAAATTACATTACTACTTATTTGATGGACGAGCCGGTTTATATTTTCTGCAATTTCCAAAATTGCAGTTCTGTTGCGAAAGTAGCTGTTTCTTATTTTTCCCATAACGCTGTCTCACGTTACGCTGATAAAGGACAGAGCGTTGCTTGGGATTATCCAGCGACTAAACTAGTAACGGATGCATGAAGATATATAGCCAGGTAGAACTTTAGAGGTTGCAATGAAGTTGGCAACATGGCCTACTATGAATATGTTTTACTTATTTGGGGGAACGGCATTGGCATTACATCTTAGTCATCGCCAGTCGCAGGATTTGGATTTTTTTACGCGTGACCCTCTAGAAATATTACCCCAAATTGAACAAATCGATAAAAAATTTGCGGAATTCTCGCAAGTAGAATGGCAGATTAATACACGCGAGCAATTACAGTGTCGTCTTGACGATGTGTCGATTACCATGTTGGCATATCCGTTTCCTCATGGATTTGAATACCATCAGTGGCACGGCATTGCAGTTGCCGATGTCCGGGATATTGCAACGCAAAAGGTTTATACGATCGGTCGACGAACACAGGCTCGTGACTACCTTGATCTGCATGCAATATTAACGCACGGAATGCTTTCGTTAGATGAGTTAATCCGATATGCTCAAATGACGTATAGCGGAGTGTTTTTCCCAAGGCTCTTTCTTTAGCAATTAACATACGTGCAGGATATTCCTGATCTACATGATGCACTGAATCTTCTTGTCAAATTTCAATCGTTTAAGTCTATTACTGATGATCTTAACGCTATAGTTAAATCTTGGGTTGAGCATCGATTTCATAGCCAAGGATAAGTTTTGAGAGGTTTTCTGCCATGATGTTACCACTAAAAATAAGACACCTTTTTTATCGATATCATGCTGAACAGCTCGATACAATCCGACATTTGTCGGTAATAGTCCCTACAGTCTTGAATGATGGAACTATTGAGGATTGGGATTGGCTGTTCCAGGTTTACACCTGGGAGACGATAGTTGATTGGCTTAAAAATCCAGTTAATGCCAGTATGCTTTCTCCGCATCTTGAGAAGTTTTAGACAGCCGTTATTTTAAACGAAACACGGGACACTTCTTTGTGGACAGGTGGTAATGGTAGACGCAAAGTTCGCGCAGATGAACTACCTGATTGGTTTTCATCAGATTTCCGTTAACGTAAACGAAACATAACATTTTGGCGAGAGAGTTTTGACTTAAACTTTATTTCTTTAGCAATATTTAAATTGGCATTTACATGGATAAAATATCAAGCTTTCTATGGTGCACAAATGACGGATTTGTTTTAATCCGTATCAATTCATTTAGGTCCGGTAATCGATTGACTCTCGCCTTTTATTAATCTGCCTCATATTTCGTAGGTAAACGGGAACAGCTAAAACATTTGCGTGGATTTAAGTTCAATTAAATTACCAATTAACATTGAGGAACTTCGAGATATTCTGTGTTCATGCGGCTATTAGAAGCAAGTTTATTTGGTAGTTATGCACGCGAAGAAGCATCAACAAAAAGTAATTTAGATTTGCTAGTGACTCTAGCTCCTGGTAAAACCTATTTGGAACTGGGTGGATTGCAGTATCATTTAGAGCAAAAAATACATCGAGGCGTTGACATTACCAGAAAACTTAACCAACGTTTCAAGCATTATTTTAAAAAGACTTGCTGCAAATTCTTTAGTAGTTAAATCTCCTAGATCCAATTTAAAAATTATACTTGACACCTTAAAGAATATTCGTAAGAATACACCGACAGTACGAGATGACTTTTTGAATGATCACGATAATTAAGATACTGCATTAATGCTGCAAGAAGATATTGAAAAACAATTGAGTTCAATTTGGCTTAAGTTTCCTGACTTGTTAAAGAATATCTAGATGGTAGCCGGCATAAACTAATTGTTCTAAAAAATGTTGCTTTTCAAGGAAACAGGAAAGTCAATTTCGATTTTATCCGGTTTATCCGGGTTATTTCTAATAGGTTGGTAGTTTCCATAAACACATTCGTAAGTTAATCGAAATCGGATAAATTGCTCCGGCATTTGCATCCAACTTTGATAAATGAAGTACGCATTACATAAAATATCATTGAGCGTTACTTTGAAAGATCAGAAAACTTGAACGTTCATCTAACAAAATTCGAGCGGTAAAAGACTAAAACAGTGATTGTTGTAATAATATTGCTGGGACACTAGACGTTTTCATCCCTCACCCTTAAATGTCCGAAAGGCTATAATTAGTGAAAGATCGATATCATTTTGAATGATTAGCTGTAATATTTAATAAAAATGCGAAAGGAGCGGTGATGGCAAGGCGAGAAGTATTGGTAGAGGAACATAGCAATGCGTCTATTGATAACGTATTCAAGCTTTTGGCTACAACTTCCACGTGGTCAAACTGGACTCCATTTTCAAAAGTGGAGAGAGTGGTTGATTCCACACTTGATGACAAGAATGATCTAAGTAATTTTGACAAAGTAGGTTCGGTAAAGGAACTGACGTTTTTGGGACTCAAGAGTAGAGAGAAATTGATTTCGCTCACTGAGCCCAATGAATTCGTCTATACATACTTGAAAGGGGGGTTTGAAAAACTATTAAGGAACCATCGAGGCGTAGTTACCCTTTCCAGGGAAGATCGTGGAACTTACATTAAATGGGAAGGCTTTTTTGATGATCGATTTGTTGGGTCTGGATTGATAGTTAAAGCTTTAGTGACACCATTTATAAAAAAGTGCGCGAGCGGATTAGCAAGGTATGCAGAGAAACTTTGAAACTATTTTAAAGCCCTCCTTTGGAATTAGTGGACAGCGAAATATAAGAGTAAATGAATTATTAGTATGTAGGCAACGGATGAATGAATCGCTAACAAGCAAAACTGCCTGAAATATTTATTCGAGTTGTTTTTGCGTTCGAGTTTCTTTTTATAGTCATATTTGGGATTATTTCCATAATGTATTGTGCGTTTAAACCAATAATTACATACTCAGATTTGCTTCCACCAAGATGCGGTCAGTTTTTTGAAGATTCGTGTTTATATCCCTACAGAATAGACTATCTAAAGTTCTTTTTGATTTTGTTTCTCCTTGTAATCACAGCTTTTATTCTCACCTTTGCGTCTTTATGGTTTTCAAAAGTTCTAAGAAGTAGATCATTTAAAGTACGGTTACTTGCTTTTGTTGCGGCAGTGTTACACATGCTGATCGTAATCATTGGTGTATTCTTAGTTGGTTTAATTACTAATCCAAATCTGTGCTCATCGTCACATGTCCAGATATATATGGGTACAAAAATATCTACCATTATGATAGTTGTCTTGGCGGTTGGAGTCATTATTGTTAACTTGACCCGTAAATTTCAATTTAAATTGTTTAGGCTTGCTAAAAACTATATTCATTATTGGAGTTCTACTAAGTCCCATTGGTATTTTGGCGTTTTTTAATTTTAGAACTTCTAATTATCTCGATGGACCTTTAAGTGGATTTCGCTATAAGGTTGCAAGTTATGATGGATTTCCCTCAATTAGTGTTGACTTTAATTGTCCATCTCCCAGTCGTGGCAATACAATGGTTTCCAGTGGTCTGCTTGTAGCTATTGATAGAAGCGTAGATGGGAAATTTAGCGTAAGAAGTAAATAAGTAGTTTCAACTGACACCCAACTCTAACCTGTCAGAATATCACGCAGTACTTTTCATCTTTGCCTAATAATTTTTGCTTTTTCCAATCAAAGAAAGCAATATATATTTTTAGAAGTTTCGACAGATTTTGGCTCAACTTTTAAACCCATTCTAAAGGTTCTTTATCACCCAACGAGTTCATATTTCATCAAATGTGTCACGCCTTTAGCATGTTAATTCATCTATGAAAGTACTTTCTTTACAAATAATGGGGGTAAAACATGGACTGAGGTGAGTCATGACGTAGATTTTCCAGACATTCAAGATTTGAGTTGTTTAGACGTAAACACCCGCATTATTTCAACAATAGATAAAGGTAATCCTAAGTTGTAAGATACTTTAAACTCAAGAAAAACATGGACTGCAGTACCTTTCAATATGCCCGAGATAAGAATCAGGGCGAATGGGTGTGGATTAAACCGTCAATGTTATGCTTGGGCCACAGCGCTTCAATTTAGCGATGATCCAACTCTTTTCCTCGTTTCTCCTGCAAATATCAATGCTCAGATAGTATACCCAAAAGTGTTTCGACTCACGATTTGGTATCGAGTTGAAATGCAATGCGAAGAATCGCCAGTATGTAGTTCCATTTTTTATTCTAGCTCAGACAATGGTAATATTTCATTTTGGCGCACGGTTGATGGTGGGAGAACGTGGAAACAAACAATGTTTTTAAAGAGTATCGAGTTATCTTCACTTTCTTATAAAAACATTATGTCCTGCCTAACTTTGCGTATTTACAAGGTGGTCGCCAACGTCTATCCTGCAGCTTTTTCCTTGTGGAATGCTGCTTTAAGCATTGTGATTGTTATAGATGGCAAGGTCCAAAAGGCTCCGTTAAAACTTCCAGAAGTATTGCCCTGACACTTGTCTCAATAGATAAAGGAACGATATAACTTAAACTAGATTTGTTCATTCATTGCTGAGATAGAAACGAGATATTGAAAGTATCAAGCAAGCGGATAATTTGTAAGGTGTTTTTGAGATGTTTACGACTGCTACGGACCATTAAACGATTTTTGAATTTGTTTTAATATTATTTACTTCAAGAACGTTCCAAATACTTAATTGATTAAGTTTGATCGGCTTAATGCTTGTGGGTGTGCACTAAATGGTTATAATTTTTGGGTGCAAAATAGATTTATTGCCTATCTCGTTTCATTTCCTTTTATTTAAATCTGAGATGATATTTTAGTCGTGGGGGAGAGGTAAAACATGGAGAGTATTTCAACGTTAAATCAAGCGTTGGCATAGCGTTGAATGGTAACATAATATTAAGAAAAATTAGATGGAATTTTTAAACTGGATTAAGGTACGAGAACGTTAAGTAGCTCAAATGTAATAACCGAGGTAGTTATATGAACTGTAGATATTGCGGATTTTTAATTGGTGCTATGGAGAACCACTGTAGTAATTGTGGAGCACCTTTAGTGAGGAACTCAGTAGATCGGTCAGGAAATGTAAGCACTAGCGATATTGAAGATAATCTTGGTGAGCCAGCCATACCCTTTTCGGGTACCCCTTCTACTTACTCGAATCCAGTTAAGGATAAAAGGTCGAGTATTGTCAAAATAATATACCTATTTTTTATTTTGCTGCCTATTGTACCATTTGCCGTTTCAATTTACTTTGCAAAGTCTCATTCCTCAAATCCACCTGCTGGCACAAATACATCGTACAGAGCAAGTTTTAATAATCTTAAAACTTCAAACAGTGTCTCTAGATATAGTTTAAACTATTATCTTGCTTTGAAAGTTGACAACGTGCTATTTAACGTCAGTGAAAGTAATCGTTGAAATGCTTAGTGGATTCAGACCTCTTTCCAAGTGTTGGTAACAGTACCTACTTCTTCATTGGCGAATGAAACGTGCCGCAACTAGAAGTCCTAGCATTTCGACTAAGTTGCACAATTTAGAAGTGACGGGCAAGACATGAAAGTTTCAATACGTTCTTTAATTTTGACAACTTTTACTTCAAGAGGTTCCAATAAACATCCATCTGAGTGAGGCTTTTGAGTTGGAGTCCACTTTAATGCTCTTAGTTGCAGTAGATGAATTTAAAGTTCAATGACTCTGTGACCTATTTGATGTCAATTGAAGATAGTGCAGATTGATTTAATTAAGACATTAAAGATAGGTCGTCGAGCAATGCTTATCTTCAAATTGGTAAGTGGAAAATATCTTGTTAGGTAAGTTGTTTTCTGCTTCTATTATGATTTTGTTATATGGGCAACTGAAAATCTGTCGTATGTGTTTGAATCCGCAAGAAGTCGTCAAGAGTTAGCGTCTTAAATTTCGGGAAAAATGATTACCAGTGAAGAATCAATCATTCAGTGTAAAATGAAGTTTATGAAAGATAGCTGCTACCAAAGCGTCAGCAATGTTTCGTCAACATTTAGTTTAATTGCGGCTACTTTTATTTTCTTGTTGGGAGTTGTGTGTAACTTTTTGGTGTACTGGTTGAAGAACTTTCGTAATGGGTTGTTTGTGTTTTACTCAGATCCAATCGTGATGTCTTGCTCCTATCCTGTGGGAGGTTGTAAGACATTGCCAGGGAATCCGTTTTATGCCCATGTCGTCTAAGGATCTATCTATATTTTCCCCATGTTAGTTGGCATAACTATTCTTATAGTTGCAACAAGGATCAAGAGTGCACGTGATTTAAATCTTATAAGAGGAAGTAAGTTATGAAACTACAAGTCAAAATTAAATGTTGAACTATCGCTTATCGGCCTAATCAGTGTAAGTATCTCTGAGTTTTCCTGGACACAATGGGCAATTGATAGAAATTCGTTTTCTGTCTAAGATTTCCGATACATTGATGAGACAACGTTACTTGTCCCTTATATATTGTTTTTAGCAGTATTTTGGATAGGAATAAAATTGAATCAAATTGGTTTTAAGCGATTCATTCTGCAATTTTGTCGACACTCTTAATTGCAGGAATTCGAGAGTTATCTGCTTGTGTGTCTTTGATGTTTTGTCCTACTATATTTCACATTTACGGAGATGGTGACTACCTCTACTTTCTGACGCAAGCAAAATACTTTCAGATTCAAGTTGCTATTGTTATAGGAATGTTAGGTCTAATTGTGATCGTATTTTTATTGATGTCTTTGTTAAAAAAGTACATTTAAGAAAGCGTGATAATTCTTTAGGCATGTTAAAGATAGCCCTCCCAACTTAATCGACGAAGTGTAAAAGCGGTAAAGCGGCTGCACAGTTCAAGCAAGCAACTGGCTATCTCAGGTTAGTTAAACTAAATGACATATGGATTCAGCATTGCAATCTGCCGGCTTAAGTCTCTTTGCTCTTGTAATTAGAACTAAGATCGTATCTTTCGCCTCTTCAAGTTCCCTTATTTTTCTCTGACACTCTTCGAAATGTTTTTGAAGCAGTGAGTTTACGTGTGAGCATGGAATCTCACCGCGCTCACGGTAGAAAAGTATTTCTCTTATTTCACGCAGAGAAAACCCGACTGCTTTAGCATTTTTGATAAATTGCAACCTGCCTAAAAGTTGATTAGAGTAGTCGCGATAACCTGATTTCGTCCTGTTGGGGGCTGGAAGTAAGCCAACCTCTTCATAGTACCGAAGAGTTTTAATTGATACTCCTGAAAGTTCAGAAAATTCTCCTATTTGCATATTTCTTAGTTTACTCTTGACTCTCCATTTACTGGAGGGTTTATACTGCTAATCGGTGAGTTTTATGCAAAGGATTGACTAAAGAATGGAGGAATTATGGTAGATGTAAGTCAGAACGAGAGTCAGCCGGCGAGTCAGTTATATGATCTGGTAATAGTTGGCTCTGGAAGTGCAGCGTATTCAACTGCGATTTCAGCAGCGGATAGTGGTCGCCGTATTGTAATGATTGAGCGTGGAGAAGTTGGTGGGACTTGTGTCAACATTGGTTGCATACCTTCAAAAGCACTGTTGGCTACTTCACATGTTATTAAGTCTGCAATGAGTAATCGCATTGGTGGCGTTGAGTCTCATGTCGACAAAATTGATATTCATACCATTGTAAGAGAAAAAGACAACTTGGTAGCACTGCTAAGAAAAGAAAAGTATGAAGACGTAAGGGAATACTATGGATTTGATCTTATGAGAGGAGACGCTAGCTTTATCTCCAAAGATGTAGTGCTAGTAAATGGAAAAGAGATACAGGGTAGAAAGATTGTAATTGCAACTGGATCTCTTCCACACGTTCCTTTTATTCCTGGATTAGAGAGTATTGATTACTTAACTTCAACAACTGCCATGGAAATTGAAACAGTACCTGAAACAGTATTGATCCTTGGAGGAGGTGCAATTGGGCTCGAATTTAGTCAACTCTATTCAGCTTTGGGCTCAAAAGTAATTGTTGTAGAAGCTCTTGATCGAATTGCCTTTGCCGAAGAGCCTGAACTTTCAGATGCGTTAGAAAAAATACTTAGAGAAGATGGTATTACTGTTTTAACGTCTACTAACCTTAAAGCTGTATCTGCTGTAAAGAACCCTAATGGGGAAACATCCATTTTGCACGTATTAGAGAAGAATGGTGAGGAATTTAAAATTACAACCCAAGCTATCCTAGTTGCCACTGGAAGAGTGCCAAACACGAAGAAACTCAACCTTGAAGCAGCTGGCGTAACTGTGGGTTTGAAGGGTGAAATATTAGTTGATAATGAATTACGTGCGAGTAACCCCGACGTATTTGCAGCTGGTGACGTTACTGGACATCCACAGTTTGTATGCGTAGCAGGAAGACACGGATCCATTATTGCAGATAACGCGTTCGAAAATGAACACCGGGAAGTCGACTACAGATCACTTCCGCGGGTGACTTTTACATCACCTGAAATTGCGTCAGTTGGTATGACTGATGCAGATGCAGTAAAAAATGGAATCTCATGTGATTGTAGAGTCGTTTCACTTAACCAACTGC
>JAJYFT010000062.1 GCA_021790815.1 Actinomycetes bacterium
TCTAGTGAAATAGTCAAAAGAAGGCTAACGTTAGCAGGGATGAGACCTTTAAACAATTTAGTTGATGCGTCAAACTACGTAATGATCGAAACAGGTCAACCAACGCACCCGTATGATGCTGAGAAATTATCAAATAGAGCGTTTATAGTTAGAAAAGCACGCGCTGGTGAAAAGTTAACCACTCTTGACGGGTTAATAAGAGAAATTGGAAATAACGTAGTCGGGATTTCAGACGTGACAGGAGACTGCGTAATCTGTGATGGGAATTCAGATCCAATTGGAATTGGCGGGATAATGGGAGGTCGATCCACTGAAATTGACGCTAATACAACTGCATTGATTTTAGAAGCCGCCCACTTTGATTCTATGTCAATTGCAAGAACTTCGAAACGAGTTCAACTTCGCACCGAAGCAAGCTTACGATTTGAAAGGGGGGTCGATCCACAGGGGATAGAAAATGCGTTGAATAGTTACATATCAATTTTATTTGATAATAACTTTGATAGTGCGAAGGCTTCTTTGGCGAAAGAAATCACCAAAGAAGTGACGCCGATTAGAATAAGGCTCCGTGATGACCGAGTTAAGAATATACTCGGAACTGAAATTGGTCATATTGAAACAAAAAAAATACTTGACTCTTTAGGATTTAAAATAGAGAAGGATTTAGAATCGGGTTTTGATCTCTCTGTTCCAACTTTTAGACCAGATATTGAGAGGGAGATTGACGTCATCGAAGAAGTAGTTCGTATATATGGTTACGAAAGAGTCAAGCCCCGTAAGCTTAACTCTCCAAAGGTTGGAAAGTTAACAGATTATCAGTTGAAACGACGAAAACTTAAAGAACTTCTGGTACTTCAAGGATTGAATGAAACATGGACACACACCTTACTCGCTCCAAATTTTCAAAAGAAGTTAAATATAATTGGGGATGAAATATTAGTGTCGAGACCTCTTTCAAGAGACGAGTCAAGTCTTAGGATGTCTTTGTTGCCAGGTCTCTTAGGAGCTGTCTCTAAAGATATTGAGCACAATATTTTTGATGTGAATTTGTTTGAAGTCGGACATGTCTTTAGTAAAAATAGTACCCTTGAAGATTCTTACGAAGAGTATGAGAAATTAGGGATAGTACTTAGTGGGAGGAATGATACTCTTTCAGGTCTCGTGTATTTATTTGGTGAGCTCAGTCGTTACTTAGGCATTGGAGATTTTGAATTTGTGGACAGCGTCGAAACCAGAGAAATTCAAGATCCAAAAAAGCCTCAGAAAAATCGAATTAAGAGCGACGAAAGCTTGATTTTTCAGTCGGGATCTTTGAGATCAAAGCATAGTCAAGAAGCCGACGATGCACTCAAGCTGTTTGACCTTTCCAAGAGGTCACTAATTGTACGTGGGGAAAGCGTAATTGGTATTGTGGGTGAAGTAAAGCAGAACAATGCGTTTAAATTTATTAAAACTCCAATTTATTTTCTGGAGGTAGATTTGGTAGCGTTTCTTAGTTGTCAAAGTCAAGATAGCAGAGTTAGTGCAATCAGTAAATATCCTTCTGCAGAGTTTGATTTGAGTTTAACGGTCCCTCATAATTTACACGCTATAAAGCTAAGAAACCTTGTAGCGGCTGCATGTGGTGATTTGCTTGAAGACGTGTATTTATTTGATGAGTTTAAGACTGATTCACTTAGGAGCCTGTCATTTAGAATACGAGTCAGGTCATACGATCACACACTTTTGGATTCTGAGATTTTTGACACAAGAGAGAAAATTCTACAAAGTATCAAAAGCGTTGATGCACACTTAAAGGTGTAGCGCTAATGCTATTCACATTTTTAGATGGTGCAATGTTTGGAGAAAAAATAGGAGATGGAAAACCATCAATTCTCTTTTTGCATGGCTGGAGAAGGACCCACGAAGATTTTCTAAAAATAGCAAACAGTGATCTCTTGCCCGGATCACTTTTAATCGATCTACCGGGATTCGGTGCATCGCCCCCACCTTTTGAAGTATCTGGCGCTTACGAGTACGCTCAGATGATTTTGCCTATTTTGGACGAGATGAATAATGAAATCCTTATTGTTGGGCATAGCTTTGGCGGCAGAGTAGGAATTGCGCTAGCTAAGTTGGGAGAAGGTCGAGTAAAGGGACTACTTCTTACAGGTGTCCCAATAATCGATCTAAATAAGACGGTGAAAATCTCTTCGTCACTTAAATTCGCAAAAAAGATGAAAAAGCTTGGTATTGTGAGCGATCAATATGTGGAAAAGAAAAAGAAGAGCACTGGTTCAATTGATTATAGGTTGGCGGAAGGTATCATGAGAGATGTTTTGGTAAAAGTCTTAAGTGAGAGTCGTGATGGAAAGTATATTGATACGCTTGAAACATTGAAAATTCCAATTAAATTAATTTGGGGCGAAAACGATGCCGAGGTTTCCTTGAATGTTGCTAAAGAAGTGGTTAGAAAAGTTCCACAGATTGAATTAAAGGTAATTTCTGGAGCCAACCATATGGTGATTTTAGATAAAGAAGATGACTTTATTGCTGGAATAAGAGAACTTGTTGAGAAATAAGCAGTGAAAACAGTAGTTCTGATACTTTGCTTTGTAGGTTTCATTGTCCAGCTTTTTAAATGGCTCAATGTCGCGCAGAAAGAACATTACTTAAGTTTTAATAGGTCAATTATTAGATGGGCCAAGCTTCCTGAGTCAGTTGTAATGTTGGTCTCGATTTTTGGTTTTGCAGGTTTATCGGTCTATAAGTTATATTTTGCGTTAGTTTCAGTTATAGTAGCCTGCTTATATCCTCTACTACTACCACTTCGTGGAGCTAAGTTTACACGCAGATTAATTTTCGTGACATTAGGTACGGTGTTAATATTTGCCCTGCTGACTCTTTTCAACTTGATAATTATTCAACAAAATTTCAAATCCCAAGTGGAGATAGTTATTGTAATGCTTACGCCATTTCTGATCGAGATAGTGTTAACGTGTTTGCGGCCGCTCGAGAATATTCTATCGAGGAATTATGTGAAAAAATCAGAAAAGCGCTTGGAAAAGGTAAAGCCTATAACCGTAGCGATCACTGGTTCTTACGGAAAAACTTCTACAAAGTTCTTGCTAAATCAGTTGATCTCATCCGAATTTGAAACCGCAGTCAGTCCTGCCAGTTACAACAATAGAGCAGGGATAACGAAAACAGTTCTTGATGTAATGACTGATTCTTCTCAAGTTCTCATTGCAGAAATTGGCACTTATGGCAAGGGTGAAATTAATTCGATCGTGTCGTGGCTCAAACCTACGATTGTAGCAATAACAGCGATTGGTCCGGTTCACCTAGAGCGAATGAAAAGTTTAGAGAATATTTTGCGATTCAAGTCAGAAATATTTCTGAATGCAAGCACGGTAGTGTTAAATATTGATGACGATTATCTCAGATCAATTAAGGCTGACCTTCTTAACAAAACTGTTATAACGTGTTCCTCCTCCGTTGCCAGCGAAGCTACTGTTGTAGTTGATTCTAACAATAACGAGATAAGAGTAGATGGTCAAATATATAAATATAAATCGGACACAAATATTCCAAGTTCAAATTTAGCAATCGCAATTGGAATGGGAATTGCACTTGGAGTAAGTGGAGATATTTTGGTGTCAAATATCTCCAATGTCCAACAGGTAAGAAATAGGAGCAGTATAGGTGAGAGCGAAGGCGGTGTTTACATTATAGATGATACGTTTAACTCGAATCCTGCAGGTGCGTTAATGGCACTTGAGATCGGTTTGAAGACTTTAAATAGTTCCAAAGCGGCAAATAAGCTTTACTACGTGACTCCTGGGATGGTTGAACTGGGCAAAATCCAGTTTGCGGAGAATGAAAAAATAGCAAAACTGGTTAAAGACTCGGGGGGTGAATTGATAGTAGTTGGGCGTACCAATAAAAAGGCATTATTGGCAGGTTATGGTTCGCCAAAGAAGTTTAGAAAACTGAAAAATGCTGTGTCGCATGTAAAGTCAGTAAGTAAACCTGGAGATGTTGTTATATATGAAAATGACTTGCCAAGTCATTATCCTTAAACGTTCTAGGTTAAACATTAAATGAGACTTAACTCAAATTGTGGCGGCAAAACTAACGTAGAGACACCACAAAGATGAATGTCTAATAATAACTTATTGTTAACTACTCTGTTTAATTACACCAATCTTTCTGTAAAGCCAAATTCCTTTTTGCATGACCAAGTTGCCAGAAAAGTGATTTCAGGATATGTCTCCCACGCGAATAGGTAAAAAGTGTCGGTGGCTAAGCGTAAAGGGAAGTTCTCTCTGATTGATTGGCTTGTCTAAGGAATCAAATCAAAACGAGACAGTTTGTATAGATATCGGATCTCTAATTTGTTTTGTGCTGATTTATTTAAGTTGAGATGTAGGAACTTGAACTGTTCATAGAAGTTAATATCATGTTGTTTTATTCAAACTTGTTATCTTTGTCTTAGTTGAAATTGAGTCCATCACTTTAGATCTTTAACCTGCTCTTTCTTTCGGACATTTATGATATTCAATAGAATTCTTCGAGTAAATAGATGAATTTTGACTATCCCTCTAGTAACTAATTTCCACGTGCGTAGCAAAGAAAGGTAAGTTGGGACGTTATCATTGGTATCGCCTGTTCTCGCCTCTTCTCCACAGTCTGCGGCGATCAATCCTTCAATTGTTGAACTAAATCATTCAGTGTGCCATTAAAAGCATTAATATCACTGGTAAGGCGTGAAAGATATGCGTAGTTCTTTTTGTTTTGAGTCTTTAAATTAAGTGGCTAGTAGTAAGATTTGCTTATTTGTCGCAATCAGCTAAGAGAGGTCAAGTCAAACCTGTACTTACAATAGTCACAATTCATTAACGATTCTCCACTTACAGCTTCGTCGTAACGTTCCCAAATTAGGTTTGCTATTAAGTTGTCGGGTCCAATTTCAGAAGAAACATGAACTTCGAAGTCGTTACTTTCTGCCCAAGCCAGTGCTTCGTGATGAATTCTGTATAAAAGAACTCCTTTAAAAAGAAAGTAGGGAGTGACAACGAATGATTTTGCGCCTAAGGATTTTAGTCTGTAAAGAGTTTGGGTGACGGTTGGAAATGTAAGTGAGACAAAACCTGTTTCAACTAACGCTGAACCATTGAGTCGTTCATCAATTAACCTGGCTATTTTATATAAGTCTGAATTTGCATCAGGGTCTGTTGATCCACGCCCGATGAGCGCGATACCTTGAGTCGGTGAAAGTTTGAATGAGTCAATTTGCTTGATACTCTTGAGGACAGCATCTAATACGCTGGGGTGCAACCCAAGAGCTCTAGCGTAGGTAAAATGTGTATTTTTATATTTTGATCGTGCTCGATCTAACAGCATAGGGCCGTCATCTTTTTGGTGGCCTGCTCCAAGTAGTACTAATGGAACGGCGACTACATGTTTTGGATTAGATCTCAAAAGAATTTCAAGTCCATCGTCTAGTGAAGGTTCTGCAAATTCTATGAACCCACCGCCAACAGCTATGTCTGGCCTTAAACTTTTAGATAGCTCAAGCGTTTCAAAGAACTGTTTTGCTCCATCGGAATCTTTTGTGCCGTGACCGATTAAATATAGTGCTGGTTTATCTGACAACCTACGTCCTCTTCTCACTTAAGCGCAAAATAGCATTCATTGCTGCTCCAGCCATTGCTGCTCCTCCTCTACTTGAGGAATTAGAAATTGAATTTACTTTTGTCAGTTTTCGGAGGCGCTCTTTAGCTTCTTGTGCACCAACAAACCCAACTGCCATTCCAATTATGAGTGCCGATTCACATTCTCCTCTTTCAACTACATCTAGTGCCGCGTCTAATGCAGTAGGGGCAGTTCCGACTACAATTATGACGTTTTTTGGAAACTGTTTGAGGCCTAAGAGCATCCCTTGAGCTGAACGTGTTGGATATCCTGACTCATTTGGTTTGGCGCTTGAAATGAAACAGCTTGATTCATACTTTGTAATCGATGCTTTTACCATCATCGAATCCACTACGATTGCACATTTGTTTTTGATGGCGCGTATGCCACTCTCCACTGCTTCTTCAGTCGAAACAATGTCATCTTTCAGGGCTATGTCTCCAGTTGAGTGAATTATTCGAGATACTATTTCTCTACTCAGAGGAGGAAAGCTGCTTAAATCGACAAGGTTATTTAAAATCTCGTAACTTCTTGTCTCTATTGGGTGAATATTCACGTAAGTTCAATAGCTCCCCTCGGACAGATCTCTACACATTCTCCGCAAAAGTTACACACATCTGGATTTGCTAGAAGCAGTACCGAATCGTACCTTTTTGCTGAGTATATGCAATGAAGTGGGCAAGTGATTAAGCAGGCCCCACATCCAACACAGGATCTCATGTCGATAGCGAGTGAGAATATATCAGGTAGTTTGGTTTGCAAAGAGCTTGTAGTAGATTGGGTGCACAAAGTCACCTTTATATTTTATATCCTCTTGGGGTTACCATAAACTGTCCGTTCAATTTTGTCTCTTTGTTGCCGATTATTAGCAAAGTCTTCATCGTCACGTCATTTTCATCTATTTCTGACAGTGTGGTAACTTTAACCACTTGGTCATTTCGATAAGCATCTGTGACAATACCTACAAGCGTTGATGAAGGTTTGTGCGTCTTTATAATGTCTAAAACCTCTAGAAATTGACGGGATCGTTGTTTGCTTCTCGGGTTATATAGTGCAATTACAAAATCTGACTCAGAGGCAAGTTGTGCCCTTCTCTTGATTAACGCAAAATCAGTGTGCAAGTCGGACAAACTGAGTGAAACATGATCATGTCCTATAGGAGCGCCCAAAAGACTTGCCGCACTTAGCGAAGCAGTAATGCCTGGAATGACTTTAATGTTAATTTTATCAATTGAGTTTAGTTTTCCAAGTTCCTCAAATGCTAGTGATGCCATTGCGAACACTCCAGAATCCCCAGATGAGACAAGTGCCACATTGTGTCCGTTTAAAGCATAATCAATGGCTCGAACAACTCTTTGAATCTCCTCACCAATTTTAAATCTCTCTACTACTTGATTGCTATCTAGAAGACTATCAATATAATCAATATAGTCATTAAATCCAACTATGACGGAAGCGTGATTTATTGTATCTACAGCAGAAAATGTCATCTGGTTAATTGAGCCTGGGCCAATACCGACTAAATTCAAAGTTCCTTTAGGTTTTCGCTTTCTTGCGATTGCAACAGTCGCATTTTTTGTCTTGTGCTTTGTTACAACCAAGTTGTTTTGTGATGCATAGATTGCAGCGGCTTCTGCGACAGATACGGTTCCGACATGGCTTAAAACATCATCTGATGGATTGGGAACTTCGATCTGGTTTAGAGTTTCTGCGGTTACACTTACCGACGTAGCGTCAAAGTGGTCTACTAGTTTTAGGTAACTCTCGTGGTTCGCCCTCTTGTCAATAGTGGCCATTGTGTCAATTGAATTGACTGATAGGTTGAACTTTTCAAATGTGTCAACTACAAGTTCTAATAAATCCTCAAACGACGCTTCAGTTGAAAGTCCAACCCCTACCACCAAGCTTTTAGGTCTAAGGATCACTTTGCCATTATGAGAATTGTTTCGAGCAGTATCAGAGACGATTAAGTCAGCTTTTTCATCGGTAGTTATTGAGAGCTGCGGCGGGACAATCCAGTCTAATTGTGTAGATGCAGTAAGGTCACTTAGGCTTTTATTCTCAAGGCTTAATTTCTTAATTTCCCCTTCTGCCTTAAAGCCCCTAAATAGTTCGGGCGCTGGTCTTTTGCTAACATCTGAAGCTGTAGTCACTACTGGAGTCGCGTTAAGAAGATTTGCTACAAATTTAGTTAGCCCGTTAGCACTTACCTTTTTTGAGTGACCTCCAATGAGAGATACTACGAAGTTAGATCCTTCATCAACACAGATAACCGCAGGATCTTCAGCCTTTGAAGAAAGAAGTTTACTTATCAAACGTATTGAGGATCCCACGTTCAAAAATAAAACAATGCCATCAGTGTTTATGAAACTAGTTGAAATTAGCTCATCTAAGCTTGAGAAGTTGTCAGGAGCAAGGACCCGGAAGGGGAGTTTGCTAGCTGTATCCTTCCTCCGGCTGCTTGGCACAATAGAAACTACATTAGATAAATTCACTATTTAACACCCCAAACAACGAATACAGGGTTACTTCCACTTAATCTCCATGAACCATCTTTCAGCTTTTCACCTCTATTTGCAACGATTTGGGTCATGTTACCCAAGATTTCAGCTACCTGACAAGCTCTATCTGGTGAAGCAAATAACCCTACGGCATGCCCACCACTCTTGAGAAAACTAAATCCATGCTTAAAAACTTCAATTCCACCACCACTGAAAATAATTGAATCTGGGGTTGGCAGATTACATAAAACACTTGCTGCATCGCTATGGATAGAAGTTACCTCTGCGCTGAACGCATCAATATTGTCGTTTAAGTTATTAAACGCCTCTTCATCTCTTTCAATTGCGTAAACCAATAAGCCGGGAACTAAAAGAGAAGATTCAATTGCAATTGATCCACTTGCTGATCCAATGTCCCAAAGCACGTTATTTGGTTTTAAATACAACTTTCCAATTGCGAAGGACCTTACTTCAGGTTTTGTGATCATGCCTTTTTTTGCTTTAAAGTGATCTATTTCTCTTCCAAAAGTTATCGAATTCTTTTCATCTGGGTTAAATGAATTAAAAGCAAGTGATTTTGTGGATACATTGTTCTTTATCAGTATGACTACAGCCCTTGGAGGAAAGCTATCTCTCGCGAGGTGGTTTAAATCTGTTTCGATTAAATTGTTTTGTGAGCCTAGTTCGGATGCAATATATATTTTAGCAAATGTATGGTTGTTAAAATTGCTGCAACCTAGTATAGCTTTGCCTAATTCGGTCGGGCCGAACTGTGTTGAAGTTAATATGGCAGTTTTATTATGTGCTTGTACTAAGTTAAGAACTTCACGCGTGTCTCGACCTAAAGTTGAAACAACTACGGCATCATCCCATGAATCTTTAATTAGTGCAAAGGCTAGCGATACTGAGTTTGGAGCTGGAATAATTTTTAGGCGATTAGGATTGATCGCCTGTGCAATGCTCCGTGTTACGCCAAAAAATCCAGGATCACCCGCCGCAAATATGATACCCGTCCCCCTGAGAGTAGAAAGGGTATTCAAAAACTTCGTATAGCCATCGTCATAGTAAATCTCTGTGATTGACGTAGAAAAGTTAGGCAAAAGTAATTTAACTAGTTCTTTTCTTCCGGCTACAAAAGTTGCTTTCTTAAAGAGGTCCGAAAACTTATTCTCTGTAAGCATTTCAGAGCTATCGTTAATTCCGATAATGTATACAGTATTATCCATCGCTCTTGGTCACAACCCTTTGTCCTTCGAAATCAACTAAAAAGACTTGAATATGTAGTTTCTCTTTACAGTATTCGTGTAACTGTTTCTGCGCTAGATTTGTGAGATATTCGAGTGGTTCAAGGCAGTTATTTCCCAAACAAACATCGAAAAAATGTCTTGCAGTATTGGTTGATGTTGCAGCTTCAATTACGGATTCTGGGGCATTTGTAATTTGCGCTGCGTTTTGTAGTAAAAACGTATCTACATTAGTTCTTTTGTAGTGGGTCATCATAATACCTGAGGCCAGCTTTGATATCTTTCCGAGCATTCCGAAAAAATATACAGATTGGATATTCTTTATAACTGCACGCTTTACTGCAACTCCTGTAAAATCGCCAACCTCTATAAATGAAACTTTTCTTAAGTTGTTGAATAGATCCATCGCAACTAGCTCAGATCGATGTCCTGTTGAAAGGACTATTTCAACTTCATTTTGAGCAGACGCTACGTCAATTTGCTGTACTACCGATGCTCTGTATGCGGCTGTTGAGAATGGTTTTACAATTCCAGTAGTTCCAAGAATTGAGATTCCACCAATAATACCAAGTCTATCGTTAGTGGTTTGTTTTGCCATCTCTTCGCCGTTCGGAACTGAAATTATCACGTCGAGGGGAATATCAGTAACTTCAGACGCTGACGTTAAAATCATGCTCATAGGTACCTTAGTTATTGATGGCATCCCGACCTCAATACCAAGGCCTGGTAGTGTGACAGTACCTACTCCATCTCCCGCCTGTATGTGGGTAGTGTGAGTGGGAGAACGTCGAACATAAGCGGTTATTCTTGCTCCGTTAGTGCAATCAGGATCGTCTCCAGCATCTTTCACCACTACGCATCCAAAGTAGTCAGTAGCTGACTCATCTTTCATAACTGGCGCTTCTTCAACGTCAAATGCCACAATGTTGCCTTTGGGAAGTACTATCTCCACTGAAGAAGGACGCTTCCCTGTCGTCAGGAAAATTGCAGCCGCTTTAGTAGCCGCGGCGGCACATGCACCTGTTGTAAATCCTTTTCTTAAAGATTTTGATCGAGACTTTACTTCATCAGCTAACTCAGGTTCATAAGGGTTGTTTAGATTCGTGGAACTGCTATTTTTAAAATTGCTTACTTCGGAATTCATTGTCTCTACTATTATGTTTTTAGTTTCGAGGCAGGCTTTGCTATACCTTTGCTGCTGCCTTTTTTTGATTTTGATCTGAAGCTGTGCTGAAACTCAGGAAGGTAAAGGTGACTTCTAGGAACTTCTTTTGTATTGAGTACGTCTCCAACAATGACTAATACTGTCTTCGAGACCTTCATAGATCTGATTGTTTTAGCCAGGTTTTTGATTTCGCATCTTACGACAGCTTCGTCAGGCCAAGTAGCTCTATAAATAACAGCACAGTGGGTTTCCTCATTAAATTTGGAAGGGGGAGTCAAAAGCGCTTCTTGAAGTGCATTTGGTCTTGAGGCAGACAAGAATACAGCTACGGTTGCTCCAGATGCACAGAGGCTTGGAAGGTGTTCGCTTGCTGGCATTGAAGTTTTTGTTCTCGATGCAAGTCTTGTTACTATTACACTTTGGGATACTCTTGGAATTGTAAGTTCGGTCTTAAGAATTGCTGAAGCTGCGGAAAGTGAAGTTACTCCTGGAATAATTTCAAAATCAACGTCGTTATCTTTTAGCCAAACCATCTGCTCCTCAATTGCACCATAAATTGAGGGATCGCCTGAATGGAGTCTAACTATTATCTTGTCACGATTTTCGTCATATATGTTTAGGACATCTTCCAAAGTCATTGTTGCAGAATCAAATATAAGCGTGGAAGATTTGCAGTAATTTAAGAGCGATTCCGGAACTAGCGACGATGCCCAAATCACAATATCGCAGATTTCAAGTTTTCTAATTCCACGTAGCGTCATTAGGTCTTCAGCACCTGGTCCTGCTCCTACAAATGAGACTATTCCTTTAGACATTGTGATTAGCTTTCTTTTGGAAAAATAATAGTAGCCAGGTAAGTTGTCTCGTTAAAATCTTTGAGATATCCTATGCGCTCATTTTCAAGTCCGATACTCTCGCCAAGAATCGCTTTGTCAAGTCTCCCCAGTCTTTGTGCAGTATTTTTTATTGACCCTAATCGATCCCCGACTTTATAGACAATGGTTGTTGCATCTTTGTCTTCGAGCGCTATCTCAATGTCATGAAGATTATTGAGTGCTGGCATTAAGTGTATTTTGTTTGTTTCAAGAGCCAGATCGATATCAGATAAGGAAGCAAGTACTTGAAAAGCTGTAATTCCAGGTATAGTTACGACTTTAAGTCCTGGAAGCTGAACTTTAACTATTTCTTTAAACTTCGTAAAAGTGCTATATAAATTAGGATCACCTAAAGTAATAAGTGTCGTATCATTACCATTTTTCAGTGATGCGATAACGTGCGTAGATGCTTGTTCGTACGATGAACTTGCTCTCGAGTCCATATAAATCAGGAGGCGATTTATCTCAACTTCGGGAAGCCGTT
>JAJYFT010000168.1 GCA_021790815.1 Actinomycetes bacterium
AACGAAGTTGACCCTCTGGCGCAAAATAGTGTCTCTTTATTCCTAGGTGCCAGTCACTTGAATGCAAAAACCTCACTAGGCCTCCTTTCCGCTCACGTACACCATGTGGCGCTATGCCCATCACAACTGACAGCTCACTTGGCACATTCTATGTAACGATTAGTTTTGTGCTAAAAATTGCTTCCTAAATAGCTTCCTTATGAAAATCAATCCTACATATAGCCTAAGACACTAATAATAATGGTCTGACATTTCGCTAATTACCAACTTAAAATGGCTAGTGATCGCAGCCGCCCGCTCGCATATTAGGCTTTCATATCAAATTAATACCAAATTTCAAGATATTTTCTCCAAATGCCGAATATACCTACATGTCAAAGAGATATTTTAAATTGAAGTTAGACGAATTCACAAAATGGAAGCGCTGTAAAAGAAGGGCTTAACCAATTTGGATACATTGAATGCACCAGAAACGGTAAATGAAGCTTTGTATACGGGAGCTTTTAAAATAAGAACAGTTAGATTTGTACGAATTTACTGGATTGCTTCGCTTGCTGTGACTGCATTAATTGCATTAAAATTCAAAGGTTTCCAGGCTTCAATAATATTTCTTGTTGGAACAGCTGCTCTTTACGCAGCATTTGCCATTCTTCTGTCAACGTTCGTAACTCGAAGATGTCATGCATCTCAATTGGTCTTCTGGCGAGGTCACTTAGTTGGATTAAAACTTTTCTATCTTTGGGGGCTGTCTCTAATGTTCATAGATGCAGGAAACTGGATAATGAAAAACCGCCCTACATGGGGACACTTTTGGTATGTGGCTCGAATTGCTTCCATAATTTACGTACTTGTAATGCTTTGTATCTGGTTAGCTAGAATAATAAATTCTTCGAGGCAAGACACTGGTTATTGGAAGACATTTATAATCGCAGTTGATCTATACATGGTTGCAGTGATTGTAACTATTCCAGGATCTTTAGTAATCGGACCTAGTATCTTTCCGTTCTGGCGATCGATTATGGGATACGGCAAAGTTGCTACTTTAGTCGTCGGATTCTTGTGCCTGTTTTCGTGGTTTATAGGTTATCTTGAGTTTTTACGATCTAAATCAGGAGCTAGAAATCTTGGAATTGACATTATAACTGTTCTTATTGTAGCTACTACTATTGCGTATCCGATTATTACCCCATCCTACAACCACCTGTTTCATAATGCAGAAATTTACTGGTTGTTTTATCCTGTCCTAGGAATGGCAGTCTTCATTCCGGGTGCGATTCAAGCAGCTGTGATGGCAGCCCTACGAGTGGAAACAGGTAAAAGATCAGTATTAATTGGTCTTATTATCCAGCTTTCTTCGGCCGTAATATGTGCATGGTATGTAGTTTTCGATCTAACTGCTCAATTCACGTATCCAGTTGCCGTACTAGTTTTACTAATTGGGACAACAAGTGGTCTTTACATGGTCATTCCGACCCTTGAAACAACGACGGTATCTTTTGGACTCAGCAGATTGCAGCCAATTGAACAAGTTAGAAATAGGACACCAATAACATTTTGTATTGGTCTTGGAATACTTATAACAGGTGCAGAAAGTTTCACTTTGTTTGACATAACCTTTTATGCCCAGAGAATATTTTTAAGTGAACTTCTAATACTATTAATTCTCCTGACAGGTGATCATTTAATCTCACTCCGAGAAGCGTCATTTTTATACCAAAAGCTTGAACTTACAAATATCGAACTTTATAACTTGGCAAGGACAGATAGTCTAACTGGTCTATCAAATAGAAGATCCTTAAAGGAGTCCCTGGATCACCTAATAGAAGTCACCATACGTTCAAATGAGGATCTAGCTATCGTACTAATTGACCTCGACTACTTCAAACAGTATAACGATACATATGGACATATTAAGGGCGATGAATACCTTAAACATTTCGCGAAACTTATCTCGATCAACACAAGAGCACAGGATCTTGCCGCACGTTACGGAGGGGAAGAGTTCGCTCTTGTTCTTCCTGCAACTGAGATTAAAGGGGCAATTCACCTAACAAATAAACTGCGTAAAGATGCAGCGGAGAGATCTGACGATCAAATAACATTTTCAGCAGGAGTCACAATTTATAATCGACAAGGGGAGACTATCGATACCCTCCTCGAACGAGTCGACTCAGCGCTTTACATCGCAAAAGACACTGGAAGGAATAAAACTGTGTTCTTGGAAAGTACTTGGCAACTTACAACGACATAGCTACATATTAAGCTGGTCAAACCAAATTTACATAACTTCTGTAGAAATAATTTTGTTAGAGCTGCTTTTACAACAAAACATTCTCCCTTGCATACATTTTCAAGTTCCTCTACAACTGGGCAAAGTCACAAATTCAAAGCCTGAGCACTCTTCTCCCATGAGACAAACCACCTTTGTATAAATTTTTATACGAAAACTTTCTTATATACCTGAACCACACTAAGCTTGTTACAAGGTAATTTAACAAAATCGGGTTGAGGCCGATCATATTAAGAGAGCTTATTAGCAGATAACTACTCAATAAAACGTTTCATTATTGGATGTCGTATACAGTGAAGAGGAATTTAACGCAAAATTCAATAGAGACAGCAAATGAAGGTGACACTCTTCAAAGCCAACTCATGCCACAATTTTGGCTCAAAGTAACTTACATTTATTGGGTGATTGTAACTATGGTAAGTGTTGGCTTAAGCTTCTTCGTTAAATCTACACCGGCTTTCTTAATTACGGTTGTATTTGTTTCGGGTCCATTCATTGCTCCAAGTATCGTTTTTACAACGCAGCTTATTAAACTGGTGCCAGAAGAACACAGAAACGTATGGCAAGGAATGATTCACGGTCTTAAGCTTTTCTTCTTGTGGGGTTTTCTTTTGGGTGCAATTGAGATAGATCAATGGCTCAAGCACTTTGACTTTACCTGGAATCCTATGTGGGAACTTCTGCGAGTGTTAGGCCCACTTTATACATTGGCTTTAATTTTATTTTGGGGATGGGTAATCAAACGTACAATGAATTTGAGTCCCAGCCTTTGGCAAAAATTAGAGCTTGGTACAAATATCCTG
>JAJYFT010000169.1 GCA_021790815.1 Actinomycetes bacterium
CACGGAAGCTCTATTTTTTAGTTTCGCTTAACCGAAGGTAGAAAATTCGGTAAACCACAGAATACCGTATGAATTCCTATGCGGTTCCCCGTAATCTCTGGGTTCCATTCTAGACTTTTGTGATTTATGATCTAATTGTGAAACCTATTATGGAAAAGGTGGTTGTATATTGACGTTAACTGATCGACCGATTAGGGTGCTTATTGTAGATGATCACGCACTAGTGCGTGAAGGAATCTCGGAACTTTTGAACCACCAAAGTGACATTACTGTAATTGGATTATGTGCAAACGCAAACGATGCACTTGAACAAGTGCTGACATCCGGAATTGAAGTCGCACTTTTAGATGTAAGACTCCCAGAGAGAAGTGGGCTTTCGTTGCTTGAAGAGTTTCAGTCTATTGCACCTGAAATCAGGGTAATTATGATAAGTGCCTACGATGACCCCGACTACGTAATTGAAGCTCTCAAACTTGGTGCATGTGGGTACTTGTTAAAAACAGTGGGTGGAGATGAATTAGCCGAAGCAATAAGGACAGCAAGAAACGGCTCAACCGTTCTAGATGGTTCTCTTGCACAAAAAATAGCTAGAAGAGCCAGAGTTAGCCATTCAGACAAAAATGGAGGACTTACCCAAAGGGAGACTGAAGTTTTAGAAGCTCTTTCAAGAGGGCTTGCAAATAAACAGATAGCCGCTGAATTAGGAGTCGGAATTCGCACTGTAGAAGGCCACATAACTGATTTATTCGCGAAGCTGGGTGTATCTTCTAGGACTGAAGCAGCTCTATGGGCGCTTAATAGCGGATTAATAAAACCTGGCGAGAAAAATGACAATAGCTCGTTCTAGAATTAGGCCACCCTTTAAAGATAAGCATTTTTGGTTTCTTCAAGCACTTTTACTACTAATTGTAGTAAGTCACTACTTAGCCGACATGAACGGATTGCTACGAACATCACCTTTCCCTGCATCATTGACTGTTGGGTTTTTACTTATCCCAATTAGCTATGCCGCAGTTGTATACGGCTTGCGCGGATCAATTGGCACCGCTATCTGGTCATTTATCTTATGGCTACCTGACCTTGTGCTTCCAGATGACAAAGGCCAGCCGTATGCAGATTTAGCAGAATTTGTTTTAGTTTTCGCAGTTGCAATATTTGTTGGATACAGATTAGATGAAGAAAAACGAGCTCGAAAACGAGCTGAAGAGGCTGAAAATCTCCATCAATCACTTAGCAAACAGTACCAAAATCTATTTAATGCTAACTCCTCGCCTGTCCTTTTGGTTGATACAAATAATAAAGTCTATGAATTGAATGAAGCCGCAAAGCAACTTTCAGAAAACTCAAAGGTTGGAGTAAGGCTTGATGAGCTCGGGATAACTTCATTAGCGCAAAAAGAGTTCTCCGTGGGAAATCGCATATTCTCCCTTTTAAGCACGCCAATTGGTTCTCATGCTGAGAATTCAAACAGTTTCCAGCTTGTTTTGAGTGACATAACAGAAGAGTTCCAAAAAAGTAAAGACGCACAAATTTACGCTCGAGAAGTACTCAGAATTCAAGAAGATGAAAGACGACGATTGTCACAAGAGATACATGATGAGCCAGTTCAAGATTTAATTAATCTAATGCAACGCCTTGACAAATTAGCAAAAACGCCCAAACCAGATCAGTTTATTTCAGAACTTAGTGATTTGAGACTTAGGGCACAAATGATTATGAGCAATCTGCGAAACTTAGCCCATGCACTCCGACCACCTATCCTCGACGACATTGGTTTTTTAAATGCAGTTAGATCGCTCTTGGATGACGTGCCTGAAACGGTTAATATCACTTTTAGCGCAAATTTAGAAGTAATGCATTTATCCGAAGAACTCGAACTCGGTATTTTTAGAATATTTCAAGAAGGAATTCGAAATATCATTCGACACTCCCAAGCTACTGGCATTGAAATAACAATTGAACTTGAAACAAATCAGATCAACCTTGAAATAAAGGATAATGGACACGGTTTCGACAAAGAAAAAACACATAGTGGTCTTGGAATTATGGGCATGAAAGAGCGCAGTGAGCTACTTGGTGGGACTTTTGAAATTAACAGTACTGAATCTGGAACAATTATTTCTATTTCAATCCCACTCGCGGCCCATTTACCGATTGCAACCTGATGCAAATGTAATGCATGTATTCCGCATCAGTCCAGCAAAGGTTAAAAATCCATGCAAACTTCTAGGCTTAAAGTACAGATGTAGGTCAACACTAAGGATTTCTAACCTCCATTATTTCGTGAGGTAGAACATGTTCAACAAGTCCAAGTCTGCCCATAATTAGACCAGTACAGGCTTATGGAAGTGGGAAACGTAGGCTCTGTTAATGAAAAGTCTTGCTCCCCTATTGAGCCACTCATGGCCAACATATCTTTTTTTTAATCTAATTGCCGCTACAATGCCTGCTTTTCGTTTTCTGATCGTCTGTGCCAAAGTGACAAATGATTTCAATCTATCCTTAAGGCTTTTGTGCAGAATCGATTAAAAAGATTACCCACTTCTTCTATCGCCGTTAGATCTTCCGCAAATATTCCACAAAGTTATTCTTTATTCGATATGCCCTCCAAAGATCTTCACTCCTAGGCTTGAGCTTACAAAATGTAATAGTTCGTATCTCATTTGGGTATAAAGGATTTTTGGTAATTACCTATGTTGCGTTTTAAACCTAAGTGGTTAGCCAAGCTTTCCCAACCCAAAACATACTTTAGGCAGTGAGTTATTTTTTGTTGGGAATATATGTGTTGAAAGTTCACTACCTTGAGATATTAAACGTGCTATTACCTGAGCTTCTATTAAATATTTCTTTTTTTGAATTAAACTTAAAGACTTTAGAATGACATCTACATCTGAATATTTTCTCTTAAAAACTTCAACTGCAACTAGCGCAGATCCGAGGCTCCGATTAAATGAAGTAGTTGCACTTGATACACTACATTTGCAAGTCCAAAACCCACTGACGTTCCTACCAAAAATAATATATTTGAGATATTCAGAAATAAAACATTTTTGGTGAAATTTACACAAATTTCGGTAAAGTTGGGCTAGAT
>JAJYFT010000063.1 GCA_021790815.1 Actinomycetes bacterium
CAGAGCATTCAAACTTTCTTTACATGTTTGAAGAAGTTAGGCTTCCGACGGTATGACATAGAAACATTTGTGTAGAATCTGGAAATCCCGAGCTACAGGCTTCAGTTGCACGAGGGTCAGGCGATGTGAAAACTTCTAGACTCAGCCCATTGCAAGCTTCCGTCTGCCTGCCCACTTTAATACAACCCTTGCCAAAGTGTAGTCATAGCAGTCACGATTTAAATATGGCGCTACCGACTTTTATGTGGGTGCCCCAGTTCATGAGGTTCTCGGATAAAGTTCAAGCCCACCGAGATGGAACCAAATAGCGATCTTGAACCCTTCTTTTGTCCTAAAACCGCGGGCTGCCACTTTGATTGCCTGAATACGGGAGTTGATACCCTCGGCCCCGGCGCTTGTGAGGCGATGATCAAAGAAATTTAGGATCCCATTTAGGTGGTTCTTGATCATTTTGGCCACTTTCTTTACTGGATCAAGACGAGACCTTATAGCCCAGGAATACCAGCGCTCGAAGTATTTCTTGGCCCAGGCCTTGGACTTGTATGTCCAAAGGTTCCGAAGCATTTCTTTGATCATCCAGGCTCGTGCAGTCTTGTTGACAAGGTTTCGGATGAGATCAAAGTTCGCCTTTTTGTCATCGGGAATGTTCTCCTCGTTGAAGAGCCAGAGATACTTGGACCCAGTTAGTGTCCGGTTGCCTTCTCCTAAAAGGAGACGGTGCTCTTGTTTGCGAACGTCGTTAACGGAGTCGACCATGTGCTTTGCAATATGGAATCTATCAAGGACGATCTTCGATTCAGGGTCTGGGAGGTTTGACCTAACTGAGAGAGAAAACGGCTCCCACATATCCATGCAAACCGCTTCAATGGATGACTTCTCCTCCTTTGTCTGTGAATTGAAATAGGCATCCAGGCTGGACTGTTTCCTATCATCTTGGAGGTCGAGCACGATCCCTTTGTCGAGGTCACTTACAACAGTGAAGTAACTATGCCCTTTCTTGTAGGCTTTTTCATCGACGCCGATATGGGCAGCCACGTTTGTCTCACGTCTAAGAAGCCCCCTCGTCACTGCCCGTTCCATTATGTGGTGGGCTCCATCAAAGGACAATCCGAGAATCTCTGCCGCTTTGGTCTGGTTGCACCGCTGGAGTACGTCAATTGCAAAACGTTCAAAGAGTATCGTGAACCGGGCATGGGGCTCGGCCCACGGGACCTGGACTTGGAGCACTCCGTGTGTTGCACAGTTAACCCTTGGAATCGACGCGTGAACGATTGTCTGGAGCTGGCAAGTGTCTAGATGCCGCCAGGAGCGCTCCTTAGTGTGGTCGTGGAGTGAAAGAAAGTCACCACACTCAGGGCAAGACATCTTGGCCCCTCGACTGTGTCCAACGAATACATCGATATGACCTTCGTCCATATCCCACCTCACATTTTTAACAATCCAAGGAGTCGTAAGTCCGAGCAGATCAAAATAAAGCTGATTATCATTCATCAACTCATTATAAGAAAAAACATACCTTCATAACGAACGTCAGTTCTAGGAATCTACCCACAAGAATCCCAGTAGCGCCAATTTTTCAATTATGCCGAAAGGTTTTCATTGGAGCTACGTTTCCTCAACATGACCAACGTGTTAAAGACGAGAAAAGATCCTATTAACAGGGGACTAACTGAAACTGGGAGAATGTTCTCGTTAGCTCTAGAAGCACTAAGGCAGATGTTTAAAAAAGGGATTCCTATTAACGAATGCATCGAGCAAGGGTGGTTCCTTGCGAGAGTAACCACAGTTCCTCTAATCCTGATCTCAATCCCATTTGGAATGGTCATTGCTCTTGAAGTCGGCTCACTGTTAGAGCAAATTGGTGCCCAGTCCCAACTTGGCGCTGCGATGGTGCTAGCAGTTGTTAGAGAACAGGCACCACTTGCCACAGCGCTTTTAATAGCTGGCGCCGGAGGCTCAGCAATGTGCGCTGATCTTGGATCAAGAAAGATACGTGACGAACTTTCAGCAATGGAAGTTATGGGCGTGGATCCAATTCATCGACTTATACTCCCTCGGCTAATAGCAGCCACAGTAATAGCCGTTCTGTTAGACGCTATTGTCTCGGTTGCTGGAATTCTTGGAGGGCTCTACTTCGGTGTTCATTCGATACACATCACGTCTTCAAGTTTCTTTTCAACATTTAGCGAACTAAGTCAGCTGGCGGATCTATTTATGGCTCTCTTCAAGGCTGCAGTCTTCGGCTTCATCGCTGCAATGGTAGCTTGCTACAAAGGCATGAACGCTAGCGGAGGATCTAAAAGTGTTGGTGACGCAGTGAACAAAGCCGTAGTTACCACTTTCATTCTCGCCTTTTTCGTCAACTTTATCTTGACTGTATTCTATTTCAATTTCATTCCTCAGAAGGTACTCTAATGGCAATAACAGTTTTTCATCGCAAAAACGGGTGGCACCTAGGTGAGCAGTCTCAATTTTATTTCCGAACATTATGGGTCCTTCCAAAAGGGCTCAAATATAGGAAAGAGATATTTGCTCTCATTTCCGACATAACATCAGGAGCTGGTGCTTTGATAATCGGCGGCGGCATGTTCTTTGTGGTAGTGTCAATTGCCTTTTTCACAGGAACCGAAGTTGGCCTAGAAGGTTTTACAGGACTCCAACAGATCGGTGCCCAAGCCTTTACAGGAGTAATCTCGTCCCTTGCCAATACAAGAGAGATCACTCCTCTGGTGGCTGGGATAGCACTCGCAGCACAAGTTGGAGCAGGATACACTGCTCAGCTTGGCGCTATGAGAATTTCTGAAGAGATCGATGCTTTAGAAGTACAAGGAGTCGATGGATTTGTTTACCTAATAGCAACCAGAGTCTGGGCAGTTATGATTACTATGATTCCTCTATATTTAGCAGCGTTATTTTCGAGCTACATAGCCACCGAGCTAATCGTGACGAAGTTCTTTTCCCTCTCTACTGGAACCTATCTTCACTACTTCCACCTCTTCCTTCCCCTCAAAGACGTCTTTTACTCCTTCATTAAAGCGATGGTGTTTTCTGTCATTATCACACTGATTCACTGTTACTATGGCTACACTGCAACTGGTGGACCGGAAGGAGTTGGAGTAGCTGCCGGTCGGGCGATAAGGCTTTCAATCATCGCCGTAGTGCTCACAAACCTACTGCTCTCACTTGTCATGTTTGGTGGGGCAAATGCGACAGCAAGGCTAGTCGGATGAAGCGACAAGCATTTAAGCCCATTTTAGGTATCTTTTCAACAATGCTACTTATTGCCACTATCGTTACCCTGGTAGAGTTCTCAAATGGTGCATTTAGTTCAAACTACCCGATTACTGGGGTTTTCACCTCTGCAGGCACTGGGCTTCATGTAGGTTCGGAAGTAACCCTTAGAGGAGTCCAGATTGGAAATGTTTCTGGCATTGCACTTAAAAACAATAAGGCTCTTATAACTCTTCTAATTTCTCCAAACGTAAAACTACCATCAAATACACTGGCAACAATTACCCCTCAAAACGTCTTTGGGGCAGAAGAGGTTTCAATGACATTCACCGCTCCTGCAAAATCCCCATACATAAAGCCAGGTGGGGTGATCTCCCACACTAAAGTTTCCCAGCAGTTCGAACAACTTTTCGAAGCCGCAGCACCACTATTAAAGCAGATCAATCCAACATATCTTTCAAATGTAATTACGGGACTTAACCAATCAACAGCTGGCGAATCTGGAAGAATATCTCTTGGATTCAACGAGGAAGCTAAATTTGCTCAGCTTCTTTCTTCAACTCTCGATAATCAACTTGCAGCTCTGGACTCATTTACACGACTAAGCCAAGTACTTGCGGGCGATGGAAGTTATTTCAACTCTATGAGCAGTGCATCCAACCAATTCATGCCTGCATTTAATCAAGCGTCAAATTCCTATGCAGAACTTATCAACAATTTCGGGGCATTTTCTGAAAACCTAGCTCAATTCCTTTCGCAGTATCACCCCGACATCGTTAACCTTATAACCTCTGGTGACAACGTTTCGAGGCTGTTCCTTGCCCATGAAACGGATCTCGAAAACCTACTTCACGGTCTCTACCGTTACGTGTACAAAATAGCAATCAGTTCTGGACCAGCGGCCGAAACATTACCAAATGGTTCAACCTTCGGGTACTTCAAAACATTCATACTCTTTAGTGACGTAAATACATTAGTGTGCAATCTAATTGCACCATCAAGTCCGGGACTTTCGCAACTTGTTCCTCTCCAACAGGCTATAGATTCTCCTTCAAGCCCGTTTAACTGTACTTCTGAAATTGCAAAGTTCAACCAAGCACAATTATTGCCTTCATCATCTCCTCCTCCATCCACTGCCAGTCCACAAGTCAATTCTGCTGCAAACCAAGTTCTCAACCAGGCAATGTCAATGCTCGGATCACCTCAGAGTTCTAAGTCTTCAGGACTTAATTCATATTTACAGATGTTGATAGGACAAACACCATGAAACGCCACATTCCAGCCAAGGGAACAATCGCAACAGGAACAAAACTAGCAGTGTTTACACTGATATGTCTACTCCTTTTAGCTTGGCTTGCAGTAAAGATTGGAAATCTTCATTTTTTTACAAACGACGTTTCGTATAAGGCTCAACTCCAAGATGTAACTGGCTTGACGGTAAATGATCCAGTTAAAATAGCTGGAGTCACAGTCGGTCAGGTAACAAATATCTCAGTAGTAAGAGATTACGCACAGGTAACATTCGAAATTAATAAAAATATAACCTTGAAAACAACGACTGGTGCCGGACTTCAATGGCATAACGTACTCGGCCAACAGTACTTTTACCTCTATCCAGGAACTAGCGGTCAGACTCTACAGCCTGGAGGAATTATTCCTCTAAGTCAAAGTGTTTCGAGCGCGAACTTTGGTCAATTTCTTAATGCTCTCAGCCCATTCTTAAGTGCTATTAATCCGAGCGAAGCAAACGCCTTCGTTCAAGGAGTCCTTACCGCCTTACAAGGCAATACAAGCGAACTCAATCAATTAATATCTTCCACTGCATCACTATCCCAAACTTTAGGTTCTGAAGATGGTCAAGTAGGTACTCTAATTTTAAATCTCAATCAAGTACTCACTGCACTTGCTTCAAGAAGCAGTGACCTCAGCAGCGTCATCAACAACTTTCAGACAACTGCCTCTGCACTAGCCAATAAAAATCAACTGCTTGATGCAGTCGTAGGAAACTTATCTGCGGTTGAAAGTGACCTTGCAGGCCTTCTAAATACAAATCAGGGGAACCTTTCGGGTGCAATTTCTAACCTTTCCACTGTTTCAGCCACAGTGCAAGCAAATGAAACCCAACTTTCAAATGGTCTCCAAACTCTAGGAAAAGGTCTAGCCCCTTACACGCTCATCTCCTCCTACGGCCAGTGGTTCGGTATACAGACTGTTTACACTTGCCTTGCAGGTCAACTCAACTGTAGCTACTACCAGCCAACGAACGCCAATCCTTCGAACTCACCATCAGCGAGTGTCGGGTCAATACTTCAAATGGTTTCAGGAAGTGGAAGTTGAGATCGTTTACAGAGTTTAACGCAAGACGTATGGGTTTGATCGTTGTAGGTACTCTTGGTGCAATAGTACTAGCCGTACTGCTCCTTAACCGCTCGTTCTTTGCTTCAGGGTACACAGTGAACGCCAGATTCCAGAACGCAGCTGGCATTAAACCAGGTTCCCAGGTCATGATAGCAGGTGTTCCTGTTGGCTCAGTTAGTGGAGTAAAACTGTCAGGTAACTCCGTCCTTGTATCAATGCGAGTCAACAACGGCATAGTGCTCCCCCACCAGACTGATGCAGCAATAAACGTAATAACAGTGTTAGGCGGATTAGCAGTACAACTCCAACCGGTGAGTGGCTGGAATAACCCTCTTAAAAATGGAGCAGTCATAACCTCCTCCTCTATTGCAACCGAGTTCTATGCCGTTCAAAATGAAACGGGAAACCTTTTATCCAAGACTAATGCCAAAGCCTTTAATCAGCTTCTGACATCGCTTGCACAAGTAACGTCTGGCAAAGAGCAGCAGGTCTCCCAAATTATTTCTGGTCTAAATAAGTTCACCGGTGCTGTAGATGGGAGAAGTGCCGAAGTGAGTCAGTTAATTGACTCCGCTAATACACTTGCATCTACAGTTGCATCACGAGATCAACAGCTTGCTTCCGTGATAGATAATTTGTCTATCGTTATGGCTGGTCTTCAAAGCCACTCAAGCGAACTCGCCTCACTAATTGCCGAAACTGAGGCTGCCGCAACTCAGACTAATACTCTTATTGGGAAAAACCAACCACAACTGCAATCTTTGATTACTAGTCTTACCTCGGTACTTGGCGTAGTATCCAAACACCAGTTAGATTTAGCTGAAGGAGTCTCCTATCTTGCAAGCGGGCTTAAAGGTTTCTCCTCAGTAGGTTACTCTGGGCCACAAAACCAACCAAATACATGGGCAAATATCTACACCAATCTTTTAGCTGGTGCAGGAGCTTACGGTGCAATTGGCAACTGTGGAGCTCTTGACGCTGCTCTTGATGTCGCTTTGGGTCCTGATCCACTTGCATGCAATGCAAGATCTGGCCCAATTCCGGGTCCAACTTCAACTCCTTCTAACTCTGCACTTTCAACAATCTTTAAAACTCCAGGTGGACCATGAAATTTACTTCTCTCTTCAAAACTCTCATGTTAGCCATTGCTCTTTCATTACCACTGGCATCAAGTTTGAGTGCATGTAATTTATCATCTCCTTCATACCAGATCCAGGTAGTACTTTCATCGGCACCTGGCCTATTCGCTGGAAATGCAGTGGAAATCCTTGGCGTGCCAGTAGGATCTGTATCCGACGTTGTAAATAAAAACAACACAGTTCTCGTAACAATGTCAATCAACTCTGGCGTTAAAATCCCACAACTCGCTAATGCCTCTCTCGTAGCGCCCGAACTTTTAGGTGAACCTTCTATCGAACTTTCACCTGGATATGTTAATGGCCCCTCACTCCAAAGTGGATCTACAATCCCAATGTCTAGAACTTCAGTACCGGTATCGATCGGTCAACTCTTGAAAGACCTCCAGACATTTCTTGGCCAAGTTGATCCCAATGCCGCTCACTCCGTGATCGTTAACCTCTCGCAGGACCTCTCAAACCAAGGAGCAGCCCTTGGACAACTAATAGGGCACGCAGCAGATATGTTAAGAATTCTAGCTCAAAAAGGTAACGAACTTGGAAACCTTAACGGCTCCCTTGCTAGTATAACTGGTGCTCTTCGAAACCGTACAGCTACGATAGTCTCTTTGATCCAGAACTATGATTCGGTTACCACAGTAATCGACTCCCAACAGACGCAACTAGTCAACGCAGTCAACCAATTGTCAAGTGCGACTTCTGAACTAAGCGCACTTCTTACTCCAAATCTTGGGCCACTAGAAAACGACATATCAACCATTACCACCTTTGGGAGAACGCTTTCGAGAAATGTCTCATCTCTCGATCAGATTCTCGCTAGCTCAACGAGTCTGTTTCAAGCTGCAGCCCGAGCTTTCGATCCGAACTACAACTGGCTCAACTTAAACAATCAACTACCCCCCGGAACAACGAGTGCCATCGTTGAAGGGCTTATTAGAGACCGTCTAGCAGGAATATGCCGACGTCTCGTGGCGCATCACTCAACAGGTCTTTCAGCTACCCAAATTGCGACACTTAATACATGTGGCAATCCAAATTCAGGATATTTCAACTCGATACTTGGTTTAGTCCCTGGAGTACTTAACACGCTTCCCGGTGCTCCTCCAAGCCAACCTACAATAGCAACCCAACTCCAAAATGGGTTAAATGCAATACCAGGTCTTAACCAATCTAATTTAAGCACCCCTATTGCACAAGGGACAACAACTTCCTCATCACCTAACTCAATACCAACAACAACTCAAGCTTTAAACCTCCCAAGCGCAAGCACTCTACCCCCTCTGCCAACTTTACAAAACAATAGCAGCACTGCTAGCACGAACCCTATAAACCAGATCTATTCGTTCATAGAAGGAATCTTTTAATGGGAACATTACTTTCATCCCTTAGATCAATTAATCCATTTAAAAGTTTTGCGTTTAAAAGCAGATGGAAATCCGCACTTGTGGCTCTTGTGCTGATGGTTGGTTTGTTCGTGTCGATCCGTTCGATTGAAGCGCCTTCACCACACATGACTTTAACTGCTAGATTCACAGATGTCGGTGATCTTATAGCCGGAGCTCCGGTAGAAATTGCAGACATTCCGGTTGGTCAAGTCTCATCAATATCGCTTTCCGGATACATTGCAATCGTTAAAATGAACGTTAATACATCTCTCAAACTTCCGTCGAGTACAGTAGCAAAGATTGAACGGACAAGCGTCTTGGGCGAAGAGTTCGTCTCTCTAGCCATTCCAACAATACAACATAATAGCTCATACTCTCTCCTCTCAAATGGGTCGACAATCACCAACGCCGAGGTAATGCCCGACTTGCAACAAGTTGTATCAGCTGGTACCCAGCTATTTGGATCCCTGAACGCTGCTCAACTTGCTGAGCTAATAAATACTTCAGGTCAAGCTTTCGGAGGTGAAGGAAAAAACTTGAGAGACCTCATCGATTCGTTCTCCACTGTTGTTACAGGATACTCCTCAAAATCAGCTGAAATAAGTCAATTAATAAACAACGTCAACCAGCTGTCTTCTTCCCTCGCTCCTAACTCCTCACAAAATGCACAGGCAATCTCAAATCTTGCGCAAACTTCGTCAATCCTTGCTCAGAACTCTGGTCAGTTCGAGAACCTACTTCAAAGTCTTAACGACATTTCAACTCAAGGTAGGTCACTCCTTGAAACCTATCTGTCAGACATGAACGACGAACTTGCATCGCTTTCAGCCACATCCAAATCGCTCGCACAAAAACAACAGGACCTTAAAAATATTATTGACTGGCTCAACGGACAAAACACTACTATCAGCAAAGACACCGTAGATAACTTCGTCCAAGTTCTCGATGCTCTAGTTGTGTGTGGCCTGCCAAACGGTGGGTCTAACCCATCACAGCCTGCAAATACATGTAGCCCTACAGGAGGCTCGTAATGATTAACTGGCGTGTCAAGGCAAACCTCGTAGCCTTTTTTATTGGTTCACTCATACTCATTGGCTATGGTTTTTCAACATTTATTGGGAACCCATTCAAACCGCCGATAGTGGTTTCATCGACCTTTCCAAACGCATCTGGTCTTTACCAGAACTTTACAGTAACACTTAATGGTGTTGACGTAGGATCTGTAAAAAATGTCACTCTGACAAAATCTGGAGCTAAAGTTACCATGATTATAAATTCCGGTGTCGACATACCATCAAACGTAGTGGCAACAATTGGCATAGCGAACGCACTCGGTGAACAAGAAGTTGATCTTTCGCCAACATCTAATACCAACTCTCTTCCTTTGAAAAATGGAGCAACGATTCCAGTTGGCCCTAATTCTGTACCAGCAGAAATTGGGACTCTTGTCACTGAGGCAACCTCACTCCTTCAGAAAATTCCACCGCAACAATTGAACTCGCTACTTCAACAACTAAGCATCGCTATTTCGGGTCACGTAAACGACATGCGCTCTATCATTGAAAACAGTCAGCTATTCTCTCAAGAGTTCTTAAACTATCAAAATCAGTTCAAAGCATTCTTGGAAAATGCACCGCCTGTCTTAAACGCAGTATCAAGCGTCGGACCTCAGCTAAATCAATCGTTAGCCAATACTGCCGCACTTTTACAGCTACTTTCTGCCCATCGCTACGACTTGGTAAGCCTTCTTCAAAATGGCGCAAGTGCGGCAAGTCTTTTAAACTCACTCGTTGTAAGTACAAGACCCAACCTTGCCTGCTTAACTCATGACCTAGGTAACGTTATGTCAAATCTATCTACTGCTCCAAACTTTTCGAATCTAGGTTCGTCTTTAGCTTTGAATCAGCAGTTCTTTGGGCCTATCGACTCTATCTCACCCTTTGGGCCTGCAATTAGCTTAAATGCCGGAGACGTAAATAGAAACAATCAGGAGTGGTTGCGAAGTCGCTTACTACTTCCCCCAATGACACCTTCTGCATCTTCGTACTCTAACCCCGTCAAGCTTCCTCCAGTACTTGGAGGTCCAGGCTGTATAACAAATTTTGGACCTGGAGTTGGACCTGCAACTCAACCAGGATTCAAGCCTGCTGGCCCTAGTGCCGTGGTAATTCCATCTAGCTACTCCGATTACACGGTAAAAGGAAGTGGTCCATCTAACCCAGGCTCAATGGCAAACAGTGCTTACGACACTCCTCTCCGTTCTAACGGTAAAAGTGGGTTAATACCGTTAGCAATTCTAACGTTATTAGCTCTTACTTTCTTCACCTGGCTAAAAATCAGACGAAATCCTTTTGGGCAATCGTTCAGAAGACAACAACAAAACCAGCCGGGGCTGAAAGTCGTGAATAGATTCGACGATGACAACATAATTAAGTTATCTCCTAATCGTCTAATCGAAAATAAGTCATCACACCATCACCATAATGAAAGGAAACCAAAATGAAAACTACTAAAACTCCGACTAGTGCTAAACCAATGCGAGAAAGTTACAGGCAATCCATATCAAACCATGCAGACAAGTTATCTTTGAAAACAAAGCTGCTCGAAGAGAAGGATATCAAACCAGCATCAGACAAAGAAGAGGTCCCTAAAGTAAGCACCAAAAAACGACGTTCTCTGTTAAAACCATACTCAATCGCCTTAACAGTTATCGCCCTAGTTGCCATTGTGTTCGCAGCCATGTTTTTTACGGCTTATGAAAATGACCAAAATCAACTGTCACAAGGTGTTGTGGTTCGCCAGGTTTCAACAAATTTCTTAATTGCGCTAACTAACTTTAACCCGAAAACTGTGGATTCTGACCTTGCGACACTTGGAACATACGCTACAGGAAATTTCAAAAAACAAGCCAGCCAGTTTTTTGGTTCTAATATAAGACAGGCACTTGAAGTCACCAGTGCTGCATCAAGAGGCCAAGTACGGAATCTTTACTTACAGTCTCTTTCGGGCAACAGTGCAAATGTCTACGCTGTAGTTGATCAGACTTATGTTAACAATAAGATGTCCACACCTTCTGCCGACGTTCTGAGACTCTCTATTGACCTTACTCAGCAGACTGGAGGAAAGTGGTTAATATCCGACGTCACTGTACTAGGAAACTCTTCAAATGGGTAGACAGGGAAAGATATTAAGCCTCTATCTAATAGCGAATAAATGTAATCGGTTCAAAATCTGTACCGAAAGTTTATTTCAATCTGATCGTTTCCTATCCATAAAGCTTTACTCAGAAAATCTGAGTGAGTAATACAGCATAAATAAGGAGCATAAATGATTACTAAATTAAAACCACTAACAAGTATGGCGATTAAAGCCATCCTGACACTCATAACGATTCTGACGTTCGGTATGGCGTTCAAGTTCCTTGACTCCGCACCTCAAGCATTAAATTCAGCTTTCAGTGCGCCAGCACTACCCAGTTGTGCATCTACTCCTGCACCCCCAGCTATGCCAGGCGGTGGATCTGATTCAGGCATGCTTAGTGCATCTGGTGGAGGAGGAAGTCTGTCGATAAGTTCGAGCTCGACCAATGGCATAAAGGGATGTGGACAATCGCCGTCAGCACCATCTTTTAGTCAGCCGTCGGCACCTTCACTTCCAAGCCAATCAGCACTACCCAGTTGTGCATCTACTCCTGCACCCCCAGCTATGCCAGGCGGTGGAT
>JAJYFT010000064.1 GCA_021790815.1 Actinomycetes bacterium
AAAAACTAAAAGCCGATGTAGATGTGCTTGAATTAGATGTTACTGTGCCAAGTCAAGCTGACCAAGTTGCAAAAGAAATTGAACAAAAATGGGGAAAACTTGATGGTGTATTACACGCAATTGGTTACGCACCAGAGAAATGTCTTGGCAAGGGAATTTTAGAGGCAGACTGGGATGATGTTAAGGTCGCAATTGAAATTTCATCTTACTCACTTAAACTCTTGGCTAAAGCGTTTCAGTCGCTTCTTAAAAAATCAGCCTCCCCATCGATCATTGGACTTGATTTTGATGCCTCAAAAGCCTGGCCAACCTATGATTGGATGGGTATTGCCAAAGCATCACTTGAATCTCTGACGAGGTATTTAGCGAGAGACTTAGGTAAAGACAATATTCGCGTTAATCTAATTGCAGCCGGGCCATTCAAAACTGTTGCGGCAAAATCTATCCCAAACTTTGTTAAATTCGAAGATGCATGGCAAGATAGGTCACCTTTAGGGTGGGACGTTACTGACTCCTCAAGTGTAGCGAAAGCCTGTGTTGCACTTTTTTCAGATTGGTTTCCTATGACAACCGGAGAAATCATCCACGTTGATGGAGGATTCCATGCAGTTGGTGCCTAACCTTGGGCGGCCTCAGCTTTTTTAGCTTGTCTTTGGGCAGCTAGTTCAGCTTCTTTTCGAGTTCTTTCCAAAAATGCGGGGCTTGCAACTGTTAGCTTTGCAATAGTTGTTTGGCGCAAAACTTTGAGCACCTCATCCCTCTTAGCGTCAAGCGCTCCCGATTTAATAGCCTGAGCAAGTTCAGCCTCAGAGTTAACCCCTAGTGTGTTAAGGGCTTTTACGTGCTCTTGCTCCAGTTTTGGACCCAACACTAACTCTCTTTCGACAACCCCAACAACGTTCATAGCCATTAAAACATGAACCCTCTGGTTTGCATCAGCAGAAGGAAGAACTTCCTCTTGAAGATACTCCCTAACAGCCTGCAAGAGATCTTCAACTGCAGGTGGATCTTGAAGTGGCATATTTAGGCCTTTCTCAGTGAACTAAGCAAAGCAAGTGTGTCCCACTCTACTTCACACACTCTTCTTCCAATTAAAGCAGTGTCTAAAGATCTGTGAGTACCCTGACTAAAGGCTTGTGCCTGCATCATAGTCATAACGCCCCACCTAACAGTGGACAAAAGCTCCCACCACCTAAGAAGATTCCGATCAAGGACTCTCCCACTAGCATGCTCGTATGAAAAAATTAACTGATTGTATGAACCAAAACCTCCTACTGGACCAGGTCCTCCAAATCTCCATGACCGAACGCAAAGCCATCCAAGGTCTTCCATAGGGTCACCTATATGACTTAGCTCCCAGTCAATTACGCCTCGAATTCCTTCTTCTCCAACTATTAAATTCCCATTTCTAAAATCACCGTGGACCACAGTTAAACCTAGAGGCGCAGGCCTCGAAGACTCTAGATACCTAAGACCGAGTTCAAAAACAGGATGTGGCTCCCCAAGCTGCTCAAGTTGAGTCCTTATTTGACCTAATACATCAATTGTAGCTAGGCCAGGTACGCTCTCAGGTGGAATAGCGTGAATTTTTGCAAGTGCTTGACCACACATCCCAGCTAACTGAGGCCGCAGCTTTTCGAGTTTCTTATCTCTTAATATCGACCTAGGGTGTGATTCGCCGTCAATAAACTCCATCAATACAAATGGAGCACCTAGTAATCCTGGGTCATCACTCGACAAATATATGGTTGGAACCGGCGCACCAGAGTTCTTGGCAGCATTCATCAGTTCGCCTTCTAAAACTAGGCTACCTGGTCTTGAAATGCCTGGAGGGTCCATCCGCAAAACCATTTTTTGCTCTGTATTATTTTGTCCTGTTGCGGTAAAAGTCCATGTAATCCTAGAAGAACCTCCAAGCAACCTTGTCAGACCCTGAATTTTAAGACCCGGATCTTGGCGGTTCCACGACAGAACCCGCTGTAACCCTTCTGCTAAATCTCCTGTAGATGACGGGGCACCAGCATCTAAAGGTGCTTCCTGCACACCTTGACTATCATCAGTCCCGGCTGTATCTTCAGTCACCATGGACACTGCTACTCCTCTCAATAACTAATCGGCAAACAAAATACATAACTTTACTCAAAACTTCCAACTTCTACGACCCAAACCGTAAAATAACTTTTGATATCACTTCCTTTGCGTAAAACTCCGACTTCACAACTTTATTTCGAATTATTCTCATACTACTACCAACCATTCACTTGTCTAAAAACAGTCACAGCGAACTTTATGGCTATTACTGACTAACAATTCACTATGCCAAATATCATGAACTATCAACCTTATTGAGCCAAAACTGCTTATTGACAATATTCTTATAACTTTTCTATCAACCCTCTTACCACAAAAACTACCAAATTTCTTCTAACTACTAACATCTGTCAACTTTTTGAAAACAATATAACAAAGATACCAATAAAACACCTCAATTACATTATTGCCATAAAACTTTTACAAAATGTCATCACCTAATATCTTACGCCTTCCGCCTAATGTTGTGACGAGTGAATCAAAAACTCCTAAGACATCCCCGTCGTTACTTTGCGGATAAACAACTATTGGATCTAAGTCTAGTGTATCAATCTTCTCTGCTTCAAGTAGAGCCAGATTTATTCCATTCTCCACAGTTGCCCTTCCATCGGTGACAATTATTAAAGCTACCTGATTTCCCTTTAATATCTCTTGCTCCGCTAGCTCTCTAGATAACTTTAGCCCCTCATGAAGTGGCGTAATCCCACCAACCTTAACCGATTTTAAGCACTCTTTTGCGATGTCAATACTTCTGGTAGGCCTAGTTAAAATATTTGCACCACTACCACCGAAAGTAACAATTGCAACTTTAAATCGTTTCAAATAACTATCATTTAGAAGACCATCCAACGTTCTCGATACCTCGTAAAGCCTCTCATCAGCTCCCATTGACCCTGAAATGTCTATTGAAAATATAATCACTCGCTCCGTTGCAATCTCATTAACTGATGATCTTAAATCACTTTGGGTGACAAATGGTTCATCCGATTTTATCAACAATCGTCTTTTGGCGGCTTCTACCATTGTGCTTGATAAGTCTACTTTTTCTCCGTCTTCAAAGGGTTTCGATCGAATCTGGCGAAGTGGACCAGTTGAGTCAGCTCCTAATCCTGTTTTTCCAAAGCCTCGATTACTTTTTTTGCTAACTGAAGTTTGCACTGAAACAGATCTCTCTGACAAGACTTCAGGGAACTGTTTTTCTTTAGAGTTGCCAGCTTTCTCACTTTTGTCTGGTGAGTATCCTACGTTTTTACTTTGCGAACTATCCGTGTAGTCGTAATTTCTACTATTCCGATTTCCTTGATCAAATTGAGAATCTAATTTAGGAGGGTTTGCTTTAGCTGGATTAGGTGTTTTCCTACTTGAGACATTTTCATCTTGCATAGATATTTTACTTCTGTGCTTAAGAACAAAGGGGGCGACAACTTCTAGATCATCATCTGAGACTGACTCTTTCCCCATTAACTTTGCATGTGCAACTGAAGCTCTATATAAAGTTAGATCGGCTCGGAGTCCTTGTGCGCGATGTTCAAGTGCCATAGAAGAACACTTTCGCAAAAGTTCATCATTAGTCTTTGGGTTATTGGTAAATCTAATCTTACGTAAAAGTTCATTTTCACTTGGTTTAAACTTTAAATACACACTGCTTGGGTCGTCGTCAAACTCTAACCGTCTCTTCAGACTTAAAACTCTATTATCAACATCATACTCAGATTCAACGTCTACACAAAGACCAAACCGGTCAAGGAGCTGAGGCCTTAATGATCCCTCTTCTGGATTCATTGAACCAATCAAAATGTACTCACTTTTAACAACTATTGAAATTCCATCTCGTTCAACCCTGTGATAACCACTTGCACTTGAGTCTAAAAGAATGTCAGTTAAGTGAGGGGCCAAAAGATTTATCTCATCTACATAAACGATTCCACCGTTTGCTTGAGCTAATAAACCTGGACGATACTTTTCTCTACCGTCTTCGATGGCGGACTTAATATCTAAACTTCCTATAACACGATCTTCACTTGCACCTATTGGGATTTCTATGAATGGGACTTCACTGCCAAGTAATTGCGATAATCCTCTAGCGGCTGTAGATTTTGCAGTTCCTTTCTCACCCCTCAAAAGCACGCCTCCGATCTTTGGATCAACCGCGTTTAGCATTAAAGCCAACAAAACGTCCGTCATTCCAACCAGTGCACTAAATGGGAAAATTATTTTGGAATCACTTACCTCATATCCTGCCATCAAATCCTCCTTCTTCCATTGCCTCAGCCTCAAGAATTGCATCTCTTAGTGCAACTAGACTTGCTTCGCTTGCATTCCACATCCCTCGTGTATAAGCTTCAAGAAGTCTTTCAGCAATCGATTTATACGCAAAAGGGTTAGACTCTTTATAGAAATCAACGACATCTCTGTCTTTAATATACCGTTCAGTTACCCCTTCATAAACCCAGTCATCTAGTATTTGACCTGTTGCGTCGTATCCAAACATGTAGTCTACAGTGGCAGCCATTTCAAATGCACCTTTATAACCATGTGCCATCATAGCTCCAATCCACTTTGAATTCAACACTCTGGAACGCACAACTTTGAGTGCCTCTTCTTTCAATGTCTTCACTTTAGGATCATTTGGATTAGAACTATCTCCAAAGAGCGCGAGTGGATTGCTACCCCTTAGCGTCCGGATGGCTGCAATCATCCCTCCGTGATCCTGAAAATAGTCATCAGAATCAAATATGTCATGTTCACGATTGTCTTGATTTTTGATAGCCACTTGAGTCTGTTTGAGTTTTTCAGCCAAGGCAGGTATTTGGTTATCCCCTTTTCTATTGTTGCTGTAGGAATATCCTCCCCAGTTTAAATATATCGAGAGAAGATCACTGTCATCATTCCAGTTAGATGAATCGATTACATTAAGTATCCCAGAACCATAGCTTTCAGGTTTAGGTCCAAAGACTCGTCGGTCGTCACCAGTCGAAAGTGGATTGAAAGTGTCACCATCATCCGAGCTTGCAGCTAAAGTAAATGCTTCATCTAAAAGCGTAATAACGTGAGGAAATGCATCTCTAAAAAACCCTGATATCCTAACGGTTACGTCCACTCGTGCTCTTTTTAGTTCATCAACGGAAATAAGTTCAAGTCCACATACCCTATTTGAAAACTCATCCCACTTAGGTTTCACTCCAATAAATGCGAGAATTTCAGCAACATCATCTCCTGAAGTTCTCATATTTGCCGTCCCCCACAGAACTATCGCAACATTTGTCAATGTCTCTTGTGTCTCACTGCGATGTCTTTTAATTACTCCGTCTGCCAGCTTCTTGCCAACTTCATAGGCTATGCGAGACGGAACCGCTTGAGGATCAATAGAGTAGAAGTTTCGGCCTGTGGGAAGAACATTTGCCATGCCTCTTGTTGGAGCACCAGAAGGACCAGGATCAATAAATTTGCCATCAAGAGCTTTAAGAATCGCACTAATCTCATCTCCTGTTTTTGAAAGATCGACTAACAAGCGATTAACTATAAAATCCTCCACTAACGATCCATCAGATTCATTCTTATCTATTAAGTCTGCAACAAACTTCTTAATAATGCCATTATTTTCTTCAGCAATACTCAGGTTTAGCTGGCTTTCCCCGATACTGACTTCTATCTCGCTGCCCTTTGCCATCTTTGTCTTATTTCTCAGCTTGGATTCAATGTAATCACTGATTGGCGGCACATTTCCTTGCCAGACACTCATTACAGCTATTACAAAATCAACTAGCTCCTCGCCTTTAAGGGTTCTTCCAAGTACGTGAAGGCCGCCTCTAATCATTGAATCTTTTAGCTCACATAAGTATCCATCAATTTCTGGAAGTAAATCGTCAAATGAATCATCCTGTTGATCAATTGTTTCAGCTTCAAGAAATGGAAATTTTTCAAGTCTTTCTTTAGCTAGTGCCAAATCTTTATTTATGTTTAGTTCAATTAGAAAACTCCAAAGCTTTTCTCTAATAAGCGGCAACTTACCTGGGTCAACTGCAGTATAACGAGCGTACTCGTCAAGTAGCATTTCGAGATCAACGAACTCGTCTTTTAGTTCAGCTTTAGTCATTGGAGGAACTAAATGATCGACTATAACTGCGTGAGTTCTTCTCTTTGCCTGACATCCTTCTCCTGGATCGTTGACTACAAATGGATAGATCAAAGGAAGATCGTTTATTGCTAAATCTGGAAAACAGTGCGAAGAAAGTCCAACGCTTTTCCCTGGAAGCCACTCTAAGGTACCATGTTTCCCAAGATGGATTAGAGCATCAAACGACTCTTGAGCAAAACAGTAAAACGCCAAGTAGTGGTGAGTGGGAGGAAGATCCGGTGAATGATAAACAGCGATTGGGTCCAAACCAAATCCCCTTGGAGGCTGTACAGCAACCTTTACATTATTGAGATCTAATCCTGTAAATATAAACTTATCCTCCCTAAGTCCATACTCACCAGGTGCACTACCCCAAGCTTTTTCGACTTTATCGGTCACACTATTTGGCAGAGAATTGAACCATGACATGTACTTATTAACATCATAACTGCCAGCTACAGCCTCAGGCATTGAGTAACCACTATCAATTTCACCGTAAGTTAAACCACTTGAAATCTTAAACATTAAATTGTCTGAAGATTCAGGGAAGTGAGAAACTGCATAATTATTAGCTTTTAGCTCCTTTAATAGGTAGATCAAAGAAAGAGGGGTATCAAGCCCTACCGCATTTCCTATTCGCGATCTTTTGGTTGGGTAAGCACTTAATACGATGCCAACCCTTTTTTCGCTATTGCTAATTTTTCTTAACTTGCCATGTTTTAACGCTGTACTGGCAAGCAACTTAACACGATCTTCAATTACTCTATATGCGTAGAGTGACGAATTTACAATTTCATCGTTGTCTATCTCTTCTTTGAATGCAAATGCTTGACCAACTATTCGCCCGTCAAATTCTATGAGAGCTACGCTCATAGCAACATCGATTGGGCTTAAACCATAAGGTGAATCATCAAAGTCGTGCCGAGACTTCATTGATACAATCCCTTGAATTATTGGAACATCTAGCGAGCTTAAAAAAGAAGGGTCCCAAGATGAGTTATCTTCACTTGCTGAGCCAGCTGCCCAGATGGTTGCAATAATTACATCTACGTCACTTTGCCTAAAGATGTCAACCGCGTTTATTGCATTGTTCCCGCGCAACGAGTAACAGTATATTGCCACATAACCTGCACCTAAAAGCTCGATCTCCCCTAAAAGTTTATCTATATAGAATGTATTGCCAGAAACATACTGAGCTCTATAGAAAATTACCCCAACAACTACACTATCCTTATCGCCTACTTTTTTCTTATATATACTCACTTCAGGAATCTCAAAAGGTTCATCAAACTCTAAATCGTCGAGCCCTAGACAAGACATTACGAATTTCAAACAGTTTGCAACGTTTTCCCCACCCCCTAAATTTAGATATGCTGACACCTTTGAAACTAATTCAAGGCTTACATTTGAAAACTTTATTAGTTCTGGGTCAACTTCTTTTTCGCCTGATACTGCTACAAAACTTATGCTTTCATCATCACAAATCTGCCTGATTCTCCTAAGAGTGTCTTCAAAACCGCTTGCTCCGCCAATCCTACGTAAAATAACAACTTTAAAGTTGCAAATCTCACTTAGGTCTAAATTGTCCTCTACATTAGAACTTACTTCATCAATGTGCACAGCACTCGCATTGCAAAATGGCAATTTTTCAAGTGCAACTCTTAAGGCGAGAACGTCGCTGGTGGCATTACTTATCAATAAAATCAACTAAGGTTACCTAACATTTCCTCAATATTTATTGATTTGCTTATGGTTTCAGTTACATAATCAATCCAGGCATCCTTAAGCAACAGATACGATATGTTTGAGGGAGTGATCTCTTTCTTCCTTCTTGCCGCAACTTTTCTCAAAAACTCACTCCTAAAACTATCGTTTTCAAATACCCCATGAATTGCAGTTCCATATATACCTTTACTTTCATCCACTCCGCCTTCAAAATAAGTAGAAGCACTTAATCGATCAATACTCATTGAAGCGTCGGATCTAATGCTTTGACAGAAGTAGGGATTTTCAAGACTTAACTCAAAAAGTGGTATCCCACATTTCACCTTTCCATAGTGAATTTCGTAGCCAAACACCTCAATATCTTCACTCCCTGCTAGCTTTGCTCTAACTTGTCTTAGCGTTTTTTTCTTCTCAAACTCGCATCTTGCGTCAAGCAAGCCAAGTCCTTTTGAGGTACCAGTTTTCGATTCAACATTGTCGACAATTTCATCACATAGCATCTGAAAACCACCACAAATACCAAGAATCGACGCTTGATTTTCTAAGGCTTGACTTAAATGTTCTCCAACATTCATGCTTTCTAATTTTCGCAAATCTTCGACGGTACTCTTCGTCCCAGGAATAATTATAAGATCGGGATCATTTAGGTCACGTAAATCACCAACTAACCTCAACCTAACTCCAGGCTCAGCTCTTAAAGGATCAAAATCGTTAAAGTTAGATATATGATCAAGCTTTAAAATTGCAATATCTAACACATCATGGTTAGAAGTATTACTACAATGATGAAAACTTTCGGTCAACTTTGAAAGTGACATTGAATCTTCAAAGTCAAAACCACTTCTATCGAAGTAGTTTATACAGCCAAAATATTTAGTCTCACACATTCGTGCGATTTCATCCGGACCATTTCCTAAGAGTGTTTTATCCCCTCGAAATTTGTTTATAATAAACCCATTCAAGTGCTTTCGTTCGTCTTGATCCAACAGATTATAAGTTCCATAGATTGAAGCAAAGACACCCCCTTTTTCTATGTCACCAACAAGTACCGCCGGAATTGAGTGATCTTTGCAAAGACCAAGATTGACTAGATCAACTTCTTTTAAATTAATTTCGGCAGGTGAACCAGCACCTTCGAGGAGTACAAAATCGTAACTACTCCTAAGCTCTTCAAGAGCTGAATCAACTACTTTTTTGTACTCGTGTTTTTTGGAATAAAACTCTTTTGCTGTCAACTCCTCAGAGGGTTCACCAAGTACGATTACTTGGCTCTTTGTATCGCCAGTTGGTTTTAAAAGTATTGGATTCATTAAATTCGTCGACTCTACTCGAGCTGCATTAGCTTGTAGCTCTTGTGCGCGGGCTATTTCATGTCCTGCACTTGTAACAAAGGAATTTAGCGCCATATTTTGGCCTTTAAACGGTGCTACTTTAACTCCTAAGTTATTAAGATACCTGCAGATACCAACCACTAAGGTTGTCTTACCAACGTCACTCCCTGTGCCAACAATCATCAACGCATTGGAAGATCTCATACTATCTCCTTTAAAGCTAAATTAAGTCTTCCTAGGCCAACTTCGCTACATACACCTACTCTTATTGCATCTTTAAAACCAAAACTTCTTGCGTCACGGACAAAAATTCCTTTTGCCATAAGAGGTTCAATTAAATAACATGCGTCAGGAACTAACACATAAGGTGCATTAGATGAATATGGGTTAAATCCCAAAGTTTGGAAGATGCTCGATAGATCATCTCTTAAGTCTGCAATCCCACGAGCCCATCTGCTTAGATCCATTGAACTTAATAAATCCTCCATCGCACTTAATGCCAATGAGTTAACGTTCCAATAAGGCAGGTTGCCTTTAGCGCTTTTCTTCCCTTCTTCAGTTGGAAATACTATGTAACCAATTCTTAAACCTGGAAGTGAAAATAGCTTAGTTAAAGAGCCAATTACTACCGATCCCCTCTCAAAATCACGTCTCGTAAATACTCCCGTGCTAAGAGGATAAAACGACTCGTCCCAAACGTCAGAATATTCATGATCATCTGCCAACTTCCCGGTTGGATTGTTTGGGTTTGACATTATAGTGGGATGATTTGGTGCAACATATTTAAGGTGTCTTTTATAGAGGGAGAATTCACACTCATTTACACTTGCAACCTCTAACTCTCTACAAACAACAGCAATTGCTTCACTTGCCCCATTCGTTAGCAAGAGACAACTCTCATCAACCTCTAAATAGTCTGCTAGGATTTTTGTTGCTTGACTACTGTCTGGATAAAATCTAAGAGAATCTATATGTTTTTTTAATATTTCAGTCGACTTGCTTGCATACGGATTCATAGACATAGCAAGATCTAAGATTGAGTCAGGATCTATTCCTAAAGTTACCGCAACTTTGCGAGAGTTGTCACCATGTATTTCAGTTGAGCCAGTTACATTCGCATCGATACTACGAGTCACTTTATCTCCCTCTTGATACTCTTCAATTTCCTAACGACCAAAGACAGAGCTAGAGTGAGAACAAGTAAAACATACTCAACTTTTCTTTTAAGATTAGTAGCTCTTAAAATGTCATCTGCTCGAACTTCACCTCCAGTCCCAACTATGGGTCTTACCTCTCTAATGTTTTGATATGAAAGCTCGCCACCTAGTTCAATATTTAGAGCTAAGGCAAATGAAGCTTCTATGATTCCTGCATTAGGTGACGGATGCAACAGAGCTTGTTGTCTGGCTAATTTAAGATTCTTAACAGGGGACTTTGAAAATCCTAGAACTATAACAGAACTAACCCGAGAAGGAACATAATTTAATAGATCATCAATCCTTGCACATGCCATACCAAAGTTCAAATACCTGCTATTCTTCTTTCCAACCATTGCATCTAGCGTGTTGAAGACACGGTGCAAAAGAACCCCAAATACGCCAAAAACGCTTCCTAGTACTAATGTTGAGGCAACAGCATCTACTGTATTTTCAGCAATAGATTCAACAGTCGCTCTAACAATTCCTCGCTCATCTAAACTGTCGACATCTCTTCCAACAAGACTTGGCAGCCTTTTTTTCGCTCTATCAATATTTCCAGCTTTTAGACTCCTGTAAATCTCTAGTGCTTCATCCTCAAGCATCTTTCCAGAAAGTGATATCGCTGTAACAGCAACGAGACCAAATATGCGGTATTTTTTTAGCAGCAATGCGAGAAACGCAACTAGCTCAATATTTGCCAATGCAAACAGTCCTCCACTTATCTTTGAATCGCTATAAAACAACTCTTCTAAGTATGTTGAGAATTTTCCATATGAACTTACCGGATGGTATTTTTTTGGTTCAGGAACAATTTGATCTATTAAATAAGCAAGCTGAATCTCCCCTACCATCTAACCCCCAAAGCTGCAATGCCAGCTATTTCGCTTAATACCGCTGCACTTCCCAGAATGTCACCGTTAAAACCGTTAATCTTTTTTGAGCCGTAAGCTATGACTAAAAAAAACACCATTGCTTCAAGTACAACAGCAAGGATACTATGTACATTCGTAGGGTATTGGAACTGAATTATATCGATTAGACACCCTCCTAAAACTATTCCAGCAACCACCGTAACAACAATTAAAACTTTCTTATTTATCTGTTCTGACATTTTTTTTGCAATTGATGAAAACGGGCTTGGTTTCATGACAAGAGTTACAAGTGCCATCAAGGAACGCGAAAGCATATAAATACCTGCAACCTCAACAATAACTTTTACCTCTTTTGTTAATAGAGTAAAAACTGCAATTTTTAGAATAATACCAAGGACTAATGTG
>JAJYFT010000065.1 GCA_021790815.1 Actinomycetes bacterium
ATTTCCAATGATTCGATAACCAGAAAATACAGCTCAAATCTATCCAAATGGAAAGCAACAATTACTGATAGTAGAGGAAGCTTCTTACATAATTAGGGTTTACCTCAAAAGTTTGCAACCTGCTTGTAAAATGAAAGTAACAAATGTGACGGAAATACCAACATGTCAGTGAGCTTTGAGAGTTTCGAAAGCAAATATGAAGCTTCATCTTTAGATGTTCGAAGAATAGCATTCATATCTCTCTTGGTTATTGATTAAAATTAAGCTTTTTGGCTTTACATAAGAGTTCGTGCTGTAGATACCTGAACTTTATAATAATGAATGCGTTGTACTTTCTTAAAAGCCTTGTCCACCTTGAAGTTGTGGTTGCAATTTAGATTGAATTTATATATAATTTTGGAGTATGGCGTTAGAGAGTCCGCTTTCAGAACAAAAGGAATCTCATTCCAATGACTTCTCAATCGTTCCCCTAAAAGGACTTTATGGGGTTGTCGTTATTCTGATAGTGCTCATTGTAACGATAGAAAAAAACTGGCTCTATGGGTTGGAATTTTTTCACGTCGTTAGCGGAGGACTGTGGACAGCAATTGATCTATTTGTGGGTTTTGTGATAGGTCCAATATTAGGGAAACTTTCGGTGCCTGCAAGAATTGAGTTTTCAAAGCGCTTTATGCCTAAAATGCTCTTGATTATGCCCACCTTAGTTGCGTGTACTTTAAGCGCAGGTTGGCAGCTAGCAAGACACTTAGGCAATCTAAGTCATAGCTCGCCTAACCACACACCACTTGTCGTATCTTTTATAGTCGTTGGCGTTATGACCTTAATAGCACTTGGAATTCTTGAGCCCGCTAACATTGCGGTACTCCTTGAACTGAAACGATTTGAACCTCGCGGCGAAGTAATTGGAAAGCTAATGAAACGTTTTATATACACTGCAGGTATTACGGGTGCAATGCAAATAGCCACGTTGATAATTATGACTTGGGTTACGGTGAAATAATGGATAAAAACTTTCCTCCATGTGAAACTTTTGCAACACTGAGTCTAAGCTTTGTTGTAATTGGAGGGATAACAATGGCTGCCTATTCACCCGATACGGCTCCTTTTACATTAAGTGGCACTTTGTTAGGAATTGCACTGCTTGTATTTGTTATTAACGCTTTCTTGATAGCAAAGGTCTTTCATGAAATTAAATCCGTATTTATTAAAGTGGCAAAATGGATGATACTTGTTGAGGTGATAGTTAGTGGACTTCTTTTTTACGTTTTTTACTTGGACGGAACTCGATCTACATCTCTAGTTATTCTCACTGCATTTCTTGCTCTTTTCGCACTTAATATCCCCATAATTGTTGGTTATACTGTCGCCAAATCTCAACTTGATAATAACTTTGCCAGAGTACCAACAAAAGCAGAATAACAGAAGAATAATTATTCTCTTCTGATCCTAGAGATGTCCACTATAAAGCATCGCTTAGTTTAAATTTTTAACTAGTTTGTTTAGTATATTCGACAGTAAATTTGTGCGAGTTTCTAGAAATTCCCATCTCCCAAATTGCAAAACCTCTATGACTAATATTGTCTCGTTCCACGTAACAAGGCTCACTTTTGTATTAGCATTTAAGTGTGAAGAAATCCATTCGTCATGAGATCTTACTCTCACTTGATGCAACCTCTGGTAGTAGTGTCTCTGGTTCGGAACTTCTTTCCATCATTGGAGATAGCCAAATAAATATCTCACCGGCAAAACTGCTTGCAAACCTTTTGGAGCTTGAAGAACTAGGTCTCATATCTTTAGACAGAAAAGCAAATTATGCGATTTCACTTTCAGATAAAGGTCGACAGGCAGCGCAAGAAATTCATCCCGGTAAAGAAACTGAAGCTACTCTAGTGATGGTAGATCTTGTATCTTTTACGTCATTTACAGACGCATTTGGAGACCGAGCCGCTAAAGATACTGTAGATATCTTTATGAAAGTGTCTAAGAAACTTCTTAGCAATCATAAGACTTCACTCATCAAGCATTTAGGTGATGGTTTCTTGGCTGCTGGACCTACAAAACTTGATGTTTTGACCTTAATCCAAGGCATTAAAACGAATCTTGCAATCCAAAGTGGAAGGGATTGGAAACTTCATGCTGCTAGCCACGTTGGTCGCCCTATCAAATTTCGATCTGACTACTTTGGCAGGGATGTAAATCTTGTTGCTAGACTTTGTGAACTGTCAGGTCCAGACGAGCTACTGTTCACAGGCGAAATTAACCGACCAACTCTAGAGATTTCTACTTCAACTATTGAAATTAAGGGGTTTAAAGAGCCTATTACGATTGGAACATTGAGCCTAGGTAATAAAGAATAGCTGCAAAATCTTGAGCGGGTCACATTTTAGTATTAGTGTTTAGATTGTGGAAGTAGACGATTTTGTTGAAACAGCATTTTTAGAGATTAAGGCAAGGAGAAAGCTGCGCCATAGAATCTTCTATATACATTTCAGCATTTACTTGGTTACAAATGCTTTTATTTTTACGGTTTGGTACTTAACAACTAAAGGATTCCCCTGGTATATATTCCCACTATTTGGGTGGGGAATCGGCTTAGTAGCTCATGGGGGTGTCTCATTTCTTCTCCCGTCTCCGCAAGAGATGATCCTAAAACGCGAAATGAAAAAACAGTTTAGTAAGGATTGATTCAGCTGTTTCAGATTCTTAAACTATTTAGCAAATAGTAAAACATCTATCTTCTAGTTCACCAAACGCATAATCGGCATAACGACCGCCATACATTCCGCGGCATTTTTCGCTCCATTTTAAAGCTTCTTTGCCTGAAACCCGACGATGGATTTGAACTATGCCTTCTTCAAATATCCTGTACTCTGCATAAGTTCCTGGATAATCTTTCAAAGCTGCTACTTCAACAAAAGGAACACTTTTTGTGGGTAAAAATACTCGCTTTCTGTTTCGATGTGTATGACCAGCAAAATACCCAACCATGTTTTCATTATTTTCAAAAACTTTGACAAGGACTTCAGAATCATCCGGACATATCCCAAAGTAGTTTTCAGGTCTAGTCCTTGACGATGGATCCCAAGGGTGGTGGTGCCCAAAAACCAAAACTCGTTCAGTTGTACTGCGTGCGATTTCACTAATTAAGCCTATTTGTTCCTTGCTAATTCTGCCAGTAGGCAAATCTTTAAGAGAAGTATCTACCAGTACAAGTAAAGCGCCATTTAAAGAAACTACTTCGATGGGGTCGACGGTAAAGCTTGAGCCACTTTTTTTGTCGTGGTTCCCGAGCGTTAGATGTAATCTATTGCCGAATTTTGTCCCATAAATTTCATCAAATAATGAGAACTCACTTTCAGCGCCGTTAGCAGTAATGTCACCTTTGACTATAACTACATCAGGATTAATTTCTACAATTTCATCTGCCGCTGATCGACTCATAACTTCTGGATACTGCATCTCTCCTTCTGCACTCGTAAAAATAGGTCCCGTGTCGACACCGTGAATAACACCGCACTCTTTTTCTCCAATGTGGAGATCGTTTAATGTAACCACCGTTGAAAGTAGCTTTCCACCCGGTCTCTCAAGCGTTGTAACAGTTCCGAAGTCAAATTCGTACTCAGAACTTGGATTAAGACCTGTTCTTTTAATCTCCATTACATTGCCTGTCGATTTAGTAAGTTCATGAATAACAATCTCATCGTAGGAAAGAGTTGTAACTTCATATCCCTTTAAGCTTAAATCTAGATCCACAGTGGCTTCAATTGCCTTAATATGGTCTATCTCTAACCATTGGAATTGGTCTCGCCCACCATCTACCCGAAAATCTCCAAGCTTGAAACTTTGAACGCTGCAACGTCTTAGAAATCGTTAAACGCGGCTGACTAAAAACAATCTCAAGAGCTGCCACGATTGCCGCTATTGTATCATCATCAACTAAATCATCACCGTTCAGCGTAGTTACATTTTCGCTCAAATCCACTTCGATACTATTTTTCACTTAACAACTCCTTTCTGTTTGCTACAGCTTATAAAAAGCAATAACTTTAATCACACGAATTTACTATTCAAACAAAACAGAAACGCAACTTCCTAGAGAGGCATATTTCCATGTTTGCGTTTTGGAAGTTCCTCGCGTTTTGAAGCTATCATTGCGAATCCTTTGATTAAAACTCGTCTTGTCTCTTGTGGGTCAATTACGTCGTCAATAAACCCACGCTCAGCTGCTAGATATGGATTACCAAACTTCTCAATATACTCATCAACAAGTTCAGCCCTTCTTCCAACTGGATCTACCGATTCTACTAACTCTCTTTTATGGACTATCTCAACAGCACCTTGTGGTCCCATAACCGCAAGTTCAGCTGACGGCCAAGCAAAAGCTAGGTCTGCGCCAATTGATTTGGAGTCCATAACTACGTATGCTCCTCCATAAGCTTTCCTAGTAATTACTTGGATCCTTGGAACGGTGGCTTCACAGTATGAGTACAGTAGCTTTGCACCGTGTCGAATAATTCCACCATACTCTTGATCGGTACCGGGCATAAATCCAGGCACATCTACAAAAGTTATTAATGGGATATTGAATGCGTCACATGTTCTTACGAATCGGGCTCCCTTTTCAGAAGCCGCAATATTTAGCACTCCAGCCAGTACTTGAGGCTGATTTCCAACTATTCCAACAACTTTGCCATCTAGTCTGGCAAAACCACACATTAGATTTGCCGCCCAGTGAGGAAAGTACTCGATAAACTCTCCTTCATCTACTACTGAAGTAACGACTTTTCGCATATCGTACGGAAGATTTGGACTCGATGGCATAAGATCAATTAGTTCTGGACACAGCCTGTCTGGTTCATCATCAGGATCAATATAAGGAGGTTCTTCTAAATTATTGGAAGGCAAAAATGAAAGAAGGTAGCGCACTTCATCAAGACAAGATTTTTCATCAGGTGCAACAAACGCTGCTACTCCAGATTTCGTCGCATGGCTCATCGCACCACCAAGCTGTTCCAATGTGACCTCTTCACCTGTAACAGTCTTGACAACGTCAGGTCCAGTTATAAACATGTGGGAAGTTTCATGCACCATAAAGATAAAATCCGTCATAGCTGGGCTATACACTGCCCCACCTGCGCATGGGCCCAGAATTACACTTATCTGTGGAATTACACCAGAACTCTTTACATTTCTAAAGAAAATACCTCCGTAAGAGTTCAAAGAAACAACGCCTTCTTGGATTCTTGCACCAGCGCCATCGTTCAAGCCAATCATCGGTACACCCATCGACTGCGCCAAATCCATGATTTTGTGAATTTTCTCGGCAAATACTTCACCAAGAGCGCCTCCAAATACTGTAAAATCCTGACTAAATAGACACACTCTCCGTCCATCTATCGTTGCAAATCCTGTTATAACTCCGTCAGTATATGGACGATTTTCTTCAATTCCCATTCCATGTGCACGGTGGCGTGAGAGCATATCAAGTTCCTGAAATGAATCTTCATCAACTAGATAGTCAATTCTCTCTCGGGCTGTCATTTTCCCTTGAGAATGTTGCCTCTCTACTGCACGAGCAGACCCAGCATGTAATGCTTGCTCTTTTCTTTCATTTAGATCTTCTAATCTTTGCCTCATAGTTATGTCAGACATAACTACTAGGCTATATTGCTTTTCAATACAACATTTTCAAAAAACTTAAATTTAAAGCTACTCTGGATTTTCAACATGGCGAAAAAATTACCGCAAACTAACGCCTTTGGTCGTGAATCAAGGGTCTTTCGGGGCGTTGCACTGACGTACCCATCTAACACAGTGGAGGTATCCGATGTTTCAGTATCGCGTTTACTCCAATGCAAGGGGCAAACCTACAGCTTTGGCTGCGCTGAACAGGTAAGGGCGCCCAGTTCTATGTTTTTGCCGAACCTCCGGCAAGCTGAACACTTCTAAAGCCTACAAGTCCAGGTTCGCAAGAACCAACTGTCTGAAGGAGATTTAGATCGTTCAGCTTTCCAGGAATTTCACCACTTCAATCGTTGAAAGCATGTCAAAATCACCAATCATCTATTGGTCTAGATTTATCCACAAAATCAGATCGATGCTAATTTCACCTTATATTAGGCTGGGGCAAGTAAGGCGCAATTGCATTTGCAAGCCCTGGAATTGGCATTGACTGAAGCCAAATTCGACCAGGTCCAGTGAGTGAAGCAAGAAATATTCCATCTCCGCCAAATAGCTTATTCTTAATGCCCCTAATTGTCACAATCTGAAACGGCATCCCTGCCTGAAAAAGTCCTACATGGCCAGGGTGCACTAACAAACTTTCACCAGGTTGCAGATCTCTAACAATTATCTCACCACTAAGTTCAATATAAGCGATGCCTTCTCCACCAATTTGCTGAAGAATGAAGCCTTCTCCGCCAAATATTCCAGCACCAAGAGACTGCTGAAACCCCATTGATATGCCAATCCCAGGCGTCCCACACAAGAATCCATGTTTATGCGCCATGTATCCTCCACCTGAAGAAACCTGTATTGGAAATATTTGACCAGGAAGTTTTGCTGCGAAAGCTACTAGCCCACCAGGTGGTTGTGCAGTGTAAGTGGTTAAAAATAGTCCACCTCCACCGGCCATTCTTTTCACCGCTCCAAAAAGACCTCCACCGCCGCTAAGTCCGCCTCCTGCAGACGTTGTCATCGAAATAGATGGCGACATCCAAGAAAGCTCTCCAGATTCAGCGATCACTGACTCATTTGGTGCAAGCTGGATCTCCAATACTGGCATTGTAGTACCTATAATTTGATGTTCCATATCTAACCTTGCCACCTAATTTTTTCGGCTTGAACTTCTACTATCACTCTTTCAGATTGAACTGGCATAGCATAATCCATACCTGTGTAATGATTGGAAAGGCTGTCAATATGTTTTTTGGCTTCTTCGCCTTTAATTGTATTTACAACTTTCCCTTTAACTTCTACATAGTTGTACGGATTGTCACTATTCCATATTGCGACAGTAACCCTTGGATCTCTCTCTACATTCTTAAACTGAACCCTGTGAACTTCAGTGTTATATCGGAGATAATCTCCCGTGATATCCACCCACACAACGGTAGTATGGGCATAACCATCTTCTCCTAAGGTTGACAGTGCTGCAAAGTGTTTTCCAGATGAGAGAAGCTCTTTAAGTCTCTGATCCATACAATCTCCTCCTTTAATCAATTCATTTAAGTCTAAACTACGAAATAGATTAGCCCAGATAAAGTTCGAACACTTCGTAAGCTTAAAATTTAACTATTTAAATATAAGAATCCGAAGGAATCATTCGCTACATCTATTGATGCGTCCTTCAAAGCCTTAATCCAACTTCCAGTAACATTGGGGTTCGTCTCTTCCATGCCATGATCTGCTAGGACTATAAAAAGTGTCTGGTCAAACTCACTTTCGATCTCAAATGCTCTTAGTATTTTGCCAATACGAGCATCAGTGTCACGAACCGCTGCTCGCCCCATATCTGAATCTGGTCCGCTGTCATGAAATGCTGAATCGGTTAGAGAGAAATTAACTGACATAAACTTTGGCCGATCTAATTTCAAATTGTCCCAATTGCGACGGATTAAACCAATTGCCTGAGCTAAACCAGCATGGTCCGCAGTGGTAGCCCATCGATAATCTTGAGATGATTCAAAATACTGATTTGTGGTATCTTTTGGAACCGATGCATCTATGCCAGACTGTGCAATAATTTCTGCCATGCGACCTTTTCTCACCTCCTCAAACGTGGAGTAGGTTGCACCTTTGTCAGCAGGCTCATTGATAGCCGCAGTTGTAATGTCGCGATTGTACCTATTTAGACACTCAAATATAGTCTCAGTTTCTGGATTTAGGTAATCCATCGCAAGATGCCATGTGCCTGGAGATTCAGTTACAATTTGTATCATCTTTTTTCGATCAAACCATGCATTGTGTAATACCCCATGGTGTGCTGGATGACATCCAGTAAGAATTGTTGTGTGATTCGCTAACGTCACAGTTGGAAGAGACGAAATTGCACCATATGAAAAAGTCGTTCCATTTGCCATGAGTCTCGAGATATTTGGAGCACCACCCTGTTCAACAACGTCATAAAGAATGTTTGGGTTACACCCATCTAAAAGAAAAATTACAACGTTATCAGGTCTCTCAGTCTCCTGAAACCACTCACTTAAAACTTTGCCGTCTTGCCTCTTAAGATAAGAAGAGCCTGAATAGTTTCCATCAGATAACATTCCTCCTGTTTGAGAAGCACCTAAAATGTAAGCAACACTAGGAGCTACGTCCACTAAGCGGACATGGCTATTAATAACTCCAGCCTTTTTTACACCTTTTCCTGAAAGAATGAACGGTGCTCGTGCCTGAAGAATATCTAGTGAACCATGTTCGCCAAGATGACCTCCCTCATCTAAAAATGAATGGGCTGCGGTGTGAATAGCAATCAAGTCTGGTGCGTGTTCATGATCCCATATTTGTGCAACATGGTCGTAGCTGTAGGGATAAGAATTTTCGGTTCTTTTTGGACACCGAAACTCTCTCTGTAGTGCCAATGTCGAAAATCTGCTGACATCTTGATCGCTTAAAGGATCTCGTCCTTGAGTTTCAATTATCTTAGGCTTTAGAGGATCGTCACAGCCTGGTCTTTCAAACATTACCGAACCATCATTAGCATGTGCTTCGAATACACCTGGCTCAGGAGAAAAGAGAACCATCTCGACAATGTTCTCTAGCTTTTCAGAAGTTAGTACATTTACTGCTTTTGCTCGTAGCTCATTTTTAGTCACTTAGTTACTCTTGCACCAACTCTATCAACGTTCCAAAAGAAGTTTTTGGGTGGACAAATGCAACTGTAGTACCTCTAGAACCTTTACGTGGAGCTTCATCAATTGTTCTGCCCCCATTTGCTTTAATTACTTCTAGAGCCTTTGCACAGTCTTTGACTCTATACCCTACGTGGTGTAACCCTTCTCCTTTTTTTTCAAGAAACTTTGCTACTGGTGAACTATCTCTTGTTGGGCAAACAAATTGAATATACGATTCAGCCACCTTTAACAGTGCTTCTTCGACTCCATCAGATTCGACTAATTCTCGATGAACACAAATCGCACCTAAATTTTCTTCATACCACCTAACTGCTAGATCAAGCTCATTTACTGCAATTGCAATGTGATCAATCTCAGTTAGAAGGCCTTCAAGTTCTATGCTCATGCGTTTTTTCTCCTAAATAGCGTTATCTTATCCTCACCAATTTTTTCACGAAATTCAGGATCGTCTATTCCGAGTCCCTCTTTTTGAGCCAAGCATAAGACTCCGATTTTCCCTTCATGTAGGTTTTTATGAACTTGGTATGCCGCTTCACCAACCTCTTGAAGTGGATAAACAGCTGAGAGTATTGGCTGAATTGCACCTTTTGATATCAACCTATTAGCTTCATAAGCTTCTTTATAGTTGGCAAAATGGCTTGATTTTATAGTCTTAAGTTTCATCCATAAGTGCCGATTGTCGTACTCAATCATGTAGCCTGACGTGGCGGCACAGGTCATTATGAGTCCACCTCTCTTAGCAACAAATACTGAAGCTCCCATCGTTTGACGTCCGGGGTGTTCAAAAACAATGTCAGGATCTTCACCTATAAGATCTCGAATGTCCTTTCCAAGTCGCCTCCATTCAGATTCATCCTGTGTAACATCGTCTTTCCAGAACTTATAATTTTTTTCTCTGCGATCAATTACTGCTTCACATCCCATTTCTCTAAGAATTTCAGCCTTTTCTGGTGATGAAACGACACCAATTGGAATGCCACCGCCGTTTAAAACATATTGAACCGCATATCCGCCTATGCCACCTGTTGCTCCCCAAATTAAGACACTGTCACCTTGCTTCATCCCGGCACCATTTCTTGAAACTACCATTCGATAAGATGTCGAATTACAAAGCGCATTGCAGGCTGATTCTTCCCAACTAAGGTGACGCGGCTTAGGCATAAGCTGATTTGCTTTAACAAGTGCTAGATCAGCTAAACCACCAAAATTAGACTCAAACCCCCATATTCTTTGATTTGTAGCCATCATTGAATCATTATGAGAAGAAGGGTCCTGATCGTCTACATAGTTACAGTGCACAACTACTTTATCTCCAACCTTCCAATTCCTAACTGCGGACCCAGTTTTGACCACTACTCCAGATGCATCAGAACCGACTACGTGGTAAGGGAGGTCATGGCGCTTCCCCCAGATGCTTTCTTTCCCAAGTCTTTTAAGAAATTGGAAAGTTGGAAGTGGTTCAAATATTGACGTCCAAACTGTATTAAAATTGATAGCACTCGCCATCACCGCAACAAATACCTCGTCAGGAGCGACTTCAGGAGTTTTGACCTCGCCAATTTTCAATGATTTTCTCGGATCCTTATCCTTTGAATCCATCCCTTGAAACATTTCTTGGTCGCTTTCATTAACGAATGCAGCGCGATATGATTCAGGTATCTTTATTCCTTCAATCTCTTGTGGAGTAGCGTTATTTTCAATAGCTTCTAAAATTTCTTGCATCAAGTTAATCTAACTCAAAAATTGTTTTGACACCTATAAAAATTACAAATAGAGACAGATTTTATTTAAATTGCCACCAGACGCGGTCGTTTGATAGTCTTAAAAGACAGATCAGATGAACGATTTTAACTTTTTGAAGGAAGGAATTTAAACATGTCAAGTGTCATTGTGTCGGGAGCACGTACTCCAATAGGAAAACTATCTGGAACACTTTCACAATTTACCGCTATGGATCTTGGAGGATTTGCCATTAAGCAAGCGTTAATTAACGCAGGGATTTCCCCTGAAGAGGTCGACTATGTATTTATGGGCCATGTTATTCAAGCAGGTCAGGGACAAATTACGGCTCGTCAAGCGGCTTTTAAGGGAGGAATCCCCATGTCAATACCGTCTACTACAGTTAACAAAGTATGTCTGTCAGGACTCAATTCTATATATTTAGCTTCCAAATTAATTGAAGCTGGAGATGCCGAAATAGTTATCGCTGGTGGGATGGAATCAATGACGAAAGCTCCCTATATCCTAAGAGATGCGCGAAGTGGCTACAGAGCAGGAGATGGAACATTAGTTGACTCGATGATGTACGACGGATTATTCTGTGCATTTGACCAAGTTGCTATGGGTCTTGGAACTGAGAGGTACGCCAAAGCGTCAAGTATTCCAAGACAAAGACAAGATGAGATTGCTGCTCTCAGCCATGAAAGAGCAGCTGAAGCTATAAAATCAAATAAATTTAAAGATGAAATAGTCGCTGTTCAAGTTCCTCAAAGAAAAGGGGATCCAACTATTGTCGATACAGATGAGGGAGTTCGGCCAGGTACTACAGTCGATTCCTTAAGTGCCCTTAAACCTGCGTTTGAAAAGGAAGGCACAATAACCGCCGGTAATGCAAGTCAGATTTCAGATGGAGGAGCAGCAGTAGTAGTTATGTCAAAAGAGCTTGCCCAATCTCGTGGACTTGATATCCTATGTGAAATTGTTGGCTACGGCCAAGTTGCTGGTCCAGATCCATCCTTACTAAATCAGCCATCAAATGCAATTAAAAAAGCACTCTCAAAATCTGGTATTTCACAAAATGAAGTTAAGCTCTATGAAATAAATGAGGCATTTGCAGCGGTTGCAGCAGCATCAATGGATGATTTAGGAGTAAA
>JAJYFT010000066.1 GCA_021790815.1 Actinomycetes bacterium
GAGACTGAAAGTATTGAGTGTGCAACTGCCATCGCTGCTTTATTAGGGCCTCTCCGTCTTGCAATTCGTGAGTACTGGGCTGAAAAGTAGGTATTTTTAGTCCGTGCTGCTGTTCTAGCGGCTTCGACTAAAGCTCTCTTGAGATTTGGTGCTCCGTGCCTGGTATGAACTGGTTTGTGTTTGCCGGCTGATTCATAACTTGCTGGTGCGACGCCAGCCCAAGCACATAAATGTTCAGCTGTAGGGAACTGTTTCATATTTCCACCAGTTTCAGCAATAATAACTTCAGCAGTTATAACTGAAACACCAGGTATTGATGACAAGACTTCAAGTTGAGGTTCAAAAGGGATGAATTTTTCGGCAATCGTCTCCGTCAAATTTGAAATAGTCTCATCAATGCTTTCAATTTGATGAATTATCTGACGACATAAATCTCCATGGTGCTCTGAAAAGTGCCCATCTAATGCTTCTGTGAGTTTGGTGATTTTAGATCGTAGTCTGCTTTTAGCTAATTCAGCTAATATCTTTGGGTCTCTTTCACCTGCTATCATTGCTTCAATGATTTCTTTAGATGACTTACTCCAAACACCTGAAGCTACAGAAGTCAATTTGATGCAGGCATCTTGAAGTACTTTTTCTAAGCGCTGGATTTCTCTTACTCTTGCATCGACTTGGGTCTTGCGGTACCTTGTGAGATCACGTAACTCACGTATCTTAGGTGGTGGGACAAAACTAGGTCTAACCATTCCATGTGCAGCTACATCAGCTAACCATTCAGCATCACTTAGATCAGTCTTGCGCCCTGGGACATTCTTGACGTGTTGTGCGTTACACAACCATACCTCTTCAAATAGAGGCTCTAAAGCGTAATAGATAGGTTTCCAGTAAACACCAGTTGCTTCCATAGCTACCGTTTTAACTGAATGCTCAGTTAAAAATCCAGCTAGTTTCCTTAGGCCTAAAGAAGTTGTAGAAAACGACTCCTTTGCGATACTAAGGGAACCATCGGGTTCATTGACCCGACAACAAGTAACAACAGTGTCACGGTGGACATCTAGCCCTGCAACGTGTTGTCTTATCTGTTTCATGATATACTCTCCTTTATTGTTTAAGGTGGCTAATAGGCAAGGGAATAGAAAATAGCGGAATCTGTAGTTCGTACTTAAAGTAACAATTAGTGGTCCTCAAGTTCCCCGCACCAAACTTTTAGCGCGTAATAACACTGCAAGAAACAACGGCGACAATACCTATTAGCCACATAAACAGCATTTCATAAATTATCGGTGACTGCCTAAGTCATACCAACTTTTTTAGAGAGGTTCTCCTTTGTTCTTTTTTCAACGTATGCAATTGTGTTTTCATCAAAGCGTAAGCGAACCATGGCAATCCTATATAGTGCAGCATTTGCGTGACGGTTACCCTTTCGATTAAGTCTTTTCCGATCTGTTCTTCAGGTATTAGACATACCCCACAAATCTTGGCAAATTTTGCCTTAGAAGTTATTCTTTCTGGATTATCACCAAATGCACAGAGAAGCTCTGCTGCGTTGTCATGGCCTATCCCAACTTTTCCCAAGAGCTCAGGGCACACTTCTTCAACTAATTGTTCAAGAAGTTTTATGTGACCCTTTATCTCTTCATGAAGTGCCAACCACCTTGTAGCCAATGACTTTAGGGCATAGAGTGAGGCAGACTCATTGTTAGAATCGATCACTATATTTCCATCTAGCAGAAATGTGGAAAAGATCATTTTCGACATTTTTTTGGAATGGGATTTCTTTTAACCGTGTTAATTAGTGTTGAGGAAACTGCTGACCCTCGTATGTTAAATGAAAGTGAAACTATCTATGCAACGTTCTATACAAAAAAGATTTTTTAAAGTACATTCCAAATTGGTAATTGGAAATGGTTTGATAGGGGGAGCCATTGGTGGGATGGCAATGGCTATGTTCTTAATGATTTATATGGCAGCTGCTGGAATGGGTTTTTATAGCCCACTTAACATCGGACTTGGTTCTTTGTTCTATACAGTTACACCTCCTAAGTCCATGCTTTCAATGCTTACAAATGCAATGGGAAACCATGCTTCACCTGCAATGATGGCACAGATGATGTCAATTAAATCAGGATCGGCAACTAACCGCACCGTCACCTCCCTCATGAAGGCTATGCCAAGTGGTATTCGAAACACTGTAATGTCTTCAATGCCGATTAATGCTAGCCATATCATTGTTGGTGCTGTTGCCCACCTCGCCTTTTCTATGATGCTAGGAGTAATTTTAGCCCTTGGCTACTCGATTATTAAACAATATAGTTTTCTACCGAAGCAAAACCGTTCAGCTCTTATTGCCGGATCAACCCTAGTTTCAATTTTAGTCTTTTTGGTAAATGAATATGTGATTCTCCCAATCATTGCGCCGATGATGACTGTACTTCCTGCTTTCCCCTTTTTGGTGGCACACATAATTTTTGGTTTGATTACCGGAATGGTGCTCACATTCAGGTTTGCGGGTTCAGACAAATTATCTAAATGATGAGATAAGTATTTTACGTTTTTTGTAAGCAACATTAATCACTGCAAATCTTTTTGTCCAATACTCCAACTTCCAAAGTGTCTACGCCAGAGAAGTAGTTGTCTTAATTGGGAGTTTTTCTGCTCATTAGAGAGTTGTAAAGATGTCTGCCTTCAATGAGAGAAAGCCAATTGATCCAATCCGAGATTCGGATACTTCGATTCCATGCGTCGCATAAATCCGCAATATGAAATTGGCTGTAGGACCAATAGCTATGGTTACGGCCGAAACGATAAATTGGATATTGAGGTAATAGCAATCCCAAAAAGGAAGTCCCTAAGAAGGTAAAAACGGTTCCAATAGCTAGGAATGTCACCAGGGTCGACGCGGTCTCTTGGTAATGGTGTAATTTTGCTAGTCTTTTCACGGGCAGCTGCGCACTCGGGTCAGCCGAGATATATAGCTTATGAGAAATTTATATCATAGTAGAACGTCGACAATTTATGATCGCTGACGACCGTCACCGACTCTACTGCCAAAGCCTTGGCTCCAGAAAGCTCACAGCAATCCTTCGTGCTTCGCTTGGAACTCCGAACAAAGTAAGTTATTACGATGCCAATGACAAGGATCACGATGCCGATAAAGATACCTTTCGTGAGCGCGCTCGAGCCGTCAGTCCTGTAACTATGGGCGGCAATGCACAACACAATGCCATCTTAATGGCAGGAAGTCAGACAGTCCAAGAGGAAGGCTCTGTTTGATTTTCAGCCTGCGTAGCACTTACTTTGAAAATCCTCCTTAGCATTTGTAGCCTCACATTTATCAGCGGACGCATTGGATTTAAGTAAACGTCTCCATTAAAAATTGCGACTTCTTGGAATGCTTTGTCACAATAGTGGGTTTACATACCGAGAAGTAATAGACGTAACGCCAAGGAGCTAAATTTGACAGACTTATTAGAAAGCAAACTTAAGCGAGAGAGTGCAGTAGAACAAGTGACCACAAATGACAATCCAAGTCATTCACTTATGAGGGGCCAACTTAAGTTCGTAAGAACAATTGCTATTTCAGTTGGGATTCAAGGACCGGTTGCCGGTGTAATTGTTGGACCCGCCGTATTGGCTGGTTTAGTCGGAAGTGCTGGCGCTTTAGCGTATCTACTTGGTTTTATTGCAATGGCATTCGTTGCTTATGCCTTTATACTTTTTGCAAAAGAATTTAATTCATCTGGGTCAATTTATGCTTTTAACGGATCGTCGCTAGGGCCAACTTACGGATTTGTTTCTGCCTGGATATTGTTGCTTGTCTATATTTCTTTTGCTGCCGGAGTATATGCGAGTACTGCCGATATTATGCAGACTTTTCTCGCTTCCTTTGGAATAAATATTTGGTGGGTGTGGATAGCTTTAGCCGGGTTCGCTTTCACAATGACATTTGCCTACAGATCAATTAAGTTTTCTTCAATTTTAATTTTTTCGCTGGAGGCATTTGCTGTTGGCCTCCTTGCGGTAGTTGGGATTGTTGTGATGGTTAAAGGGGGATATCATCACAATGCTTGGTCCCTTAAGCCTTTTAAACCAAATGGAATATCATTATCTATACTTGGGTTGGGAGTAGTTAATGCATTTAGTGCCTTTAGCGGTTTCGAAGGAGCAACCACTTTAGGTGAAGAATCTGTCCGATCAACCAAAACCATTCCGAAAGCCGTATTTTGGTCACTCTTTGGTTCATCATTTGTATATATCGTTTTTACTTGGATCGCGAATAATGCATATTCGAGTACAAGTGCTCTCGCCAATTCATCAGCTCCTTTTGTCACAATAGCGACTAATAATGTTGGATCGTGGATGGGTAATCTGATCAATTTTGCAGGAGTAATTAGCTCCTTTGGCGCTCAGTTGGCATGTATTAACGCGGCGAACAGATTAATTTTTGCGCTAGGCAGAGAAGTGAGTCCGGAGAGTTCTGGGATTTTTTCGCAATTGACAAAGACCCACCGGCGATTCCGATCACCAGTTGGTGCCCTTGTGGTGTCGGGCAGTTTAAGCCTAGCCGGACTTCTGATGTTCGCTATGGAGCCATCACCTATTAGGGCCTTAACCATAATTGTCGAGTTAGGAGCATACCTTATTATTGTGGCTTATTTCATGACCGTAGTCGCCGCACTAGTGTGGGTATGGAGACATGGTAGAAATCCAGTTAAGCTCGCTATCTTATTTCTAGGGATAGGTATTCTCGGCTACGTACTTTATGACACGTTCATTCCATTTCCATCAGCGCCTTTTAATTTAGTTCTACTTTCGGCAATCGCAGGTATTGGTGTTGGAATAGTCGTTGCCTTGTTGCCAGGAGTTCGTTCCAAATTGACGGCTTCTAAACTAATCCATGCAGTCAGGACTTAACGGGACACAAGGTAATAATGACAACACAACGGAAGTCAACTGATAGTCAAAGCAAAATTAAAAGCACACCTAAGGATATGTAAAATTCCAGCGCTATTACTATCGTATTTCAAATTAACTTGCCTCTCCTTAAAACAACCAATTACGTTTCGCCTAGATTACCCAGGTTTGAAGTGGTTTGAATATAGAGAAGTAACACAAAACTCTAAGTATCGTCTACGTGAGGAATATAAATGATCAATACTAAACCGGAAATTGGAATCAGTTACGAAGAGCAGGTAGGATCTACCTACATCGAATCGTCTACGGAATATGGAGAAATGTGGAAAAACTACCTTAGAAACTTTCATACGGCGAAGGCCGGAATAACAGAAGAAATACTCCAAAGGAGCTTTGCAGATGCTAAGTCTGGCTATGGCTCAATACATGCGTACGATTGGGTCTCGGAAGTGTTTGCACAAGCAAAAGTGATTGTCGATCTTGGTTGTGGAAGCGGCCCATTCAGGCGTCACGGAGTAAACAGAACCTTAATTGGTGTTGATATTTCAGCCGCGGAGCTTAGAATTGCTGGAGACCATGGTGGTTATAGGTTGATTCGAAGTGATGTGTCAAAACTGCCATTAAGATCTGACTTTGCCGACGTAACAATCTCCTCTATGGCCCTTATGTTGTTTGAATCCTTAGAGCTAGTGTTTTCCGAAATGAATCGGATACTAAAGCCACAGGGACTGGCAATATTGCTGCTACCGGCATCAAAGCCGCTGAGCGTCGGAGATATTCAGCGATATCTTAGGTTATTTAAAATCTTGAATATTTCCAGACTTGACTATCCAAACGATGTGGCAATTAATCGGCTGGATTCAGTTGCTTTACGTGCCGGATTCAAAGTAATTTCAGATGAGAGTTTGAAGTTCCAATATGTAATAAGGTCACAAGGAGATGCAAGGGCTTTTCTTGAATCACTTTACCTTCCAAAAGTCGACTCCGAAAAGTTCGAAAAAGCGGTAGAACTTGCCGGAAAGTGGATTGGAAAATCAATGGGAATTCCACTCCGTCGCTTAGTTTTGTCCAACTCCTGACATACTGTGACTCCTTTTTAAATCTAATGACCACGAAGTGCTGATTTTGGAATATGAGGCGTTGTGCTTCGACTAAAACAAGTTAACTCTGTTCACAGCTTCAAAAATACTCATGCCTAACTAAACAGGATAAGTTCTGCCTTTTTCTCAATAAATTTGGAATGGCATACCGTTCAAGCGGGTTATAACACTCTAGTAGCAAAAGTTATTTACAGGCAAAGGTTACATGTATACAGTGATACATTCATCTATTAAATGGATCAGAAACAATTCATCTGACAATGGATTTGTAATATATTGTCCCAAATTATTTAATTTCGGCAAGTTGCTTACTTACCTGGCAATAGCTGGAGATTCTTGATGCAATCATACCTAAAATTATTAGCTTCTGGCAAAACAGTCCGGACGGCATTTCCAGTGTCATTGATAGTAGGTACGTTGCTTTCCGCAGTAAACGAAGGCGACCTTATTGTCACATTCAGATTAACCCCAACTTTGATTGCGAGAGTCACTTCTAATTTTGTGATCCCTTTCCTAGTGGCCAGTTTTGGCCACTTCCGAGCCCTAGAAACGAAAAAGTCGTAATATGAGCACCCAAACTGCTATTGAAACGAGCAAAACCCAAAAATCAATTCAATCTTCAGATATTGTTGTAATCGGAGGAGGCTCAGGTGGCCTGGGTGCTGCACGAGCGGCAAAAAGAAGAGGAGCCTCTGTTATTATGATTGAGCGAGAAAGGGTGGGAGGTGACTGTACTTTTACCGGTTGTGTCCCTTCCAAGGCTCTGTTGGAAGCAGCATTTGAAGGTAACAATTTTAATAATGCAATGAAGATTGTTCGTGAGACCATAGACACCATTGCCGCAACCGAAAGCCCGGCCAAGATCTTTGAAGAGGGCATCCAATTGATCGATGGTGAAGCTAAATTGATTGATGGACGTACCATTAAAGTTAATGGGAAAACAATCCGTGCAAAAAAAGCAATTATTCTTGCCACAGGTGCTGCGCCATTAATTCCGGACATTGAGGGAATCAATAATATTTCTTTCTTGACAAGCGATAATATCTTTGATTTACGAGAAGCCCCTGAATCTCTTGCCATAGTGGGAGGTGGGCCAATTGGCGTGGAAATGGCTGAAGCATTTTCACGTTTCGGCACCAAAGTTACAATCCTCGAAGGATCAAATCGGATTCTCCCTCGTGAAGATGTCGAAGCTTCAAATATAATTTATTCTTCACTTTCTAAAAGTGGCGTCGACTTCAAAGTTGGATCAAGAACTAAGCAAATCGAAAATTTGCCTGGTAAAGGAGTTCGGATCGTACTTGAGAACGGCAGCACATTGGAGGCCGAGAAAATCCTAATTGCAGCTGGGAGAAAGCCGTCAGTTGCCGGACTTGGACTTGAGGAAGCAAATGTTAAGTTAAAAGAAAGTGGCGCCGTTTCTGTTAACGAACATATGAGGACAAGTCTAAGGAGCGTATATGCTGTTGGCGACGTGTCTCATCCACTTCAATTTACCCATGTCGCATATCGTACCGGTTATATTGCTTCAATAAATGCCCTTTCACCTATTCCTTTTTTAAAGTTCAATCCCTCCCATATCCCATGGGTGACATATACCACTCCCGAAGTCGCCCATGTCGGATTCAATGAGGCCCAAGTTATCGGCTCTCGGGCAAAAGTTGCATACTTACCGTTGAACGAAGTTGATCGTGCAATTGTCACCGGCAAGACTGAAGGTTTCATCAAACTGATAGCGGCAAATCGACTTGGTGTAGGACATATAGGAGGGGGAAAGCTTATTGGAGCCACTATAGTCTCGGAGCGAGCGGGAGAGATAATTCATGAAGTCGTACTTGCGATTAAAACAAAAATGTACCCGGCGAGAATTGCACTGATGACTCACGCTTACCCTACTTGGTCAATGGCAGTTCAGCAAGCTGTGGCCCAATTTTTCGGCAACTTTGGTGGCCGGGAAGCTTATATTGCAGGAAGCACTCCTAGTTTTGGTGAATTGAATGGGTGAAGATTTTAGCAAAGAACTGCCCGAAACAAGTGGCATTACACTCAAATTTGAAACATATGTCTTGCCGGAAATACAGATGCTTTTACATGTTGCCAAGACCTTAACAAAGAATTATTACGATGCTGAGGACCTTGTCCAAGAAACTATGTTAAAAGCTTATAAAGGAATTGAGGCTTTTGATGGAAAATTCCCAAGAGCTTGGCTGATTACAATTATGCGCAACACCCTAATAAATAAAACTCGCAAAAGGCGCCCAGACCTATTAAAAGATGGGGATGAGGCCGACAATATTAGTGCCGTGGCCGCAGAAACTCCTGATCGTCAAGTTGAGAGCCAGCTATTTGTGGATGCAGTAATGAAAGCTGCAAAACGACTTCCAAACCAAATGCTTGAGGTAGTTCAATTAATTGATGTGGATGGATTGAGCTATCCCGAAGCGTCATTAGCTCTTAGTATACCTTTAGGCACTGTCATGAGTAGATTACACCGGGCAAGAAAACTAATTCGGGAAAGCCTTGAAAAAGAAGGCTACCTACAGAATGGAGAAAGCAGATGAATTCCGTAGATCGATTTAAGAGCAAAGTTTCTGAAATGGCAACATGTAGAAGAGTAGGGAAGCTACTTCAGAGCTACCTGGACGGAGAAGTTGATTTAGCTCGAGTTGAGTTAATTTCAAGACATCTGGAAACATGCCTCAAATGTGGAATGAATTACGAAACTTACTCTCATATAAAGCATGCACTAAAACAGGGAAACTATAAGAATGGACTCTTCCACGAAGATGCATTGGCTCTCGAAAGGCTGAAGAGATTCGTTGACACTTTAAAAGGAGGTGATGTCAATCAATGAGCACTTATAAATTTAGTGTAAAAGTCGCGCTTTCGGCTCTGACAAAACAATTTCGCTATATAGAAGAAATAACCAGACCGATGAATCCTAAAGCAATTGAGGCAATAAATAGAAGGTGGGAAGAACTCCCGGATCATGTAAAAACTGAATCTCAGACTCTGGGGAAGGTAGGAGTTGGCTGCGAAGGTACTCATGGCGTCTTTCCTAAGTGCAACTTTGCTTGCACTCCTTGTTATCATTCCAAAGACGCCAATAAAGTAAGAATTGACGGGGAACACACTATTGACCAAGTCACGCGCCAAATGGAATATCTAAACAGTAAGCGCTCACCTTATGCTCATGCACAACTAATTGGAGGTGAAGTTACATTGCTTGACCCCAAAGACCATGCCCGTTCACTCGAGATTATTAGGAGCTTCGGCCGGGAACCTATGAGCTTTACCCACGGTGACTTTGATTACGACTACCTAGAGAAGCTGGTTACTAACGAAAATGGAAAACGAAGATTTAAACGAATCTCTTTTGCCGGACACTTTGATACAACTATGGTCGGAAGGCGGGGGCAGCGCAAGGTTTCAAAGGAGGAGGATATCGATCCATACCGCAAACAGTTTTGCGATATGTTTAAGATGCTCAAAAAGGAAAAACGTGTAAAATTTTACTTAGCTCACAACATGACCGTTACCCCACAAAATGTTGATCAGATTAGTGGAGTAATGACCCGCTGTAAATCAATGGGATTTAGCATGTTTTCATTTCAACCCGCAGCCTACGTTGGTAACGAGCGGAGATGGGATCAAGACTATCGGTCTTTAGATCCTGACTATATTTGGCATCAGATAGAGATTGGAATAGGTGCCAGTCTTCCATATCATGATTTTGAAGTTGGCGATGTTAGATGTAATCGAACCGCATGGGGCGTATTGGTTGGTGATAATTGGCACAGCTTTATCGACAGTGCAGATAAAAGAGATAGAAAGGTAAGAGACTTTTACCTTAACAATATGGGTGGGATCCATTTTAACGCGCCTCTTAAACTTCTTATTCCAAGGCTTATCAGATTAACCATAAAACATCCGGAGATAATTCCCTTAGCAATTAAATATGTGATTAGATTTGTCAATCGAGTAGGTGGCATTATACGAATTATCAAACACGGCATCGCGCCTAAAACGATTGTCATGCATCGATTCATGCATGCAGAAGACGTATTACCGGCGTATGCACTTTTAAAGCGCAATGAAATGAGTAGCGACTTGAGAATAAGGGAGACGCAGGAGAGGCTTTTGGCTTGCTCCTACGCAATGGCTCACCCTGAATCCGATGAGATTGTACCTGCTTGTGTTCAGCACAGTTTGCTCGATCCAACTGAAAATACACTTCTCGCCCAATTGCTTCCTATACCATCCAAGCGAAAACTTAACCAACAAACTCTTCAGGATGCTTGACAGCACGGTTAGAAAGACTGTATCTGGCCTATTGGAACCATTAGGCAGGCGACTCTATAAAAAGGGAATTAGAGCCAACGCAATTACTCTTATAGGTTGGGTGTTTGGGCTTAGTTCATGCTTGGCTGTTTTGGACAGACTTTGGAAAGTTGCGCTGGTTCTATGGCTGGTCAATAGGGCAATAGATGGGGTCGACGGTTCTGTCGCTAGAGCTTCCAAACCTACGAAACTAGGCGGGTATTTAGACTTAATCGCTGACTTTAGTATCTATGGAGGCTTTATAGCCGCATTAGCAGTTGTCGAACCTGAATCTCGACTTGCCTTAATAGTCCTATTTTTTACGTATTATCTGTCTGGTGTTGCATTCTTGGCATTTACTTCGCTAACATCTGGTGAAAATATCGGCGGAAATGATGGAAGATCAATTAGATTCCTCGGAGGATTAGCAGAAGGCACTGAAACTGTTCTAGTTTATGTGTTGTTCTGCCTCTTTCCAAATAGATCAGATCAAATCGCCTGGGTATTTTCAGGGTTGGTTTTCATAACAGCAATACATAGAGTATATTTTTCAGTCAAAACATTGGCAAGAAAATGATGCCTAAAAAGCAGATCTTGCCTTGATTTACTAAAGATAAGATCGAGAAAAATTGGGCAATGTTATTAAAGCTAAGGAACAGGTAATTGTCAGGGAAGGCGACACATCGGATTGCCGGTAGTACATTTTCATTTTACTTTCAATGGCCTATCTTGAGGTCAAAGTGAAGGTCGCTCCATCGCGCATTTATCGCGCAGTTGTAGCAAATCATGGCGGTGCTCGCTTTCCTGATGACTACTTCGCTGATCTCTACTTGGATTCAAATAGAGGAAGGCCGACAATTCCGGCAAGAATTCTTGCCACTATTATGTTGCTCCAGTCTTTAGAGGGTTTATCTAATACATAGGGTGTAGATACTTTTGCCTTTGACTTAAGGTGGCAGGGAGCAGCTGGGTGTGAACTGGCCACCTACCTCTCCAAGTTCAACCGTATTGGTGGGACTCAGGAATCGTCTCAGAGCATCTAAGAGACCCAGGAGGCTCTTTGAAGACACGGTTTCAGTAGCTAAATCATCAGGAATAGTAACTTCAAAAACCAGGGTATTTGACTCAACTGCTCTATATGACTCAGTTGCAACCTAAGACACGGTAACCCAGCTTCTATCTTCAATTAGAAAGGTATTAAACCTGCTTCCAAATGAGGCATCTTAAAAGGTTCGCTCATCTCTAAAACGTGATGATAAATATGATTCTTTAGGCAAGCCCCCATGTGACTGGGATGATAAAGAAGCAAGAGAAGCTTTAGTTGATGAACTCGTAAATGACTCACTTCTAGCACTCCAAGC
>JAJYFT010000067.1 GCA_021790815.1 Actinomycetes bacterium
AACCAAATTCAATTACAAGTATTAGTACTTACTACATTTAACAACCAATTATAAGCATTGAACCTGCTAGAGATGGAGAAAGGGCAAATTCCTGGCTAAACTTCGGTCATCAAGCCAACGCTGAAGGCACTAAACTGGATCAAATGTATACAAGTTCCGGGCAAAAATGTGAAAACTCTTAACATTGCAGATCTAATTTTCCAACTTAGCCCTAGTCAGATTGAAAATTTGGTTTGTGAATGTAATATACAGTCAACAAGATCCATATCTAGTGCGACAGATCTCTTAGACGAAATTACTTCATCAAAATGGGTCCTAAATATGGTTTCTCGCCTCGATCTAGGGACCAAAAACCTCCTGGGTCTGTTATACCTTACTCCAGAAGATCTTAATGTCAACGGCATAGTATCTATATATAAAGATACAGTTACTAAAGAAGAAGTTGAAAATGCTCTGTCGAAGTTAACTGCAATTGGTCTCTGTTGGATTGAAAAGGGAGAAATTTTTATTGCCGAAGAGTTGAAACTGTCCTATCAATTTGCGGGGCTTGGACGTACCCTTTCTGAGATTGCACGTACTACTCCAAACCATTACATTGAATTAATTCTTCGAAATTGGGGGGTAAAGCCAACCAAGAAAAACAATAGTTATCTGGTAAACCAATTAAAAGAAGTGTTTTCCTCTCCACAGCGAGTTGAAAGAGAACTAGATTCAGCACCAGAAGGCACAAGGGAAATAATTGAACATCTCAAGGTAAATCCTCAAATAGTCGCTCCTAACTACTCGATGAGCTACATAGATCCAAAATATCGCAACAATAATACAGTTAAATCTCCCGTACTTTGGTTGGCAGAAAGAGGGCTTGTATGGATCGATGGCACTTACTACTCATCCATGCCGTTCGAAGCAGGCGTTGCCGTTAGAGGTGGAAAGATCTACGAGTCACTTGAACTGAGACGACCTGACGTAGAAACACTTCCAATAAATCAAAAACAGATTGACCAGGCAGCAATGGGTTCATTTTTTGAGACTCTTGATACCATTGAAAACATATATGAAATAGTATCTCGCGAGCCAGTTGAAATGCTTAAGTCCGGTGGACTTGGTGTAAAAGCTACGAAAAAGCTTGCAAAGCAACTCAATAACACCCCGGAAGAAGCGTCATTTTTCTTAGAATTGCTGCATATCACGAGATTAATTGGCATGATTCATTATGCTGATGGATCCAGTATCGCTACCTTCACGGAAAACTTTGAAAAATTCATAAACTTTTCAGCAGAGGAACAGTGGTCTTATCTTACGCGCGAATATCTTGCAAGTCCTCAAGTCGCATCTTGTGCAATAACTGCCAAAAAATTTAACATCAAGTACACGCCACTAACCGATTTCTATTCTAAAGGTTTTCTGACATATTTAAAACTTGGAATAATTTCATCTTTACCCGATACTACAAGTGGTCACAAAGTAAGTGCAAAAGGGATTAAGGTCCTGATAAACTATGACTTTCATATGCTTTGCGATTCTACTCGAGTTGACGACGTTGGATCGTTAGACGACGTTCTTTATGATATGGAGAAATTAGGGCTAATTCACGATGGTGCGATACCATCTTTCGCTAAGCCGCTAGCATACTTAGATAATCATTTAGCAACTTCAATGTTCAGCAAAGTACTTCCTCCAACTACTTCATCTTTCTTGATCCAAGCAGATTTCAGCGTCGTAGTTGACGGAATTGCCGACAAAGATCTTCGCCGCTTTCTTGAAAAAGTTGCCAAGAAAGAATCAAAAAGTGCTGCAACAATCTACCGATTGAGCAAAGAAAGTATCACTAACGCATTTGAGAACGGCGAAACTGATGTAACTATTTTGGAGTTTCTCACCTCTCACTCTCGTTTTGACCTACCACAAGCACTTGTCTATTTGATAAAAGACCTTTCAAGAAAATTTGGTCAAGTAACAATCACTCCAGCAACAACTGTCATCACCATAGAAGATAGCGCAGTACTTAGAGAATTGTTAAACACGAAGCAAAGTGCTTCCTTAGACTTTCGCCAAATTTCTCCTGAAATCTTAATATCGCCTAAAAGTCCAAAACTCGTATATGAAACCATCAAATCAGTTGGGTTTATACCCAAATATCTAAATTCTGAAGGACAAGTTGACTCAATTTCTTCTAAAAATACGAAATACGCCGATCCAAGTTTTAATTACTTTAGACCTGGTTACTTAAACTTCTTGAATCTAACTAAGCCAGAAATTAAGGCAAAAGCTATCTTAATTTCGGATCAGCTAAAAGAAATGCAAAAGGAGCTACGTAAAGTAAATACAAGACCCTTCAATTCACAAGATAACGTTAGAAACACAAAAAACGTTCTCGATTCAAAAAAAAGTCCAAACAGTACAATTACTTCAAGTTCAAATTCAAATTTTGAACACCTTTACAAACCTGACGAAGAAACACGACCAGTTAAAATTGCAAACAATGCATTAGAATTTGAACATTTCATGAGCCTTGCCTGTTTGAATGAATGGTTAATTCGTGTGAGTTATATCTCCGGAAAGGCACACAGGACTGTTTACGCGTCAGTTGATGAATTCGGCTCAGGGTCGTATGAAATAGAAATACTCCCCACATTTGAGCCTCAACACCTTAACCAGAGAGATATTGTTTGGTTAAGAGTATTAACTGAAGAAGAAGAGGAGGCAATTCTATTTGACTGAAAGCATCAACAACGAAAATGAGTCGTCAAAACCTTTAATTGTCCAATCAGACAAAACTCTACTGCTAGAAGTGTCACATGAGCTAGCACAAGATTGTCGAATAGATATCTCAGGTTTTGCTGAACTTGAAAAATCACCAGAGCATATGCATACCTACCGGATAACCCCTTTGGGTCTCTGGAATGCAAGAGCTGCAGGGATAAAAACTGAGTTTGTAATTGAAGCACTTACAAAATGGTCAAAATACTCCATTCCCTCTTCAGTTTTGATTGATATAACTGAAACTATGGAGAGGTATGGGAAACTAAAACTCATTGCAGACCCAAATCATGGCTTGATACTTAATTCAGACGATCGAGCGGTTATGACTGAGATCCGCAACTCCAAATCTACGCAACTGTTATTAGGCCAACCAATTGATGACTTAAACGTGGTAGTAATACCGCAGGAACGTGGGAGATTAAAACAAACTTTAATAAAACTTGGTTGGCCGGCAGAAGACATAGCTGGATACGTTGACGGTGACAGATTTGATATTAATCTAAGGGATGAAGCAGAGTTCACCCTAAGAACTTACCAAATTCAAGCAGTTGATTCCTTTCAATCTCCAGGTAATGGGGTCATAGTTATGCCGTGTGGCTCAGGAAAAACTTTGGTTGGTTTGCACTGTATGGCAAATAACTCCATGAAAACCTTGATCCTTGTAACCAACACCGTTTCCGCAAGACAGTGGAAACACGAGATTCTCAAGCACACTACCCTCAAAGATGAAGACGTAGGGGAATACTCTGGTGAGGTTAAACTAATTCGACCGGTTACAATTGCAACCTATCAAATACTAATAAAAAGGATTAAAGGGAACTATGCTCACCTGGACCTCATGACCGATCAAGAGTGGGGACTTATCATCTACGATGAAGTTCACCTCTTGCCAGCGCCAGTATTTAGAATGGCAGCCGATATTCAAAGCAGACGGAGACTAGGTCTAACTGCAACTCTAATTCGTGAAGATGGGAAAGAAAGTGATGTTTTTAGCCTCATAGGTCCAAAACGCTACGATGCTCCCTGGCGTGACATTGAAGCTCAAGGGTGGATAGCCCCTGCTGAGTGCACTGAAGTTAGAGTTACGCTTAAAGACGAAGAGAGAATGAGATACGCGCTATCTGAACAAGAAGAACGCTATCGCACTGGCTCAACTGCACTGTCAAAGATAGGAGTTGTCGAATCTCTTTGCAATAAAAGCACAGCCAACGGTGAGCTCACTTTAGTGATTGGTCAATATATCGACCAAATTGAAACTATATCGCAACGCCTGAACGCACCACTTATTACCGGCAAGACTCCAACCAGAGAACGAGAAGTGATCTTTGAAAACTTTAGACAAGGCAAAATCCCCGTATTAGTTGTATCCAAAGTGGCAAACTTTTCTATTGATCTGCCAGAAGCTTCCGTTGCAATTCAAGTGTCAGGAACATTTGGAAGTAGGCAAGAAGAAGCCCAGAGATTAGGAAGAATACTTCGACCTAAAGCAGACGGAAGACAAGCACACTTTTATACGATTGTTTCACGCGATACCATCGATCAAGAATACGCTTCAAGGCGTCAGCGTTTCTTGGCTGAACAAGGTTACTCATATAATATTGTTGACGCCGAAACTATTATTTTTGAAGACATTAAAAGAGCCTATGAGAGCGAATAGCTTTTAAGTGCTAGCTTTCCTTAAGTGTGTCGTTAAAGCCCAAGATAAACAGGAGATCAAATAGAACATCTGGTAAAGTTAAAAAGTTTATAATAGCTTTGCTCGCTTTGAGTTTCATCGCAAATGCACTCTTAATAGCTGAAACATAACCGAAGTTTAGCCAGCTGAGTTGGCTATATTTTACCCAAACACATACCCCTTGCAGGAAGTTTCTATGAAGCTGGGTTGGATATGTTTTGCGTCTGTTTTACTACATTGCCCATAGGAGTTATTCCAAGTAATTCAAATACCTTACTTTGGATCTCAGTTGGTTCAGTGAGCATTTCAACCTCATGAGAGGTGTTTTTAGTTTCATCTTTAAATTCAACTATTTCACTTCTTAGGCTAGATAGGTGCTTTAAAAGCGTCGTAAATGACTGGATGACGTAACCCTCGTTAGTCTTTTTTAATTGGGCTTTAGAATCACCAGATTGTGATCTTGTCTTCTTAACCACGGGATTAATTGGTGTTGGCTTGGCTTCATCGGCAAAGAGAAGAGATTTTAATCTGTCTTCTAAGTGCCATTGAACGTAGTAGCTAAGAGTGCATAAGAATATATGGGATCTAACTCGAGATTCATTCCAGTGTCTTATGGGTCGGACGTTTAAATCAACAGATTTTAAAGTATGGAATACGTGTTCAACCTCCTTTAAACCCTTGTAGGTCTCAACCACCTCGTTAGTATCCATTTCATCACTGCTGAGCGATGTTCTAACTATGTAGAATCCATCAAGTTTCTCTTCTTCTAAGATTAGACTTTCATTTCTTGAAATAGTTATTGAATCGTTGGCACAGTTGATATCCAAATACTTCCTAGCCCTATTCCTGGCAGTGAGTTCTCCGACTTTTTTAGCAATTGATTCAGTGCCAACTAATGTGCCTGCTTCTACTGATTTTATAAGTGGAGCCAACTTATTTTCTAAGGCCGTTATGATCTTTTCCCTTGTGATCTTTGTACTTTCTGAAGTGAATGGGTTCTTACAGACCATGAGTCTCTCATTTTCATAGTCGTCACTTGTGATTTCGGCTATATCAAGTTTGTCAAATAGACTTGGTTGGAATGCCTCATTTCTTAATAGCTTTTTAATAGCTGGTCGTTTAAGTGCAGTGATGAAGTCAATGCCTCCAAGTTCTTTGATTGAATCAATGTTGGCTTTTGTTAGCATTCCCCTATCTCCTACAATGACAACAGATTTAAGGTTATAGGTCTTACGTAGCCTTTCCAGCTCCAGGGGAACAGTTTTTGAATCTAGAGTATTTCCTTCAAATACGTCTACCCCAACTGGAATACCTTCTTTATTTGTCATGACTCCAAATTCAACCTGCAATAAGCCCTTCTTTTGATCTCTTGAGTAACCGTACTTGGCCAGTGGGCATTTTATACCTTCAAAATATGACGATGTCAGATCATACAGTGCTACAGAGCCTTGCTCTAAGTGCTTCCTGGCTAATCGGCGTTCTATTTTTACTTGGTTTTCACCTAAAAAGTCCATTGCCTCATAGAGGTCATTTACGGTAATGTCCGGGATATTAAGCATTTTAAGAAGCGTTGAGTCCTGCATCTCTCTAATTGAGGCAAGCTTAGAAGTATGAAATAAGAGCTGAGAGGCAATGAGAGCAAATGCAACGGTTCTTGATTTAGAAGCCGACCTGTGTAGCAATTCCTTAAATCCCAGCTTATTCATCATCGATACAACCGCAACTACATCGCCGTGGCTCAAGCTTCTCTTAATTAAAAATGGTGAATTATCTGCATTAATGGGTGCATACCTGCTGCCTTTTAATGATCCTTCTATCAAGCTTTGGATGTGTTCGGGCAAATGAGTAATATTGCAGATTGTCCTTTTATTTACCTTTCCACCTTGTCTATAGGACTGAGCAACCAAGACGGTTAAATATTCACGACCATCCTTGCGTTTACTACGTAACCTCGTGATATGCATTGCACCACTATACCTGCCCATAGCAACATTCTACCACAAACCAAATTCAATTACAAGTATTAGTACTTACTACATTTAACAACCAATTATAAGCATTGAACCTGCTAGAGATGGAGAAAGGGCAAATTCCTGGCTAAACTTCGGACATAACATTGAAGAGTTCCTCTCCAGCACCAGGCTTAAAAAACATTTCTTGGCCTTTTTAAATACGTACTAACCTAATCGTAGGCCTCAAATATGTTCAATGATCCGACCCCATGATCAACTAAACTGCAGACAGTACTATCTTAGTTGAAGACTTCAAACCAAGCCAACAGAACAGTTTCACATTGGCAACTACCAAATCGACGGAGATGAAACTTTAGTCGTAATCTTCGGAAAGGCCTGTAATCTGCAAGGTTTTTGCATTTATAATTAAAACTTATCTTTAGGGTTGCCTTCATAAAATCAGTTTTTTAGCGCTGCTTACGTGTACACCAAAACAGCTCAGATGCCCTCAGACGTTTCTTTAACCTTAATTAGGGGACATGTTTTTGCCGCAATCTTTATTGGGATTGTGACTGGCAGAATGATGTAGATCACGTGGCTGATATGAAGATCAAATTGAAGATCACGATCACCAAATCAGCCGGTTTACTCCCTACGGAAAAGTGATGAAGATCTTTGATGAGAGGTTCCTACGCCGAATAAAAAGCAGAAATGCTACCGCTCACGGCAGGACTTTAAGCAAACCACTACAAACCAAGTTGGACGTGGGGGGGGCGACCATCGACTCGTTTCAGTTCCGTCTCTATTGGTAGGGCGAAAAGCACTGAAGTGGCTGGAGAGCGAAGAGAAAAGGAGTACCTATAAATGCGTGGGTATTTTGGAGCGGATCAATTCGTTTATACTATGATAATAGTGCGAGTACTAGAAATTAGGGCGCACAAGAATGTATCCAGGAGGGATGCGAGAGTGGACGAATCGGACGGTCTCGAAAATCGTTGTAGTCTTTGGCTACCGTGGGTTCGAATCCCACTCCCTCCGCTGCGTGTATATCGGTTTTTTTGTTTTAGTTGGTCCGTGTTAATGAAACTTTGTAACCCTCAGTATCAGGAAAGTTGTCGCATTAAGAATTAAACTTGAGGCAGATTTTAAGGAAATGCATATTAAGTCAAGCTAAATTTAAATGCGGTAAGTATGGTTATTTAGAAAATGTTGCAATTACTGCACTCAAAAACATCTTATAATTAGTTCAGCTTTAAAGAAAATGGATTAGGCCGACGTAAAGCCACTTATGTACAGCTTAGATTGACTCACTGCAAACATTCAATTGCACCTTAAACTCTTTTATCGCTGGCTCGATCGTTTCACTTATTGTTAAGTTGAAATTCAAACTTACATGAACCCCAATTATGCTCAACCACCTGGTGGAATAAACCTATAGCCCGCTCCCCTTACCGATTGGAACATTGACTTCTCACCCGGAATATCAAGTTTTCTTCTTAAGTAACCAATGTAAACGTCAACAACATTACTCCCAATTTCAAAATCAAGATCCCAGATCTCATTTTGAATTTGAGATCTTGTCAATACCTGATTAGGATGTCTCAAAAAATATTCCAATAAGCTCCATTCACGTTGAGTTAGTTCAACTCGTTTCGTATCTCGCCAAGCGGTTTTAGTTAATAAATCAAATCTAAAGTTACCCGAAACAAACTCTGAAGATCCAGCTTGTGATTTTGACCTTAATAATGCCCTAATTCTTGCAAGAAGCTCTTGCAAAGCATACGGCTTGGCCAGATAGTCATTTGCTCCAGCATCTAACCCTTTTACTTTGTCATCAACTCTTCCTCGAGCACTCGAAATTATTATTGGAATTGATTTATCGAGCTTTCGAATTTGGATTAAAAGTTCTATCCCATCAACGTCTGGAAGGGTCAGATCTAAAATAATTAGTTCAACAGTCGATCTGTTTAACTTAATTTCAGACAATGCATCTAGTCCCTTAGACGTTAAAAATGTACCATATCCTTCCTCATTTAACCCTCTAACTAAGAATTTAGCTATTCCTTCATCATCTTCTACAATTAGTACTGTCATTCTTCATCCTCATCTTCACCGTAGTTGATTTTTCTCCAACTTGGTATCACAATGCTCACTTTTGTTCCAGCTCCAACTTCACTTTCTAGCCTCACAAAACCTCCATGAGCTCGTGCTACGCTATCAACAATATTAAGCCCTAATCCGGTACCAGCATTTGATGAAGTTCCTTTTTTAAACCTCTCAAATGCTTGGTCAATTTCACTTTCACTCATTCCTCTCCCACTGTCCTTTACATAAATTGAGATGAACTCTGAATCATCATCCTCACTCGCTCCAATTTCAATTGTGTCTCCTACGTTGGTAGCCTTAGCTGCATTGTCAACAAGATTCAGCATCGCACTATTAAATTTGTCAACATCGATGTTAAGAACGATATCTGGAACGTCTCCTTTAACCCAATTTCGCTGAGCTATGACGATGGCTGCGTTTAAAATCTCACTAACTGAAGATCTAAGGTCCATAGGTATACTGTCTACTTCTTCAATTGATCTACCTAGCACTAGAAGCTGTTCAACTAGCCGCGAAGCACGGTCAATCTCGTTTCTTACCGATTGCACAACCGTTTTTACTTCGTCAGAATCGAGTTGATTTGACTTTAATACCAGGTCAAGCTGTCCTCCCATGGCCGTTAAAGGAGTCTTGAGCTGGTGAGACACATCACTTAGAAGCCTTTTTTGGTCAGATATCAAAATGTTAATCCGATCAATCATATTGTCGAACGTTTTTGCAACCAACGTAAGTTCATCGTTTGGTCCTATCATGTCTATTCGCCGTTCCAAGTCACCTCTACTTATGTCAGTCGCAGCTAATCTAATGTCTTTTAATATCTTGAGCACTCTCCTAAGCAGAATATAAGTAATAGCAATAGCCAGCAACAGTACTATCCCAGATTGAAAAATAAAGACCATAAACACGTGATTTGAATAGCTAACTGCAGTACTTTCATCTTGCAACGCAATAAAGACGCCTTGAAGGCTGTTTGCTTCATACATTGGCGACGATAATGCTTTATACTGCTTCGCCTGGTAAGTAAATGATATAAACGTTGTATCATTTGGTGGACTCTTAATTAGATCTGTAACTTGCGAAGATTTAATGACGGCCGAAGCGCTCACAGTTGCAAATACCGCCTTTGAGTTTATTCCAATTATTACGCCTTCTCCACTAGGAAGGACATCGCTGCTTAAGTAATTTTTAACAAAAGAATTGAGTGGGACTGTTGCGCTACGTGACTTTGCACTATTTACAAACTGGTTTGCTTGTTGAATCAGATTTGATCTAATAGAACTTTCACCAGCAGATTTAACAGCATTTGAGGTTTCAATCGACAACAAAGCAAAAGCTACAAGCAACACTATTGTCTCAATAAGCATAAGGCGCGTGACAACTGTTAAACGCCGGCGTCTCCTACCACTTTTTGAAACCGAACTCACACTGCTGACCGTAGCACTAAAGAGTGTTAAATGCATGCATTAAAACATTAAATTATTCTCATGCACGTCTCATTACTGCCTCATCTTTGGCAATTACACTACACACATGGAAAAAAACTCAATCGATAGTTCAAATGGAGAAATACCTTCAATAAAGGGCCTAATCTCAAAAAAAGCTAAATCTGTGGTTCTTGGATCATGGGTAGCTGGCGGTTTACTAATTGGAGCTTCTTTAGTCGCAGGCAATCACTATGACGCTACTAAACTCACAAGTGGTTCGTCACCGATTTCTACTGTAGTCCCTAAAAGAATTGATGTAAGCCCTGATAAAACCGTGCCGTCAAGTGCAGTCGTGCCATCATCAACATCAGTTACCACACAAGTTTCATCCTCACAAACCACTTCCACCTCCTCTGGACTAACATTAATATCGCCTTCTACGAAACCAATTGTAATTCAAGAAAAGCCTGAATCAGAGAGTTCATCATCGGAATCGAGCGGAACAAAAAGCACGACAAGCGAATCAGAATCATCTTCTGTTAGCACTCAATCCACCACTACCTCTCCTAGCGAATCATCAAGTTCCACATCGGGTGATTCATCGGGTTCCTCATCTTCCTCAGATAACTGAAAGGAAGGGAAAGCGACTTCTAAGCAACGAACATACGGTTTGAAAGCTACTCCTCATTGATTCTCAAGCCACAATATTTATGCTAATTATAAAAATCTATTTATGGTTGCCAAAAATTAAATAGAATCTATTTAAAGCACAATGCTTAGAAGTCGCATTATTTAGAGGAGTAGAAATGTTTTCAGGTACCCTGGTCTTGGTTGGAGGAAACGAATGGGGTGAAGGAACGACCTTTGACCAACAACTGCTAGAGATCTCTGGCGCACAAACGGTTCACATACTACCTACAGCTCAAGCTTTTGAAAACCCCAAAAAAGCTATCGAGAATGCGAGACGCTGGTTTTCTTCGCTTGGTGCAAATATCGAACCGATCAATGTTCTTTCACGATCTGACGCTAATGAAGAGATTTACGCTGACACTCTTAGAGATGCAAAATTTATTTACTTAAGTGGAGGATCGGCACTTCACTTAAAGACAGCCCTCAAAAATACACCGGTTTATACTGCGATTATTGATGCTTACAGAAATGGAGCCGTTGTAGCTGCGTCATCAGCAGCGGCAATGGTATTAGGGGATCCAATGGTTGACCCAAGAGGGGGTGCCTTTACCACCGGTCTTGGATTACTCAAGAATTTTGCGGCAGTCCCACATTTTGGAAGACAGAGTAAAGAACGCTATGACAGAACAATTAAGTTTGCTCCTCCTTATGTCACTTTAGCTGCAATCAGTGAAAAAACCGCATTGATTAGAGACCCAGATGGTATTTGGCATAAAGATGGACTAGGGGAAGTCCACCTTATAAAAGAGAGTGTTGAAATCGACCTCACCACCTTCAGTTTGGATCCAGAAGCTCAAACCCTTGTTGATTCATAACATAAAATCTAATTAGAAGTAATAGTTACCTTTTCGAGGTGGTGCGTAACTTTTGGAGTTCCACTTTGAGTCCCATCGTTGTTTATTTGTAAGACTACGTTCATTCCTTGAACAACTTGACCAAATATTGTGTAGTCCTCAGCCCCAGGGGAAGATATGTCTTGATCTAATGTTTTAGCACCGCTTTGAGAAG
>JAJYFT010000068.1 GCA_021790815.1 Actinomycetes bacterium
GCTCATCTCTAAAACGTGATGATAAATATGATTCTTTAGGCAAGCCCCCATGTGACTGGGATGATAAAGAAGCAAGAGAAGCTTTAGTTGATGAACTCGTAAATGACTCACTTCTAGCACTCCAAGCTATAGAGGATATGTCTGAGATTGAACTTAGTGAATCAGCCAAAGAGGCAGTAGAGCTACTTGCATTCGTATCTGGCCAGGACATTGAACAAGATGAAACAGGAAAGTTCAAAATAGCCAAACGGGTTGCTAAAGACAGAATCATCTCAACTGTTGACACCGAAGCCAGGCATGGACATAAATCCAAGAACAGGCGCTTTGATGGGTATAAAACCCATATCTCGATAGAACCTGAAAGTGAGATTATCTGTGAAACTACTGCCACTAAAGCAAATGCCCATGATCACGATGCCATTGATGAACTTGCTAAAGAGATCGAATATGAAATTATCACAGATAATGAAAGGGACGGTGATAATTCCATTCCTGTAATAATTGGAGATGGCCTATCACGGGAACTTTTAAAAGACAAGGGGATCGACCTAATAGCAAAAGTAACTCCAGCTAGAAACCGCTCTGGACTCTATACAAAAGAGGACTTCATAATTGATACGGATCAAAACACAGTTACCTGCCCAGCATCTAATACAGTTATTATCAAACCTACAAATCTTAAAATGAATCAGTTGCAAGCTTCAAGAAATTCTGCAAGACATGTCCTTTGAAAGAAAATTGTACGACATCTAAGATTGGCAGAACAATATCAGTAAACGCATATGAAAAAGAACTTGCACAGGCAAGAAAGTACCAAAAAACACCAGAGTTCAAAGAGGTCTACACTAAAAAGCGTCCGATAGTTGAAAGAAAGATAGCTCACATCACTAGACACTTTAAGGAGGGAGAAAAGCCAGAACCAGAGGACTTAAACGAGTGTCCACCGATGTGTTTACAAGATGCGGAGTAATTAATTTAAAACGACTTGCCTCACTAAATGTAATTTATGACGGATTCCAGTGGAAACTGGCAGCCATAAATTGATAAACACGAAATTCTACCATTAATCTATGAAACATTCAGAAAACAAACAGCACATTTCATTGAAATCTGCAAAAACCAACTCAAATTATTTTAGAAACCACATTTACCGAGTACCACTTCTCAAAATAGCTCATTAATTTAGCAACGTCCTTGTCTGAAGTAAATATATTATGGCCTCACAGTTAATGTTTAAATTGTGTTATCAATTTGTGTAAAATGTTGTAGTTTTTAAACCGTACTTTTTATTTAAACCGTCAAGTTAAATTTATTCGAAAAAGTCCTCGTCAATTGCAACGATATGATAAGTACTTTTCACCTGAACGCCGACTCCGTATCGGATCATTAGACTTGCTAGTTGAGGTCCGTCAATAAGCACGACACGAGTAGATAGTGATTTGCAATATTCTGTCGCCCCGGAGCTAAATTGACTAGTCGTAATAAATACACCCTGGTTTGCCTGGTGTCCCTGTAGGGCTCCCACGAAAGACTGTACTGCAGGACGTTGGACAACATTGTCTACTGCATATCGTTTCGCTTGGATATAAACTCGACTTAAACCCAAGACATCTTGATCTATGATGCCGTCAATACCGCCGTCGTGTGACAGTTGGGTTCTTGTAGTTTTTGTGTCTTTCCCGCCATAGCCCATGGCTAACAATAAATCTATTACTGCCTGTTCAAAAAACTCAGGATTTTGTGAGTGAAGGCGGCTAAGAAGCTCATTTGCAACTTCATGATTTATATACTCAATTCCACGCTCAACAAGTTCATATGGGTCTAGCACTTCTGAGTCGCTTTGATCGAGAGATTCTGTATTTTGTTTATTCCACTGGTCAGCAAAGCCCTCAAGTTGTCTCAGATCCGTCAATATAATTCCATTTGGGTGAGTCTTAAGCAATTCAAGACCAACTTGCGTAATTTGAAGCAAGTTTCGTAAAGGACGAGTGATTGCGCCAGCCTCTAATAGGCGGAAAAATGCCCACCCAATTCGGTGAGTGTAAAGTTTAGTTCCTGAGCTAAGAACTTCTGCTTTCTGTTCAGATGTAAGATTAGCTTCTTTAGCCACAAGTTCATAAAGTTCTTGACGACTCCTCGTCTTACCATCTGCTAGGACTGTAAGAATCGGAACCATAAACTTATCCCAGGTTGGAACTTCGATAGCCATAATTACCTCTCATTATCGTTGTCTATTATTTTAAATAAATTGTCACCATTGCTAAATTCTTTACTTTACGGTTTTTCGGCTCGGTACTTGCAAGGCTTTTTGGGACAAGGTATTAGTAAATTAAGATACTAGTTTTTCATTGATTTTGTCAAGTTCATTGGGTAAAGATGTTTCTTACACTCGTGGTGTCCAGTTGATTGTTGTTGGAGTTGGAAGTTCTTTTAACTGTGGTTTTTTATTATTGAATCTGAGTGGGTTTTGCTCATATGCATAAATTAGGGTTTCATTCCGGGTTGCTTGAATTTGTGGTGCAATGTGGGAGTGAATAGAGACCGGATGATGATATGGCAATTTCTGAGTGGTAATGCTGATTGTTGTAATGAGTTATGAACTCTTCACAAAATGTACGTGCATGGTTTAAATCTGTAAAGAATTCAGGAAATGTCCAGTGGTATTTTAGCGTTTTAAATTGGGATTCCGATAGGGGTCAGCATTGCTGGCCCTGGATCTTGACAGTAACATTGTGACCCCTAAGAATGAAAATAAAGCACACCTCGAATCGCCTGTCATGGGAGATCCTCGTTCAGAATGTATTGTCAGTTCATCAGGGTCCACTCATTGCCTAACATAGGCGTTTTCAATCATCTACTAAGCTATTAAAGTTGATTCACTCTTCTCTACTTTAAAGCCGACAATATAGCGACTAAATATGTCAATCAATACGTAGAGGCAGTAATAGATTCCTTTGCTTTGACCTTTTAGTTTCGTAATATCTTAACTCCATACTTGGTTTATTCCTGAAGCTACAAGTTCAGATATTTTCTTGGGCTCATGTGTTGCTTGTCTTCTACGATCCACAACTTGGCCTAGTTGGAGGAAAATGCTGTATATGGTGCTTATTGAGGCCAAATAGATGCCTTTATCAAGTAGTTCGTAATAGAGCTGGACAATGGGCTTATCTGCGTTTTCATCTGAATTGAATGTATCGATAATTGTTTTAACTTCAGAGTCTTTGAGCTTGTTATTGCGGTAGTGGGTAGACCTAGATCTACCCACTAACTCACACGCTAAAGTTTCACCCAGTAATTCTTTGATCTTGTTAAATGTGTTCTCAATAAGATCTAACTCTATGTGTCGTTGCTTTTGGTTGCGAGTTCTCCCAACAGCTCTAATGCTTTCCCCTCGATGCTTAAAGCCTTTTTGTATTTTCTGTTCAAGTCTTCAAGGTTTGCAATTTTCTTCTCCAGCCCTACCAAATCATGATTGTCCTTTGTGGCTCTCTTGGTCTCGATTTGATCCATTTTGCCAGACTGGAATGACTTTCTCCATCTGAAAATAATCTGAGAAGTGATTCCTACTTTTGGCAAATATGCACCTTTCCCACCTGAATCAAAAGGGAGGCATAGGTTTCAACTGCTTGTCGTTTATATGCCAACGAGTACTGTCTCAAGGTCCTTACTCTCGTCAAAGAAGCCACCGCCATGTCACCTCCGCTCACTTTGCCAACCTGCACATTGTCTCTTGCACTGTCATCTGATTATCCTAATTCGCCCTTTGGTATTATTTTCAAAGTCCATGTCCCACGTTTCTTTTGCAAAGAGGGTTGTTAACTTGGTCACAACATTTTCTACGGTTAAACCCTCGTAGCCTAAGCTAAACAACATACCTGAGCACTTTTTGATTTTCGATGGCTTAACTGTTACTTACTTTGTCTTGCATAAGGAACTAAATACTGGATGTGAATTGTGCATATTGCCCTACGATGATTATTTTTTAGCTGGCAATCAATTGGGAAGTCTACGTCAAACATTTGTCAAACGAACCTTGCTAAGTTAACCCAGATTGTACGTCATGATCAACGACGCACACAGTACTGACCTACAGATATTTGGATTGTGTGGGCACAATAACACCCATCCATCTGCCACACAGCCCAAAGGTCGCTGGTTCAAATCCAATCCCCGCCACTAAAATATACGCAACTCGGCAGATGTCACAGCGAATTGAACAAATGCACTGTAAAATTAACTATTCATTGATTACTTTCTGAAACATAATGCAATAAGTCTTTACATTTTCATGATCAGCTCCAAAAAGGCGACAAAGCTGCTTATATGCCTGAGAAGGATCTATCGAACGTGATCGAATCATTTCTTCAATATCAGCCCAATCTTTAGTCCGAGCGAAAAACGCTTTAAAGACCGTAAGGTCTTCACAAGCTAAAACAGGTATTTTAGTTCCAACAAAATCTGCTTCATAGATTCGTTTTGCGACTGCAGTATGGAAATCATGTGTGTTCAAGAACAGATCAATCGGAGCATCGCCCCATGATAGACGTACTTGACCATCGCGCTTTAAAGTGTTGGCCTTCCCCCGTGATACTTTTATATCCTTAGGTAGGATTAAAAGCAACTTGTCGACATCATCAACTCCTACAAATATATTAATATCTAAATCAGCAGTTGCTCTAGGTTGATCGACACAAAAAGCCAAAGAAATTGCGCCTCCAAAAGCAAACGGAAACTTTGCTTTTTTCAAAGTTTCATTGAGTGTCAATATTTTCGGAATAAGCGGCTCCATCTTATGTCCTCATAACCTTGGCATCTTGAGTTCATGTGAACTTGCTTTTGATGGGAATGCGCTTGCAAGTTCGAGGACTTGTTCTAGTTTCTCTCCCCTTCGTTTAATGTTTGTTTTTGTGGTCTTTGAATTGTGAGAAACTAAATAGGTTCCAGCAGCCATCAAAATCTTTACTACAGCTTCAAATGACGGCTGTCGTCTACCTCTTTCGTAAGCTGACAAAACAGATTGTGTCTCCCCAGAAAGATGAGCAAGTTGACTTTGAGTCAACCTAGAATTTAATCTCGCCTGCTTTATTAAATCGCTTGCCGCAATCAACTTTCTTTTAGATGAGGTATGGGACTCACTGGTCGTAATGAACGGTTTTTTTAAGTCAATATTTGATAGTTGCAGATTCACATCCATTACTATATTATAGCGTTTTCGCTATATATCTGCCTCTTCATTGCTACATTGTGTGAATCTATATCAGTTCTGTAAATATTTGTGTGTAAGTAGTTGCTCGCGGTTTTCGTAAAGCTGCGGTTCTTTGACAATTATTGTTTCAATCATTTGCCAAACTAACCACACCAAACCAACCCGGATTCTCCTTAACCTACCAAGACCGACAACACACATTAGCAAGCGTTCTTAACTGGACTGGAAGTACTCGACAACACTCATCTACTAGAAACATAACTCCGCCCGTTTGAAAAATGTCATGATCTCAAACCTACGTAGACTTCAAAATTCACCATAACCCCTAAGAGGGCTACTTAACTCCCGAATTTACTTTACATCCCACATTAAAAATGAGACAACACTCATTGCCCTCATATTAAATAGTGTAGACACATTCACAACAGGGATGCACTTTTAGAACGCCATGTCTTTTAGTGCAAGGTGCCTACGATTGATAGAGTTCTACGCCTATAAATAATTGCCGCTTCAGATCCCTAAATCGGCTGTGTTCAAAACTGGATATCCAATATTACAATTACCAGTAGATGTAAGAAGCTGATCTGCAAATTTCATAAAATTAGTGCCAAAATTCAAACTTTAGGCAACCAAACGGTAGAGTTAGAAGTCTTTATATAGTATATGGTTATTGGATACGTACTTAAGGACGACGATTTCTTGGAAACTATTCCTAAGAACTCCCTCCGCACCAGTTCTGATTATATGATGAAAAAATATCTAAATTTAAAAGGCCGAAGCGAATCTAATCCTACAAGTTCTCTGAAATTAATTAATGAAATTGATTCAAAAGAAAAAAGTATTGAAACACTTTTTAGTGAAAAGTATGTAAGGTTACTTCGGCTAGCCACATTATTGTTAAATAATTCACACTTGGCTGAAGATGTTGTACAGGAAGCATTCGTGTCAACCTTTCAATCGTGGAAAAAAATAAGACACGATCAAGCCAAAGACAGCTATTTGCGAATATGTGTAATTAATGGTTGCAAATCCCGAATTAAAAGACAGATCGTTCAGGATAAAAAAAGTAGTTTTTTAAAGAATAATGCTTTATTTGAAGCAAAGTTAAAAAGCATGTTTTCAATAAAAGATTTCCAGGTTTACGAAGCTGTTTCAACTCTTCCTCTCAAACAACGGGCTGCAATTGTTCTTAAATATTGGTTAGATCTACCAGAAAAAGAAATTGCAATAGCTCTAAAATGTAGTCCCGGCACCATTAAATCTCAACTCGCCAAAGCCAGAATAAAGCTTGCAGAGCTACTAAAAGATGATGTAACTCTATTGACTGACAGGAGTGGCGATGTCAAGTAACAAACGAAAAAGCAGATCGATCAACGATGCTGACGTTGACTCCATGTTGTCTAATGTATTTAACAAAATTCCAATAGGGAGTGAATCCGAATTAAATAACAGCTTTATTGCTTCTCAAATAACTTTAATAAAAAAGAAGTCAGAACTTACATCTAAGAAAAGAAACATTAGATTAAAGATTGCCTTGATAGCAGCAAACCTAACTATCTTATTTGCATTTTTGGGATCCTATGTCATCTTTGAAACAAATTTTATCTTTAACAAGGTTCCTCCACCGATCTACAACGGTCCAGAAATTGCCAATCAGTTTGTCTCCGCGCAACAGTTAAAATTATTAGAAACAAACTCCAGTTCTACTTGTATCACTGGTATTACTTTGGGTAAATCTCACAACAGCGTGGACAAATGTGTGGGTGAATTTACTGCCAGTACGATGTATCTATACGCAAGTAACGCTTCATCTCGTAGCTTTAATGGTTTACATTCAGTTGAGGGTAAACAGCTTGCATCAGTTACATTAAACGTTGGTAGTTCACTACTACTACTCTTCAAAGAAAGTACAAACCAAAGTCGATGGCAAGCAGTGAAACAGGTGGGAAATGGCAAAGTCGAGATAAAATCTCAATACGTCGGAAATTCTGGTTCACTTTTAGTTTACGTTAAAGCAACTTCACCCAAACAAGTTTTGCTCTCAGTTGACGAAGTATCTAAAGCCAGTTCGTGTCAATCAGCTACTAGTCAATCAACTATTGATCAAAACACTTGTTCAATCACTACAAACTCCAAAACAGTTGAGTTGCCTATTCTAACTTATTTATTGATAATTAACGTGGCGAAATGAAGAATCGATTTAGAACAATTGAGAAAAGGAGTAAAAATGAAAAGCAAAATAATTATAGCTGTAGCATTCATTGTTGTAGCAACAGTATTTTCTATATTGGGAACTGAGGTGTTTAGTAGTAAACAGCCCCAAAAGGTAGTTTTAGCGTCTTTTACTACTACTGGATGTACTTCTAATATAGCTAAAATAACAGTAAATGCAACAGGTTCTGCAGCTGGAACGCCTGATACGATTAATGTCTTAATATCTATAAACGAATCGGCTGGCAGTGCCGCCGCTGCTCTGGCATCAGATAACTCGCAAACATCAACAGTTATATCTTCACTAACTTCTTTAGGTGTTGTGTCTTCAGATATCCAAACTACAAATTTTTCACTTTCCCCAACTTACAATAGTAAGTTTCAGATTACTGGCTATTCCGCATCAAATAATATTTCAGTTAAGATTACAAATCTTGCTAACGCTGGAAATATTATTGATCAAGCAGAAAATTCAATAGGAAATGCTGGAAGCATTCAATCAATTTATTTTTCGGTGTCAAATACTAGTAATTTACAAGCTTCAGCAAAAGCTAATGCAGTAGTCTTAGCCAACTCCGAAGCGCAAGCGATGGCTGATGCAGCTGGCGAGCATATCAGTGGCATATGTTCGATTGCAGATCAATCAAGTAGCCCTAACTTCTATCCTTATGCTCTGGGTTCTTTGAACTTTGCAGCAAATTCTGCTGCAACAGTGCCTTTGGAGCCAGGTACTCAAACTGTAACAGATCAGCTAACAGTGGTTTTTGGCCTGAAATCATAGTTTAACATCGAAAATGCAAGAAGGGAACTTGTCAGATGTCGGTAAAGAAACTTTTGTCAAAAAAATATTTTTATAACTATTATTTTAATAATTGTAATTGCACCTGTAGTTGGGTTACTTGTTCTCCCGTTCACATTCACCGGAACAAAACATCTTTCGAGTGAAACATCTTCCAAACCAATCTCTTCGATTGGGAAAATTAAAAACAGGGCTTTACAGGGTACAACTTTCAGTGCATCCAGAATCAACCCTTAAACAAATCTGGACAAACCACAAATAATGCTGGCAAGTGGTTAGTTGGTCAGCGCATTGATAGTGAGTATTTTTCTAGTCTCAACTCAGTATCGTACCCTTCTAAAACCTTTAGCATGACAGAAGATGATACTGGTTACGGATTCATTTATTCTAACGCTAGCTAGTCAGGCGGTCAGTTTATAGATAATATTGGCGCATTGTCTTTTGTATCTTGTCCCAACTTTCGCTTCTGTATGTCGGTTATAAACCTTGGCGGATATGAATTTACTTGCTCTAATTCCAAATGGTCAAGTGGCCAGTTTATGTTAAGTTTTTCAACCACGCCTATGGCACACTTAACTCAGTATCGTGCTTTACGACCGACTACTGTGTAACGGTAGATAATTACGGCTACGAATATACTTTTTTAGGTTAATCGTTGGAATTTATATATCTAGTACTTCTTGTATGTCTTCCTTAATTAATGCGAATGCTGACACTAGAATGACAGAAATAACTGGTTTATCAAAAGAATGCTTCTAGAAGAAGATACCGGCATAAGATAATTCAGTTTAAGTAAATATCAAAGTACACGATATGCAAAGATAGAGATTGAGGTAAAAGGATGTCATGCAAGTACTCTAGAAAACTTCACTTTGAATTAAGAGGACAAACAAGGTTCTAGGTGAGAGATTAAGACAAGAGGTTTATAACACCACTTATTGAATTACACGCATTCTAAGAGCACGGAGTCGCTGACTTTTATGACTTGACAAGTTAGAGAGTTGCGGGGCGTCTTGATTTTATTGTTTTATTTCCGTACCGGATAATTCCGGTTGAAGAGTTGAAGTCATCTCGATGCATTTGCCAGTATTGCAATAGTGACCCTTGGAGAAGACCGAGGTTAGCGGACAAACCAGTTTACTTCCTAAGCTCTTTAATCCATTTTTGGCTTATTCTCATAGTATAAAACTTCTGACGAGTTAAGTAGGGTGTAACTTACCTAATGTAGTGGAACGCCCTTGCTCCAATCAACTCTAAATTCGCTCTGCCAACCTTGCCATCACAAGATCATCCATTTTCCAAGATGGCTTAACCTTTGCAACAAGACCGGTCTGAACAATAAGTACTCTGCCGAGCATAATGAGTTCGTCTGGAATCTTAATTAGGGGATTAACCTTGGAAGCTTCGACTAGCTTTCGAAAACTCTCTTCTTGGTTTAGATCGTCATCTGCATCAAAATCAAATAGACTTCCAAATGCTATCAGCTCTTCGACATCGCCACTTTCAGTTCGAAATCCGAGTTCGTAAAGAGCATGGCCAATCGCTTTCATATCCATTTCGACGCCTGCGCGGTAGAGCTCACGCAAAGCTAAACGCGTTCGCTCAGAAAACTGATAGCAAGCTCCAAAGTCCACCATCCCTATCCTGATTGGATCCGACTGTACAAGGAAGTTCCCAGGGTGAGGATCCGCATGAAGGAAACCGTCAATCAAAATTTGCTTCAAAAACGCATCTACTAGCACTCTTAATGCCTCAGATGCAAAGTCATGGTCAGCATGGGCCAAAGCACGGGCAAGATTCTCACCTTCAATCCAATCCATAACTAACACTCGGCCGCGCGATAAGTCCCGATGCAGCCTGGGCACTTGAATTGCGCTCTCTTCGGCAAAGTTTTGTCCAAACAGTTCCATGTTGGCAGCCTCTTGCACATAATCAATCTCTGAAAGCACAACTTGTTCGAGTACCCTTCCAATTGTTTTTAAATCAATGCCTTTCACAAATCGGGAAGCCAAATTGAGAATAAGACGGGTATCGCGCGCTTCTCGAGGAACCAATTCTGCTACTCTCGGATACTGAACCTTCACTGCCACCTCCCGCCCATCTTTACGAGTGGCACGATGAACTTGAGCAAGAGATGCTGCTGAAGCTGATTGAGCATCGAACTTGGTGAAGAGTTCCTCAATTGGGCCGACGTCTTCACTAACAGTACGAAGCACCATTGCAGCTGGCGCTGGCGGCACACGGTCTTGGAGTTGAGAAAGCTGATCCACGTATGCAGTTGGCAACAGATCAGATCGAGATGATGCGAACTGTCCGAGTTTCAAAAATGAAGCTCTCAATTTTACGGCGGTTTCATAGAGGTCAGAGGCTCCACGTATGTGAGCCAAGTTGACTCTTTCGAGACGAGCCTGTTTCGACCTACCCCGCAACGAAGCATAGGCATATCGGGAAGCTACCTTGAGTGCTGTACCGTAAATCTGAAGCCGCCTTGATGTACGAGAACCCGGCAATACCCAGTTCTCAGTGCCATTAATACTGTCGGTACCTATATTCAATTTAATTTTTTTGGGATCTGAATCCGGTGCGTGCATAATTATTTCTCTATTCTTTCGCCGCGCGCTAATCGCTTTTGCTCCCTTTTCAGTACTACGTCCTGTGGACTTGCGAGTAAAAATGCCACTGCGCCGTGAGCAGCGAGACCAATGCCCCATCCAAAAAGTGGGAAGAGGAACCATGGGTATGTGTGACCTGTTATCCACCACACAACTATTAGAAACACGTTTGTTACTGCCCAGATCACCGCGTGTAACCAGAATACTCGTCGACGTAATATCTGTTTAGCCTCTCTCTCCCGAAATGCAGCTCGCTCAAAGTCATCTGCCATCACTTGCTCCTTTTGTTCATGATCTCATGTAATGCTTTTTCAAAGTCTCTGAATAAGAACTCAACCTGTTCGCGTTCACCAACTTCGAGTCGTAACTGTCTGCCAGGAAGACTTGCCACAAACCGGTCTAGGAAAGCGCCAAGCGAAGGTGCAGGCTCTGCTTGAGAACGTACCCTTTCCGAAATTTCCTCTAAAGCAGCTTCTGCCAAGACCGCAAGCTCACGTCCGTGAGAAGAAAGAGCGTAAACCTTCGCCCCTGCAACCTCGAGTACGTCCACTATACCTGCATCCTCCAGTCCTAAAAGCGCTGGGTATACGGAGCCTGGACTTGGCTGCCATCGCCCTCCAAGCTTATCGGCTAGTCGGTGCATTATCGAGTATCCATTTGCCGGCTCGTCTTCTGCAAGAACACCAATTATCGCTCGCTGCAACTCGCCATTTCGGAAGATTCGCACTACACATTCGCGATCTGCTTTTGAACTACGTCATCGAGTTTTAAGCCCATACT